>NZ_JYNS01000001.1:300000-600000 GCF_000934725.1 Methyloterricola oryzae
TCGGGCTGCTGTCAATCAGAACAGGCCCAGGGAATGAACAGCTGGTTAGGCATTATACAGGACTGGCTGTATCCGCCCACCTGCTTGCTGTGCGGCGACCCTGGCGCAGACGGGCGCGATCTTTGCCGGGACTGCGCCCTGGACCTGCCTTACAACCGCTGGTGCTGCCCTCGCTGCGGCCTACCGCTGGGCTCCGAAAGCGCGAGGGAATGCGGAGCCTGCCAGCGCCAACCGCCCCAGTTCGACGCCAGCGTGGCCGCCTTCCGCTACGAGGAACCGGTCCGCCACCTGATCCAGGGTCTCAAGTTTCACGCCCGCTATCCCGCCGGCCGTGTCCTCGGCAGCCTGCTGGCAGACCGACTGGCGCAACGGGACGAACGGCCCCAATGCCTGATTCCGGTGCCCCTGCACCCTGCCCGCTATCGCTCACGCGGCTTCAACCAGTCCATCGAGATCGCCCGCGAAGTCTCCGCCCGGCTCGGCGTGCCGCTGGACCTGGGCGGTTGCGTTCGTGTCCGGGCGACCCTTCCGCAAACGGAGTTGTCCGCCGCTGAACGCGCTCGCAACCTCCGCAATGCCTTCAAGGTGCTGGGCGATTACCGGGGCCTTGATGTGGCAGTGCTGGACGACGTGATGACCACCGGCGCCACCATGAACGAGTTGGCCCGCGTCCTGCGCAAGGCCGGCGCCCGACGCATCGAAGCCTGGGCCTGCGCGAGGGCCTGAATGGCGGTTTAACGGGATTTCTCGCTGGCCGACTCGCTCAGTATCGCCTCGGCGCAGGCCTGGCTCCCCTCTGCCGCCGTCAGATAGCCCTCCTGCTTTTCGACCGCCGCCCGTTGCAGGCAAAGGCCTGCTTCCGGCAATCGTCGCAGCACCTCCGGCAATGCGGCCAGATAAGGATCGCGCGCTTCCCCCGAAGCGTTTCTGATCCCGGTCAAGAATTCCAGGAGCGGGAGACCGGCGAGCCACTGGGCCTGTCCGAGCTTTTGCTGTCGTTGGGTGACCGGCGCATTGAATTCGATCACGGGACGGTCGTCGCTGTTGACCCGATAGTCCGCAAACCGATCCGCCGTCAGCCGGCCCACATAGTGCGTTAGAAGCTGCGCACCGCCCAGCTCCAGGGCATCCGTGGCTCCTGAAAAAAGGCGAGCGCCCGGCGGAAGGGGCGCCGGGCTGACTTGAGCCAGGAGACCCAAAACCGGCGTGCGCGGCGAGCCATCACCGCGCCACAGGGTCACCTGGGGGAACACCTCCAGCATCGTTCGCGCGATCACCCCGAATTCCGCCCGGGAAACCTGATAGGCCGGGATCCACTGCATGAACAGGCCGCCCTCGCGCAAGCGTTCGCGCGCGGCCTGGAAGTGCTCCAGCGTGTAGAGACTGCCGGTTCCAGCTTGCCAGGGAACGAACAGATCACCCACGATCACATCATAATTCTGCCGCGTGGCGGCCAGCCAGTTGCGCCCGTCCGCCTGCAACACGCGCGCCCTGGGGTCCTCGAACAGGCCGAAGTGATATGGCGCGAAATACAGGCGCGCCGCCTCGACGGCCCGCGGCAGGAGCTCCGCCACATACAGCTGACGGATCGGATGGCGCAACGCAGCGCCGGCCGTGATGCCGGTCCCCAATCCCAGAGCGAATACCGTCTCGGCTTTTGGGTGCAGCAGCACGGGCAAGGAGCCCTGCAGCGCCTCGGCGGCGGCCGAGCCGCTGCCGCCCAGGGTGTAGTGGTTGTCCTGCTTGATCTTGAGCTGATCGCCATGGCGCACCACCGCGACCGTGCCGGCGCTGTCTTCCCAGGCCTGCAGCAGGCTCTCGTCCTCGTTCAAGGGGTCGATGCGCACCAGCGGCAGCCGGCTTGAATCCAGCGCGGACACCAAGAGCAAGGCGCAGGCCAGAGGCAGCGCGCGTTGCCAACCCCGCGCATGGCGGCGAAAGTATTCGCCGGCCAGGGCTACCAGGAGGTACAGCATGGCCAGCAGCCGGATGCTGCTCCACAGCCCGAACCAGTCCAGCAGCAGAAACCCTGCCGCAAGCGCGCCGCACACAGCGCCCAAGGCATTGACCCGCAGCAGATGGCCGAGCAACGGCCCCTGCCGATCGCCCGAATGAGCGGTCCTGGCCAGCAGCAGGGGAAACACCGTCCCCAGCGTCACGAGGGCTGGGCCTGTCACGGCGCCAATCAAGCCCGCCACATGCACCAAGTACTCATCCCAGCCCAAACCTTGTCCGCTGTAACGCAGCCCCTCGGTGGCGAGGACAAATTCATGAGGCGTGGCAGCGACCAAAAGGGCAGCGGTGGCCAACACACCATAAAGGCAAGCATCCAGCAACCACCCCAGGGCCACCAGACACTTTGCCAGCAGCGCACCCAGAGCGAGCCCCAGCACGCAAACCACCAGTATTAACGAAAAGGTCTGCACCGAGTTCTGTAGCACCTGTGCGAACATGCGCGTCCACAAAACCTCCAGAGCCACCACCACCGCCCCCGACAGGAACGCGACGGAGAGCGTACCCGTCGGCAAGGGCAGCACCCTGCGAGGAGCGCCAGCAGACTCCGCGAGGCTCCTGGCGCTTCCCCGCGCCATGCACCCGATCAGGCCAATGGCGGCACTGGCCGACATCGCCGCCACGTAGGCCACGTCATAACCCCAGGCGGAAGGCAGGTAGATGCCCGCCAACAGGACGCCCCCGACACCGCCCAAGGCATTCAACGCATAGAGCAGGAGGGCGTTCCCCCTTCCCTTTCCCGCATTGGCGCAGAACTGATTCATGACCGGCAGGGTCCCGCCCATAAGGAAAGCGGCGGGTAGCAGCAGTAGAAACGACAGGAAGAACTTGGCCGAAAGCATCAGGCCGGGGCTTGACACAAGCAACTGGTGAAGGTCCGGATAAATCCAGCCGAAGACAGGCCGCAAGGCAAGACAGCCACCCGCAGACAGGGCAATCCCCAATTCCATGATGCCCCAGGTTCGCAGAGGCTGTTGCAGCAGGTGCGCGCGACCGCCCCAATAACCCCCGCCCAGGGCCTGGCCGGCAAAGAAGGCCGCCAGGGTAACCGCAGCGGCATGGGCCGTGGCACCGAATAGCAGGGTGAGTTCCCGCATCCAGAACAACTCATAAATCAGGCCAAGGACTCCGGACGCGAAAAACAATGGAGGGGCCAGGCTGCGACAGTTCATAAGGCCATGTTCGGAAGATCTATGCTCGCATGGGGCACGAACGCAAAGGCGCCTGCCCCTCTCCTAATTACTGGAAATGCCTGTTTACAAGGCGAAAATAAAGCCTAAACTGTATCTGGCTGTCCCGACAGGTGAAACGCCCCCCATGAAGCACGCCGTTTTCGCCTATGGCTCTTTGCAACTCCCGGAGGTCATGGCCTGTGTAACCGGGCAAGGGTTTCAGGCGGTTCCGGCGCGGCTGCCTCACTTCGCGAGGTTTCGCATCCGGGGAAAGTCCTTTCCCGGTATCCGCCCTGAGCCAGGGGCAAGCGTCGAGGGCCTGCTTTACCGCGACTTGACGGCCGCGGCCATGGAAAATCTGGATGCGTTCGAAGACGACTTCTACATTCGGCAGGCGCTTGACGTGGTAACTTTCACCGGCACGGCGGCGCGGGCTTTTGTTTATGTCATGGACCCGCAGTACCATGGACTGCTGGAGGATACCACCTGGGATCTGGAGCATTTCAAGCGTCATTCGCTCGGCGATTTCCTGCATCGCTGCAGGCACTTCGCCTCCAGCCGATCCCGCTGAACCGCCCTCCCGAGAACTCCTACCCTTAGGCTGACCAATGAACATCACCACGGAGAAACACGCTGACAAGACCCTGCTTCACATTCAGGAAGAGCGCATCGACGCCCATAATTCCTCCAACCTGAAAGACTATATCCTGCGACTCCTGGACAGCGGCGAGATTCGGCTGGTTGTCGACCTGGGACAAGTAAGGTTCATCGACAGTTCCGGCCTGGGAGCTCTGCTTTCCGGATTCAAGAACGCCGGACTGCGCCAGGGCAGCCTGACCCTGGTGGGCTTGCAGCCGCGCGTTCAGTCCATGTTCGAACTCACCCGACTGCACCGGGTATTCGAGATCTATCCGTCCGTCAAGGACGCCCTGGGTGAAGCCGTGGAGGAAACTCCCCATGAGTCGGACCACAATTGATCTGGAGATCGTGATTCCGACCCATACCCGCTACCTGGGGATGATCGGTAATATCGCCGAGGAACTGGCCAAAGGCATTCCCGATTTCAGTGGCGACCGCGAGGCGCTGGCCTACGACCTCAACCTGGTGCTCACCGAAGCCCTGGCCAACGCCATCGAACATGCCTCAGCCGAGACCATCCGTATTTCCATCCATCTTGAAGACAAGAACCTGCGCATTCAAGTGCATGATCGGGGCGGCGGCTTCGACCTGAAGCAGGTTCAATGCCCGGAACCGGACGCCCTCTGCGAGCGAGGGCGGGGAATCTTCCTGATCCGGACCTTCATGGATTCTGTCGACTATCACAAGACGGCCAACGGCAATGTGCTGGAAATGCACAAGCGCCTGGCCTGATTCCACCTTTTCCTCGCCTTTCAGTGATCAGGCGGGTCATTTGCGACCTTCGCCGTGATCCAAAGCAATTCCGGCTGGAACACACGCTTCACCCGCTTCATGAAACGGGCCCGAGGTCCCGACGCGGCGACCACGCTGACCGCCATGCCCCCCGCTTACACTGCGTTGACGCCGCCGAGCCTGGCTGCGCGCGATGCGCTGCGCCTTAATGCCCTGACCGACGCCAGCTCTGCCGCCGCGGACCTGTGGCGCGATCCGCGGCAGTCTCCCGCCGGCACCTATCGGCTGCAGGTCTACAGTTTGAGCAGCATGGACCTAGACCGCATCCTGCCCTTGCTGCAGAACCTGCACCTGAGGGTGCTGGACCAGATGGCCTTCGACTTTCTGCTGGACGGACGCGCCAGCCATATACGCAGCTTCAGCGTTCTGCCGGCCTGCCAGGGTGATCCATTGCGCTGCCGCAAAGCGCTGCTCCTGGAAACCTTGACGGCCCTGCTGCGCGGTGCGATAGAAAACGACGCGCTCAATGCCCTGTCCATTCTCGCCGGCCTGCCCTGGCAGGACATCGACGTACTGCGCGCCTACCGCAATCACTATTTCCAATGGAATCCCCGCTGCTCGCCGGAGCGCTTCCACCAAGCCCTGTTGCGCGAACCCGCAGTGACGCGACTGCTGTTCGGATACTTCCAGGTCCGCTTCCAACCCGACCCGAACCTTCCCACGGCGGCCAGTCGCGAGGAGGAACTGCTGCCCGCCAAACGAGAGGAACTGGTTGCTGCCCTGGCCAAGGTGAACGACAGCGGCGCGGACCGCATCTTGCGCGATCTTTTCAACCTCATCGACGCCACGCTGCGCACCAACCATTATCTGCACCGCGATGGCCCGGACCGGTACGTCGCCCTCAAGATCGACAGCATGGGGGTTTTCTCCATGGCATCCCCCAAGCCACGGTTTGAAATCTACGTGCACGCGCCGCACATGGAAGGCATCCACCTGCGAGGCAGCAAGGTCGCCCGGGGCGGCATCCGCTGGTCTGACCGACCCGATGATTTTCGTGAGGAAATTCTCGGGCTCATGCAGACACAGATCATAAAGAACGCCCTCATCGTCCCCCATGGCGCCAAGGGCGGCTTCATCGTCAAGGCGCCCAGCCTGCGACGCCAGGAAGCGCGGCAACAAGCCGAGGTAGCCTACCGCACACTGATCAAGGCGCTTCTTGAACTGACTGACAATCGCACGCAGACCGGTGTCACGCCGCAGCCCGGGATCGTCGCCTACGACGATGACGACCCTTACCTGGTAGTCGCCGCGGACAAGGGAACGGCCCACTTCTCGGACATCGCCAATGCCGTCGCTGCGGAATACGGTTTCTGGCTCGGGGATGCCTTTGCCAGCGGCGGCTCCCACGGCTATGACCATAAACGCCTGGGCATTACCGCACGAGGGGCCTGGGAATGCGTCAAGGGCCACTTCGCCGACCTAGGCCGTGACCCGCAGACCCAGCCACTGACCGTGGTGGGGGTGGGCAGCATGGACGGTGACGTGTTCGGCAATGGCATGTTGCTGTCCAGGCAGATCCGGCTGCTGGCTGCCTTCGGCTCGCGCCACATCTTCCTCGACCCCAACCCGGATGAGGAACGCAGCTTCGCCGAGCGCCAGCGCCTGTTCGGTCTGGACGGCGGCACCTGGACCGACTACGACCCGGCGCTGATTTCCGCCGGCGGCGGCGTGTTTGAGCGCAGCGCGAAGGAAATCGCCCTGTCCCCCGAAGTTCGGCAATGGCTGGGCCTGCGCCGAACCACCGTGGACGGGGAGGATCTGATCCGCCTGCTGCTCACCGCTCCAGTCGATCTGCTCTGGCTCGGAGGTATCGGCACCTATGTCAAGGCCAGCGGCGAGAAGAACGAAGAGGTGGGCGACCGCGGCAATGACGGGGTGCGTGTGGATGCCAGCCAGTTGCGCGCGAAAGTTGTCGGCGAGGGTGCGAACCTGGGCTTAACACAACTGGCTCGGGTCGAATATGCCCTGGCCGGCGGCCGTCTGAACAGCGATGCCGTGGACAACTCAGCCGGCGTCGATCTCTCTGACCATGAGGTGAACCTCAAGATCCTCCTGACCCACCCGTCATCGGCCCCGGCGACCTTAGCGGAGCGCGATCTCTGGCTAAACCGGGTGCGCGATGAAGTCTGCCTCTCGGTCCTGTCACATAACTCCGAGCAAAGCCTCGCCATATCCCTGGATCTGGAACGCAGCCGCCACGATCTGGAGCCATTCCTTGAAACCGCGGATTACTTGGCACGGGCGGGACTCCTGGATCGGCGCAGCTGCTCGTTTCCCGGACGCAAGGACGTCATGGCCCGCGAGGGGCGACGCCTCACCCGCCCGGATCTGGCCATGCTCATGCCCTCCAGCAAGTTGGCGATCAAGCAGGTCCTCTTGGAACATGAATCCTTCCTCGCCCCCTGGACCCATGACAGCCTCTATCGCGACTATTTCCCATCAGCGCTGGGTGAACGTTTCGCGGACCGCTTGCCTCACCATCCCCTGGCTCGCGAGATCGCCGCCGCGCAGATTTCCAACTGGATCGTCGGGCGAGCCGGGAGCGCCTTTCCAGCCTGGTGCGAACCCATCGAAAGCGAAGCGCTGCTCGAGGCCGTCGCAGCGTACCTGGTCTTCGACCGCGGATTCGCCTTTGAACCCGTGAGGCGCAAGATTCGCCAAGCGGCCGCAGGGCTTGGAGCCGATAGCCGGCTCCCGCTGCTCATTGCCATAGAGGACGTCATCGCGCAGACCTTTCACTGGTTTCGGCGGCGTTCACCCGCCGCTATCTGGGAGCCCGAATTGGCGGGCCGCTGGCAGGCAGGCCTGGCCAGCTTTCTGCAACTTGTTGAATCCGCACCAGGGGCACAAAACCCGCACCTGCCCGGGCCGTTGCCCCCGGACAGTCTGGCAAGCCTGGATCTGACGGTACAGGAAACACGGCTGCTCAGCATGCTGCCCGCCCTGGGGGACCTGCCCGCATTGATCGAATTGTCCGTTAAGTCGGGTGCGCCCATGGCCAGAGCTGCCCGGGTCTATTTCCGGCTGGCCCGCGAACTGGGGCTTGATCGCCTGCTGGCGCAACTCCAGATCAAGGCCACAGGCGATCTCTGGGAACACAGGACGCGCGTGGCGGCCGCGTTTCGCCTGCGATCCAACCTGTTGCGGCTTTGTCTTGGCAGGCTCGCGACGGAAAGCGCCGGAGCCGACGATTTCTCCGCGCCTGTTGGACGCAAACCGGAGTGGGACCGCTTCCGTGGGCGATGCAGGGAACTGTTGGCCAGTCGCTCTGTCACACTATTCGGAATATGCGCCATAGCCCTGGACTTCGAAGATTTGTTGGACGACGGTCAACGAGCCTGACCGCCCGCTCCGGTTGCTTGGACTTCAAATTTGCAGCGGGCTGGCCGATACTGAGTCTGAAGGCGCCACAAGAACCGAGGCGTGACCGCCAGGGTAGTTTCAATCAAGACAAGAGGATTGAGTGATGTTGACCGAATTACGGGAAATCCTTTCGCTGGCCGCGCGCGCCCTGCTGCTGTCGTTGCGCCGCCCGAAGCCGCCGGCGAAACGCTGCATCTATCTGGAACGCCGCGACGGCGGTAACTCCGATGGGCCATTCCAGAACCTGTGGACGCCGCGCGGCACCTTGCAGATGAAGAAGGTACGCGCTCGCCGGAGGGATTGACTCGGCCCATCTCAAACACGCTCGACAACGAAGCCGGCTACACGCCGGCTTCGTTGTGTTTGGAGCCACTTGAACTAAAGTGTACGAGCATGCTTTCATGCGCAGCGGCGATCACCCTTGCCTACCTGCGGGACCGACTAGCATACATGCGGACGCCGTCTCAACGCGGCCGGAACCCACCCTGTATGCGAGAATTGTCGCCCTCGCTGTGTGCCCGAAACCCACCGGAGGTCATGCGGGCCGAACCCCCATAAGAAGGAGCACTCGAACATGACGTTAAACAAAGTCTCCCGCCACGGCCTGGCGAGCCTGCTGTTCCTCGCCTACCTGGGCTGCGCCCAGGCGGGCGTGTACAAGTGCACGGACGCCAAGGGCCACGTCTTTTACCGCGACACGCCCTGCCAGGAACTGACCACCGCCAAGTTGCCCAGCCATCTGTCGCAACTCGGCAACCAGGATCAGACCCGCCTGTTCATGTGGAAGGCCAGTTCCCAGAAACCCGGCAAGGGTGCCGCATACCTGCTCGGCTCCATGCATTTCGGGAGCTCCGAGATACTGCCGTTGCCCGCGCGGATCATGGATGCGTACATCGCCTCGGACGTGTTGGTAGTGGAAGCCAATGTGGAGAATTCCGGCGCCGGCGAGGCAGCCAGGAAACTGGCGGAAGCGGGTACCTATCACGACGGCAGCATCCTGGAGAACCACGTGAAGCCCGCCACCTGGCAGAAAACCTTGGAAGCGGCCAAGAGGCTGAGCCTGACCGAGGATGCCATGAAACCCCAGAAGCCCTGGATGGCGGCCCTGTCGCTGACCGCGACAGCCCTCAAGAGCGCCGGTTACGATCAGAGCATGGGCATCGATCAGACCATGATCAAGGAAAACGGCATCAAGAAACCGATGCTCGAAATCGAATCCGTGGACCAGCAAGTCAAGCTGTTCGAGCAATTCTCGCCCCAGGAACAGGAGCAAATGCTGCTGCAGTCCCTGCAGGACTTGAATCGGGGGCCGGATCAGTTCAAGCAGATCATCGACGCCTGGAAGAATGGCGACGTGGAGGCCATGGACATCATCGTACGGCAGAGCTTCGATGCGGGCGCCACCAGCAACAAGCTCTACCAAGTGCTATTCAGCGACCGCAACACCGCCATGACCAACAAGATCGACGAACTGCTGGATGATGGCCGCACCTATTTCATCGTCATCGGCGCCGGCCACCTGGGCGGGGAGCAAGGGGTACTGAAACAACTGGAGGCGAAGGGCTACACCCTCACCCAATCCTGAGAGGCTGTTAAAAAAAATTTACTGCGCGTCCCGATTGCTGCGTCGCACGCTGCTCGGACAAATCGGCAGGGAGACGATTTGGGCGCGTAGCGCATCGAAGATGCAAAACACAGGATGTGTTTTGTCTATCCTCATGTACCCCACGTGCACCGGGGCTCCCGCGCTGGGGGCTCCTTGCGCTTGGGCTGCTCGCTACGATTTTTCACAACCTCTGAAGCGAGACACCCGGCCGCTAACCGCCGGTCATGTTCATGTGACGGAAAATGACCGGTTGCTCCCTCAACTCGAAATAATGACGCTCCGGCTTGATGGCCAGGGATGCGACGATGGCCCGTTGCAAGCGCTCGGCGTCGCCCGGATGCGACCGTAGAACCCGTTTCAGGTCCACGGAATGCTCGTTGCCCAGGCACAGCAGCAGGCGACCTTCTGCCGTCAACCGCACACGGTTGCAACTGCCGCAGAAATTATGGCTGTGGGGCGATATGAACCCGATCCGAGTCTGTGTACCGGCCACGCGCAGGTAACGGGACGGGCCGCCCGTTCCCTCCGTGGTCGGCAGCAGGGTGTATTCGCGCTCCAGATCGTGCCGGATTTCGTCGCTGGAATAATATTCCTCAGCCCGGTCGTGGCCGTCCACGACACCCAGCGGCATTTCCTCGATGAAGCTGATGTCGAGTCCCTGACTAAGCGCGAAAGCCACCAGGGGCCGCACGTCCTGATGATTGCGGTTTCTCAAGATCACGCTGTTGAGCTTGACCCGATCGAAACCGGCCTGCCGCGCCGCCTCGATGCCACCGAGTACGCGCTCTAGGCTCCCAAAACGGGTCATCTGGCGAAAACGGTCGGGATCCAGCGTATCCAGGCTGATATTGACGCGCTTGACCCCCGCCTCACGCAGTTCGGCGGCCATCTCGGCCAGATGCGAGCCGTTGGTGGTCAAAACCAGTTCCCGCAGGCCTTCAAGACGTCCCAACTTGCGCAGCAGATCCAGCACGCCCTTGCGTACCAGCGGCTCGCCGCCGGTGATCCGGATCTTGTCCACCCCCAGCGCCACGAAAGCGGAAGCGACGGTTTCGATCTCCTCCAGGGTGAGGATTTGGGCACGCGGCAGGAACTGCATATCCTCCGCCATGCAATAGATGCACCGGAAATCGCAGCGGTCGGTTACGGAAATGCGCAAATAACTAACTTGTCGCCCGAAACGGTCGACGAGACTGGGCGCAGAGGAATCGGCAAGCTTCATGCTAGTTACGCGGGATTATATCTTTTGTATTTTCGCACCGTTAGACCGCGGCGCAAAGCAGAAAGTCCCGCTTCAGCGAAGTTCGCCCTGCATGCTCACCCGCTGCGCGGGTTCCACGATCTCGCCCTTGATCTCCAGATCGATCTTCATCCGCTTGGCCGCCGCCTTGGTTGCCTTGGCGTCCGGATAAGGCCCGGCCAAAACCTGGTAGCGCCCGTCCCTCAGCACCGCCTGGGCCGGTATGCGCGGTCCCTGATGATTGAGCATGGCGGCCAGCCGCCGGGCGCTGCCCTCATCCGGGGTCTCGGCGGCGCGGATGTACCAGCCCTCGGACGCCAGCGCCGGGGGTGAAGGCTGGCCGTACAACTGCCGCGGGCGATCCAATGGCAACGCGTCTGCCAGCACCTGTTCCAGGCTCTGGGATCCGGTCAGGATGGGCACGGGAATGCCACGTGCCTGGGCCAGGGCTTCTTCCACCTTGGGCCAGTCCAGCTGCAGCCCCTGCTTCTTTTCCATCTGTTTGAGCCTGGCCACCAAGCCCTGTCGCAGGCGCTTGCCATCCATCTCTTCATGGGGATCATGAACCTCCAGGTACAGCATGCCGTCCTGGGTCCCCACCAGGAAAGGTTGGTTGACGATCTTGACAGTGGTCTTCTTGGGCACCGCCTGGAACAGCTTTTCAATGTCCTCCGGATACAGCCGCAGGCAGCCGTTACTGGCCCTGAAACCGATGCTGTAGGGCTTGTTGGTGCCATGAATGAGGTAACTGGGCTTGCTGAGGTACATGGCGTAATCCCCGAGCGGATTGTCGGGGCCGGGCGACACCACCGCCGGCAGAGGATCACCCTTCTGTGCGTGATCGCGCCGGATCGACTCGGGCACATACCAGGTCGGGTGCGCGGTCTTGCGATCCACCGTCATCAACCCGGTCGGCGTGGAACGCCCCTCCTTGCCTATGCCCACCGGATAGGTCAGCACCTGCGCGTCCTGACCCTTCTTCCCCGGTGCGTAGTAAAAAAGGCGCATGGATGCCAGGTTGACCACGATGCCCTTGCGCGGGGCCTCCGGCAACATGAAGCGCAAGGGCAATACCACGGTCTCGGCCGGCGGCGCCCAGGGTTCCAACTCCGGATTGGCAGCACTGATCTGCTCGAAGCCCAGGCCATAGTGGCGGGCCAGATCCGAGAGACTGTCACCTTCGCGCAGCCGGACCGTAGCCAAACGGCCCACGATGCTGTCGTCCTTGCCGATGGCGAATTGGTGGGATTCGACCTGCTCGATGTGCGGGCGGGTCACGTGATAGACCTGCGGCCTCACACCCTCATGAAATGAACAGGCGGGCAGAATGCCCAGCACCAGAAGTAGAAGCAGGGCGCGCCGCAAGGCCGGCGCCAAAACGAAAGTCATGGACACAATAGACTTGAATTCAGGTTCAGGAAATACTGCCGCCGGTCCCGCAGCTCTCGGAACGCCAGGCTCGATACAGTGTGTGAACATGACAAGCAAATTAAGAGCCATCTGTGCCTCCCTCCATCCTGTTGCACATACTCCATTGATTCCTATCAATCTTCCAATTCGACTTCACATGACAGGGCAGCCTGGCACAGAACCAAGGCCGCCAACCGTGTCGCCCCAGGACGACAACGCCCGCGGTCGACCTGGCCATTCCGCCGCCGGCCTGCCTCAAGAGCGTTTAGCTTTTCTCCCTTTCGGCCGCCTGGATTTGCCCGCCTTGACCGGATCGGCGAGCGCTTTTCCTTCGTTGCCCGATGCTTTACCGGCAGCAGCACCGCTGGCCGCAGCGACAGCCGCTTCCAGTTCCCGCTCGGCATCCTCCGACGCCTTGCGCCGGCTCTCGCCCACCAGGCGCAAGGCCTCGTCGGTTTCCCCCGGCGTCATCTCTTCCGCCAGACCCTTGCGCGCCAGGGCCGCGTCCTCGCTGCCCTGCTCCGCGGCGAGGGTGTACCAGTAGTAGGCCTTCGCAGGATCGCGCGAAAGCCCTTCACCTTGGGCATAAAGAGATGCCAGCACGGTCTGCGCGGAGCGGTCTCCCTGTTGCGCCGCCTTGGTGAACCAGCGTGCCGCCTCTGCCGGATTCTTCTCCGTGCCCAGTCCGTAATAATGCATGACACCCAGCTTGGACTGTGCCATGCGTTCATTCTGCTCGGCCGCCAGCAGATACCAGCGCCCCGCCTCCAGATAGTCCTGCTTGACCCCGGCACCCTTCATGTAGAGGTTGCCCAGATTGACCTGGGCCACCACATTGCCGGCCTCCGCCAGAGGCTTGAACAACTTCAATGCCGCACCATAATCCCGCCGCGACACCGCCGCAATGCCCTCCTCCAGGGCATCGGCCGACGCCGCCCCGGAAAGTGCCAGGAAAAGCAGAAGAATTGGCGCCCATTTCGCCCGCACTCAATTCACCGTCAACACGATCTTGCCGATATGGGCGCCGCTCTCCAGGTAGCGGTGCGCCTCCGCCGCCGCGTCCAGTTCAAAGCTGCGGTCGATGACCGGCCGCAGCTTTCCCTGTGCCAGCAAGGGCCAGACCTTCTCGCGCAAGGCGGCGGCTATGCGGCCTTTCTCCGCGACGCTGCGCCGCCGCAGGGTCGAACCGGTGAGGGTCAAGCGCTTGAGGAGGACGGGCAACAGATTGATCTGGGCTTTCGCCCCCGCCTGCAATCCGATCTGCAGCAAACGTCCCTCTTCTGCCAGGCACGCCAGGTTGCGCTGCAAATAGTCGCCTCCCACCATGTCCAGAATCACATCCACGCCCTGCCCTTGGGTGATTTCGCCGACCACCTCGACAAAATCCGCTTCGCGGTAATTGATCGCAGTCGCGCCCAGCGCCTCGCAGGCGCGGCATTTGGCGAGGCTCCCGGCCGTGGCGATCACCCGGGCACCGAAGCGCCGCGCCAGTTGTATCGCCGTGACGCCGATGCCGCTGCTGCCCCCGTGCACCAGAAAAGTCTCGCCGGCAAGCAGCCGGCCTTGCTCGAATACATTGGTCCAGACGGTGAAAAAGGTTTCCGGCAGGCTCGCGGCCTCCACCAGGTCCAGACCCTCCGGCACCGGCAGGCACTGGATGGCAGGCGCCACGCAGTACTCCGCGTATCCGCCGCCCGCGACCAGGGCACACACCTTATCGCCCACCCGCAGGGACCCCGCCAGGGTGCCCACCGCCACGACCTCCCCCGCCACCTCCAGGCCCGGAATGTCCGAAGCGCCGGGCGGCGGCGGATACATCCCCATGCGCTGCATGAGGTCGGGCCGATTGACCCCGGCTGCGGCCACCTTGATGAGCACCTCGTCCGGTTCCGGAACCGGCACCGGGCGTTGCCGCATCGCCAAGACTTCTGGCCCGCCAAACGCGGTGATCTCCACCACCCGCATGGAACCTGGGCCGGATCGTGGCGTTGCCGGGGGCGTGTTGCTGCCGGCCATCACAGCCCCGCCAGCCACAGGCGCAGTCGCAGACCGGGCCCACTGGTATAGCCCGAGGTGGCAAATCGAATCTGCCCCTGGGAATCCAGAACGAAAACCGTGGGCACCCCGCGCAAGCCGAACGCCTGACTGATGCCGCCGTCTTCATCGGGCAGACTGTCCACGGCCAAACCGGACGATTTCAGGTAACGCCGCACTTCTTCCGCGTCCCCCGACTGCATCGCCACCCCGACCACGCGATGATCACTTGCCACCGAATTGACCGCGCCCTGCATGGCCTTGCACACCGGGCACCAGCTCGCCCAGAAATAAAGCGCAGCCGGCTGGCCGCGCAGGCTGTTCAGGTCGAAAGGCGCTCCGCCTGCGGTCATACCCATCAAGGGGGGCGACTGCCCGGACACCAGGTTACGACTGGTATAGAACTGAACGCCCACCACGAAGGCGGCGATGGCTACCCAGGAAAACAGGCTGCGGGCGAACTTGCTCATGCGCCAAACTCCGCGAATCGCTGCATCAGCGCAGGCCCATTGCGCTTGAGCCAGGCTCGTTCCAGCGCATAGCCCGGCAGGTGCTCGGCCACCAGGGACCAGAATGCGGCGGAGTGATTGCGCTCGCGGATATGGCACAACTCGTGGACCACCACGTACTCCAGCACGGTCTCCGGAGCGAGCGCCAGCAGCCAGTTGATGTTGATGTCGCCGCGGGGTCCGCAACTGCCCCAGCGCGAGACCATGCGCTTGATACGAATGGCGCGAGGGTTCAAGCCATGGCGCGGCGCATGGGCGAGCGACAGGCGGGCCACCTCGCCCCGCAGCCAGTGCCGGATCCAGCTGTAAAGCACCTGCTTGAGCACGCTCTCGCGGCCTGGACCCACCCTGGAAGGCAGCGTCACACTGAAGCACTCGTCGATGCGGACATTGGCCCTGCGGCCGGACGTTTCCTCCACCGCGAGCGGAATCTCGCGCCCGCGCCAGGGTAGGGTCGCGCCGGGTTCGAGCAGGCCTGGACCCTGGAAGACCTTGAGCTTGGCATCCATCTCGCGGACCTTGCCTTCGGCCCAGGACCTGTGTTTCTGCAGGAAGGATTGAACC
This sequence comes from Methyloterricola oryzae, assembly GCF_000934725.1. Classification (NCBI taxonomy): domain Bacteria; kingdom Pseudomonadati; phylum Pseudomonadota; class Gammaproteobacteria; order Methylococcales; family Methylococcaceae; genus Methyloterricola; species Methyloterricola oryzae. Next base: position 315,343 of record NZ_JYNS01000001.1, read on the forward strand.
TGGCGCTCGGTCGCCGCCAGGGGGGCCACCAGTTCGATGATCCCCGGCCTCACCACCAGCCGCAGGTACTTGGCCCGGGCACTGCGGCGCACCTGGATGCCGGGCGTTTCGATGCTCACCCACCGACCTCATCGGCGCTTGCCGCACCACCTTTGTGGATGGCGACGATTTCCAGCTCCAGGTCCCCGGCGGGGCGGCGCCACGTCACCCAATCACCCACGCGGGCGTTGAGCAGCACCTTGGCCAGGGGAGAAATCCAGCTAATCTTGCCGGCGGCGGCATCCGCCTCGTCCTCTCCGACGATGACAAAGCGGCGCAGATCTGCTTCGCCCGCCACCTCCACGTCCACCGCGGCGCCGAAATGCACGCGGTCGCCAGGCTGGCCATCCGGCTCCACCGGGATTGCGCTGCTGATGCGGTCGCTGCAGTAACGCAGGTCCCGATCCACGATGACCAGCTCCTGGCGCGCGGCCAGGTCATCCAGGCCTTCCAGGCCGCGTCGCCGCTGCTGCAGCTCGCGCAGGCGGGCATGCAGACTGGCCAGTCCATCAGGCGTGACGTAATTGGGAAACGGACTGCGCGGCCGAAGGGGAGCCTCTTCCAGTGCGGACTCGGCATCGGACTCCTTGACGAACGCTCGACTCATGCTTGTAACCGGATATTCATGCGAACAGATGACACTCGGACAAAAAAGCTGGCCACGATTATCCCGCTTTGGACACCGCTTGCGCCATAGGTCAAGGCGGCTGGCGAGGCGCCGTTGCCCCGCGACCTCCCTGTGCGCTGCGGCAATATGCCGCATTTCAAGGACTTGGCTATCCGCTCGCGCACCAATACACTGATCATCCCGTCGCGCCGCCATGCTGTGGGCGCCGCGGCCAGCAATACGGCGCATAGACGCCGGACTCTTGAGGTTATGGACTTGTGGCGGAAACGCCTGAATCGTTAGGAACGAGGTCCAGACACCTATGCACATGACGCTCACCAAGAACTCCGGGGCGGGCCCGGCCCAGGAGTCAGGCTCAAGGCCCGGCAGTCACGAGCAAAGGCTCGTCGAGACAGCCGTGCGCCTGCAGATCCGCAAGATTCCCATCCTGCTCGTCGGTGAATCCGGGGCCGGCAAGGAGCACCTGGTGCGGACGGCTCACGCCGCGGGCCCCCGCAGCAGCGCGCCGCTGATCGCCGTCAACTGCGCTTCGATCCCCCGCGAACTCATCGAAAGCGAACTGTTCGGCTACGCCGCCGGCAGTTTCACCGGCGCCCACCGGGAAGGCAAGTCTGGAAAGTTCCTCCTGGCGGACAAGGGCATCCTGTTTTTGGACGAAATCGGCGACATGTGCCTCGACCTACAGGCGGTGCTGCTGCGGGTGCTGGAAACCTCCGAGTTCTTTCCCGTGGGCGCCAGCCGGCCGGTGCGGGTGGACGTGCAGATCATCGCGGCAACCAATGTGCCCATCCAGCAGGCGGTGCGCGAGGGGCGCTTCCGGCGCGACCTGTACTACCGGCTGAATGGTGCGCAATTGATCGTGCCGCCCTTGCGCGAGCGCGATGACAAGTTGCAGATCGTCCACCGCATCCTGTCCCGGGAATTGCGGATCGCCGGCTTCGACCCCTTCCGCAAGCCATCATCGGAGGTCATGAACCTGTTCCTGACCCACCCCTGGCCCGGGAACATCCGCCAGCTTTCCAATGTCTTGCGGACCGCCATCAATCTGTCGGAAGACGGCGTCATCCGTCTCGAGCACCTGCCCGACGATTTCCTGGAAGAACTCAAGCACGACCTCGGTGCCGAGCCCTCCAAACAGGCGGAGCCCTGCCGAGTCATCGGCGCGCGCGTCATCGAAACGCCCGCCCAGGCAACCACCCTCGCCGACTGGGAACGCCGCGGCATCGCCGCCGCCCTGGAAGTCTGCCGTGGCAACGTCACCCGCGCCTCGCGCATTCTGGGCATCACCCGAGGTACCCTGTACAAGAAGATGGCGCTTTACGGCCTGCAGGATCGCCCGAGCCCGGCCGACTAGCCGTTTCCCGATTGGCCGCTAGGTCTCGCGCGCCCCTGCTTCTCGATACAAGCACTGCCTACCGCCCGCAGCCCAACGGACGGCAAGGCCCACAGCCCACCCCGCAAGCTGGCGTGCTGGCGGCGGGTGACGCCGAACTGGCCTACCGCTTCGCCCATGACTTGCCCGGAGCCGATATCGAGGCCTTCGAAGCCGTCATTGCGCAACACCCGGACCGCAAGTACGTAAAACTCTTCGAGGCCGAGCCCTGAACCAGCTATCGTCCAATGTGGTCCTGTTGAAGCTGCACCTGCAGTCCGACGCCGAGGGAATTCGGGCCATTCAATTTATCCCTGGTCAATGTATGGACCTCACCATCCTGGGCACGGATTTTTCCCGATCCTTTTCGCCCTCCAACGTGCCGAACCCCGACGGCATCCTGGAGTTCCTGATTCGCACCCCGCCGGCGGCACCGGCCTGGCCCCTGTCCTGTCCATGGTCAGGCGCATGCACGAATGGAAGGAACCCCAGGAGACCCGCATCTATTTCGGCGTCACCCATCAGCACGAAGCCTTTTACATAAATTAACTGAAGGCTCTGGAAGCCGCGATGGCGAGCCTCAGCGTGCGGCTCTGCGTCTGGCATACCGATGATTCGTGGGAATTCGAGAAAGGCAACGTCATCGAGATCCTGCGCAATGATCTGGCGGAAAGGCCGGTCAAGCCCGACCTGTATCTGCGCGGCCCGCCATGGTCGATGCGGCTCACTTCGCCTGCTCGGACTTCGGCATTCCCCAGGATCAGGTCTTCCTGGAGAAATTCCTGCCGTCCGGCCCTTGCGGCGACGCCTGCGACCCGAACACGGTGCACTCGCTCCATCAGCCGGCCACGGCGTGAGCCCGCGTGCCGCCAGCCCTGCCCCGCCACCGTGTCACACATACTCAATGACACCGAGTTCATGGCCGAAATGGCCAGACAGCTGGACGCCAGCATCGTCCAACTCGCCTAGCGGGAACAGGCACTGATGGATTACCTCGGGTCCGAGCGGGTGGAGGAAATTCGCGAACTCTGGGATCGCTCTCTCGGTCCCTACGACGAAGAAGCCTTGCGCCGTTCCCTGGACTGGCGCGGCGCGCGTCAAAATGCTGCGTGTTATCGAAACCCTGGCTCGCGCAGTCGGCTTTACTCTCGGTGCGACGGGGCCCGGCGTGATGATTCAACATCGCACCGATGGCATCACTCCCGTGTTCACCCGCGACGGCGTCACCGTGGCAAATTCCATTCACCTCAGTGACCGCCTGGAGGACGTTGGGGCACGCCTGCTGCGCGATGTCGCCGGCGCCACTTCCCGCGAAGCGGGCGATGGCACCACCACCGCGGTAGTGCTGGCGCGCTTCATCGCCCGGGAATGCGCCCGCAGCCTGGCCGCAGGCGTCAACCCGACGGAGCTGAAAAAGGGCATCGACCTGGCCACCCGCCGGCAAGGAAGGCGAGCAGGTCGCTGACCTGCTGCTGGAAGCCATCCGCCATGTGGGGCCGAGGGATATGGTCAATATGGAGTTGGGCAAGTCACCCCAGGACGAACTGGAATTGCTGGAGGGCGTCCATTTCGAGCAGGGCTATTTGTCGCCCTACTTCAGCACCGACAAGGAGCGTCGCCTCGCCGAACTCGATGAGCCCTACATCCTGCTCTACGACCGCGAAATCACCGATTTCATGGACCTGGTGCCGCTGCTGAAGAAAACCCAGTCCCAGCGCCGGTCACTGCTCATCATCGCGGAAACCGTCGCCAATCAGGCGCTGGCCTGGCCCGCCAACCGCTTTCTTCAGGTGCATTTCAAGAAATCCACATGGGAATTGCCGGTTTGTGGGAAGAGTTCGCCCTGCAGCGACGGCTGCTGGATGAACTGCTGGGGCTTTTGCTGTCGCGCTCACAGCGCCCCGCGGCCGCTTCGGAAGATAGTCTGCCGAACGGATTGCCCTTCCGGCAGTTTCCGGGACGAAAGAACTGAACCTCATGGAAAGGAAGACGCCGTGGCGCCGACTCAAGGCAGTTTGCGTTCACTTATTAAACAGCCCACTGTGCAAATGTCGAGCGGCGTCCGATTTCCCGACACTGCTCTTCCTCACCCCGCGTAGCGGCAGGAGGACACAAGGCACTGATCTGATTTGAAATAGCTGCTCCGAGCGGATATGGCACGCAACTTGGCAGTCATACGGAGTCACGCGTTGGCCGAAGTGGACACGCGGACATCGCCAGATCGGAAACCCCACCAAAGAAGGAGCCCGCTCCATGCTTGATCAGATCAAGAACGTACAACAGATCATCATCCTGATGATCACCACCCTCATCGTGTCATCTGCGGCGGTAATTGTGACCAAGCTGCTCTGATGATTAATTCGGCTCAGGAAGGAGCAGAGAGAATCGGCGCAGGGATGCGCCCACAGAATCTGGCGCCTTGTCCCGGGGCTAAGGCGCTCAGCAAAAGCCGGCGGGGAAAAGCGCACCCCCTGCATTCCCCTGGACGACCCTCTACGTGGACCGCCCGGACTCAGGGTGCCCGGCCAGGAACTTGGCGTGCTCAAAGCGGTCAAGATTGGCAGGAACTCAGAGGAGCGGCAATCGAATGATCAACTTATAGATGCCGCCTGATATGTCAGGCCAGAGTCCAGGTCGAACCGACTGCGAACCTGGCTACTGACGCTCGATGATGGCGGCAACAGAGCTCTTCCCTGGTGCGGCAATCGCACTGTGCCTTGGCCGCGGCAAGCGCCGCGGCCTTTTTTTGCCTCAAGAGCTGGCGAGCATCCCGGCCGCCAGTTTCGCCAGATTGGCCGAGCCACCGCCCTCCCCCAGCAGGGTCTTGACCTCGAGCAGATCCGCTTGCATCTGTCGGGCATAACCTGCGTCGTCGAGTATGTGGGCAATCTCGCCGGCGATGTTCTCGCCCGTGGCCTCGTGCTGGATGAATTCCTGCACGATGCGCCGGCCGCTGAGGATATTGGGCAGGCCGATGAAAGGAATGGAGATCAGCCAGCGCCCCAGCAGATAAGTGATGGGCGTTACTTTGTAGATGATGGCCATGGGCACGCCCATCAGCGCCACTTCCAGGGTGGCGGTGCCGGAGACGGTGATGACCGCATCGCAGCATTGCAGCACGTCCACGTTGCGGCCCTTGACGCAGACGATGCGCAGATGAAACGGAGCAAGGTGTTGCTCCAGCCAGGCATCGGCCACCGACTCCGCCTGGCTCAGCACGAAACGGGCCTTGGGGAAACGCTCGGCGAGCCGCTTCGCCGCCTCCAGGATCACCGGCAGCAGGCGCTTGATTTCGTTGCCGCGGCTTCCGGGCAAGAGGCCTATGACCGGTCCCTCGCCCACGAGGCCGAACGCCTGCAGCGCGGACTCACGGGATAGGCTGGGCACCACCTTTCCCGCTAGGGGGTGCCCCACATAGGTCACCGGAATGCCGTGGGATTCATAGAACGGCACCTCGAAGGGAAAGATCACCGCCATGTGGTCCACCGCCTCGCCGTATTTCTTCACCCGTCCCGGGCGCCAGGCCCAGACCTGCGGACTGACGTAGAACAGCACCTTTATGCCGGCCGCCTTCGCGGCCCGCGCCAGATGGAAATTGAACTCCTTGTAGTCCACGCAGATCAGCAGGTCGGGACGCTCGTCCCGGGCCAGTTGCTGCATCTGCCGCAGGGCGCGGCGAATGGTGCCGTAATGCCGTATGACCTCGGTGGCGCCGATGATGGCGATGGCGGTGGAGTCGTAACGAATGTCCACGCCCGCATCGCGCATCCGTGCGCCGCCCATGCCTATGCCTCGCACCTCTGGGATCAGCCGCTTCAGTTCCAGGAACAGGCTGGCCGCATGCTGATCGCCCGAGGCTTCGCCGGCCGAGAGCATGACCAGCGGCGCGCGCGCGGCCTCCCGAACTTCCCCAGCCATGGCGGGCTATCTCAAGCCGCCAGGGCTTCCCGGATCACGGCCACCACCTCCCGCACCTGCTCGTCGCTCAGTTCCGGGAAGATGGGCAGGGACAGGCAGCGCGCCGCCACCGCCTCGGTGTTGGGCAAGCTCAGCCCCTGGCAGTCCGCGGCGAATACCTTCTGCTGGTGCAGGGGCACGGGATAATAGATGGCGCAGGCGATCTTCGCCTGCTGCAGGGCCGCCATGATCGCATCGCGCCGGTCGCTGAGCAGGGTGTACTGGTGGTAGACGTGCACGCCGACGCCATCCTCGAAGGGCGTTTCCAGCGGCAGGCCCGCCATCAATTCGGAATACAGGTGGGCGGCGTGACGGCGGCCGGCGTTGAACTGCTCGATGCGCTTGAGCTTGACCCGCAGCACCACCGCCTGCAGTTCATCCAGGCGGCTGTTGTAACCGATCACGTCATGGTAATAGCGCACTTCGGAGCCGTGGTTGCGCAGCACCCTCACCTTGGCGGCGATGGCGTCGTCGTTGGTCGTGACCAGCCCGCCGTCGCCATAGGCGCCCAAGTTCTTGCTCGGAAAAAAGCTGAAGCCCGCCGCGAGACCCAGGCTGCCGGTCTGCTTGCCGGCGATGCTGGCGCCGAAGGACTGGGCGCAGTCCTCGATCACCTTCAGTCCGTGCCGCTCCGCCACCGCCTGGATCGCCGCCATGTCGCAGGGCTGACCGAACAGATGCACCGGCATCACCGCCTTGGTGTTGGCGGTAATGGCCGCCTCGATGGCGGCCGCCGTGATGTTGAGGGTACGCGGATCGATATCCACGAACACCGGCTTGGCGCCCACATAGCGGATCGCCTCGGCGGTGGCGATGAAGGTGAAGGCCGAGGTGATCACCTCATCGCCCGGCCCGATGCCCGCGGCCTCCAGGGCCAGGTGCAGCGCCTCGGTGCCGTTGGCGCAGGAGATGGCGTGCTTCACCCCCAGGTACTCGGCCGCTTCCTTCTCGAAGGCCTGTACGTTGGGGCCCATGACGAAGGCGGTGTTGTCCAGCGCCGCCAGGATGCCGGCGTCGATCTCTTCCTTGAGCTGATGGTATTGGGTTTTCAGATCGACCATGGGGATCATGGGTTGCGAATCTCCTGAAGGTTTGGAAAGTGGTTCAGCCCGGCGGCCAGGCGCGATCAGGCCTTTAGCAGTCGCGTGATCTCGATCGCGGTCGCCAGGGCGCGGCGGCCTGCCCAGCCGGACACCAGGGGCTCGGCCCCGTCGCGGATGCAGGCGGTGAAATGGCGGATCTCCTCCATCAGGGCGTCGCCGCTCTCGAACACCGATTCCTCGCTGACGATTTCGGGCACCCCGGGAAACATCTCCTTCTCGCCCTTGCGGTGCTTGGCCAGCACGCGGTTCTGGAAATCCACCGAGACGTAGGCATTGGGCATGAACATGCGCATCTTGCGCTCCACCTTGAGGCTGGCGCGGCTGGCGGTGACATTGGCCACGCATCCGCTCTTGAAGGTGATGCGCGCATTGGCGATATCGGTGTCGTTGGTGAGCACGGTCACGCCCTTGGCGTCGATGCGCTCCACTTCGGAATCCACGATGTCGAGGATGATGTCGATGTCATGAATCATCAGGTCAAGCACCACGCTCACATCGTTGGCGCGCGGATTGAACGGCGCCAGTCGGTGGGATTCTATGAACAGCGGCTTGTCATGGGTCAGGTCCAGCCCCAGCAGCGCCGCGTTGAAGCGTTCCAGATGCCCGACCATGAGCCTCAGGCCGCGCTCGCGGGCGATGCGGATCAGCTCGTCCGCCTCATCCACCGTGACCGTGATGGGCTTTTCCACCAGGACATGGGCTCCGGCTTCGAGGAAATCCTTGGCCACCTGGAAATGCAGGGTGGTGGGCACCACTATGCTGACTGCATCCACCTGGCCCAACAATTCCTTGTAATCGCTCAGCGCCCGCGTGTGGTTCTGCTCCGCGACCGCCTTGGCGGCTTCGGGATTGCTGTCCACCACCGCCACCAGTTCGCAATCGGGCAAGGCCGCGTATTTCTGCGCGTGGAACTTCCCCAGGTAACCGACGCCGACCACGGCGCAACGCAGTTTGCTCATAGTGCTTCCTCGAAATCTCGGTTCATTCGGCGTCGCGGCTCACATCGATGAAAGGCAAGATGCCACGGCGGGATTTTACGCCGATCCAGTCCCGCAGATAGGCCAACTCCGGCGTGTCCGGCAAGCCATCCAGGTCCTGCCGGTTGCGCAGGCGGCGGATGGCCGCGGACACTGCCTTCAGGCGTTCGCCGTCGATGCCGGCGCGGCGCATGCCGACCAGGTTCAGGCGATAGTGCTTGCCCGGCCGCCCGCCCACCATCATGAAAGGCAGCACATCCTTGTTGATGCCGGCCAGGCCTTGGAGCATGGCAAAGCTGCCGATGCGGCAGAATTGGTGGGTCATCACCCCGCCGCCGAGAAACACCCGGTCGCCCACATGCACATGGCCGCCCAAAGTAGCGCCGCTGGCAAAGATCGTGTAGTCGCCCACCGTGCAATCATGGCCCACGTGGCTGTTGTTCATCAGGTAGCAGCCGCTGCCGATGCGGGTGGAGGTGCCGGGCTGGGTCGCGCGGCTGAGGGTGACGCCCTCGCGGAAAACATTGCCGTCACCGATATCCAGCCAGGTTTCGGTGTCCGCGCTGAAGCTCAGGTCCTGGGGCAAGCCACCCAGCACCGCGTGGGGATGCACCGTGTTGTTGCCCCCCATGCGCACCCGCGGCTCGATCACCGCATGGGCGCCGATGACCGAGCCGGGTCCGATCTCCACATGCTCGCCGATGATGGCGTAAGGCCCCACCTTCACACCTTCGGCGAGGCGCGCGCCGGGGGCGATGACGGCGCTGGGATGAATTTCGGCTGACATGGTCTCGACTCCTCGATGGGGTTTCAGCCGCGCGGGTGGCAGCGGCTGTGCAATTCCTTCAGGCGCTCCTGGGCCACATGGGTGTAGATCTGGGTGCTGGACAGATCACTATGGCCCAGCAGCAGTTGCACCACGCGCAGGTCCGCGCCGTGATTGAGCAGATGGGTGGCAAAGGCATGGCGCAGGGTATGCGGCGACAGGTGCTTGTGGATGCCGGCGGTGATGGCGTGGCGCTTGATCAGCAGCCAGAAGGCCTGGCGGGTCATGCCCGCGCCGCGTTCGGTTACGAAGAGATCATCGCATTGACGCCCGCCCAGGATCTCCGGGCGCGCCTCGGAGCAATAGCGGCCGAGCCACGTCTCCGCTTCCTCCCCCAGAGGCACCAGGCGGTCCTTGCTGCCCTTGCCGATGACCCTCACCACGCCCTGGCGCAGATTGAACTGACCGATGCGCAGGGTGATCAATTCGGTGACACGGAGCCCTGTGGCGTACAGCACCTCTAGCATGGCTCGGTCGCGCAGACCCAGCGGGGTGCTTACATCGGGCGCTGACAACAGGTCTTCCACGTCGCGCTCGGTCAGGGTATGCGGCAGCGGCTTGCCAATATGGGGCGACTGCAGGCCGGCACAGGGGTCGTAAGTCAGTTTCCCGAGTCGGAGGCACCAGGCATAGAACTTACGCAGGCTGGAAATAATGCGGGCGCTGGTGCGGTGACTGACGTTCTGCTGGAACTTGAGTGCGAGATAGGCCTCGATGTCGCCCCCTTGGGTCTCCGTCAGACCGATGTGCCGCTGGCTGCGCAGCCAGCCGCAAAACAGGGCCAGGTCGCTGAAGTATGCCTTCTGCGTATTGTCGCTCAAGCCTTCCTCGACCCACAGGGCATCCTGAAAGGCGTCGATCAGGGCGCGGTCTCCCGGCTCGATCTCAGACGCCGTCATAGCCCTCGTGCCGCAAGAGCCAACGCTTGATCTCCAGGTAAGGGCCTTCCAATCTGCCGCAGAACCCGCCCAAACCGGTGCCGGACACCACCCGGTGGCAAGGCACGATCAAGGGAAACCCGTTGGCCTTGCAGGCCCCGGCCACGGCCCGGGGCGCGCTGCCCAGATATCGCGACAGATCGCCATAGCGGCGCACCTCGCCTGTGGGGATAGCCCTAAGCGCCTGCCAGACGCGCCGCTGGAACAAGGTGCCTTGAACCGGCAGCGGCAGGGCGAACGGCCAGGCGGGGTCGTCGAAATAGCACTGCAGCTGGCGCTGGGCTTCCTGGAGTTCTGGCGTCTGCGGCTTCACCGGCGGCTTGGCCTCCGGCAACAGGTCGATACCGGCGAGAATGCCACCTTCGGCCCTAAGCAAGACGGCGCCGAAAGGCGCCGCCATCACCGCGTATCCGCCGCCCGAACTCATGGGTTCGAGGCCGGCAACAAGCCAATGCCCGGTGCAGCCCCGGCCATAGGCCCGTGCTTAGATCTTTTCCTTGATGCGAGCGGCCTTGCCGGTACGGTCGCGCAGATAATACAGCTTGGCGCGGCGCACATCGCCACGGCGCTTAACCGTGATGTCCTGGATCTGCGGGCTGTAGGTCTGGAAAACGCGCTCCACGCCTTCACCGTGAGACATCTTGCGCACGGTGAACGCGGAGTGGTAGCCGCGGTTGCGCTTGGCAATCACCACGCCTTCGTAGGCCTGCAGACGTTCGCGGTTGCCTTCCTTGACCTTCACCTGCACCACCACGGTGTCGCCAGGCGCGAAGTCCGGAATGGTCTTCTGACTCATCCACTCGCTTTCGAGCTGCTGAATGATGTTGTTCGACATGGAATATCCCCTTCTGGATTATCTGGTGTTCAATTCGCTTCTAAATTCTTCCAGCAACTTCTGCTGCTCGGCGTCCAGGGCCTGCTTATGCAGCAAGTCGGGCCTGCGCAGCCACGTCCGACCCAAGGCCTGCTTCAAGCGCCAGCGCCGGATAGCCTGATGGTCGCCGCTCTGCAGGACCTCCGGCACCCGCATTCCCTCGATCTCGTCGGGGCGCGTGTAGTGCGGACAATCCAGCAAGCCCTCGCCGTAGGAGTCCTGCGCGGCGGAATCCCCATGGCCCAGCACCCCGGGCAGCAGACGCGTCACCGCATCGAAGATGACCAGGGCCGCCAATTCACCGCCGCTGAGCACATAGTCGCCGATGGACCATTCCTCGTCGACTTCCAACTCGATCAGCCGCTCGTCGATGCCTTCATAACGCCCGGCCACCAAGACCAGCCGCGAGAAACCGGCGAATCGCCGAACCGCGGCCTGATCCAGCGTACGCCCTTGTGGGCTGAGGCAGACCACCAGCGCCGGATCCGGGTGGGCCGCGCGGGCCGCGCCGATGGCATCCTGCAGCGGCTGGACCTTCATCACCATGCCGGGGCCGCCGCCGTAAGGTCGGTCGTCTACGGTCCGGTGCGGATCGTGAGTGAAGTCACGCGGATTCCAGGTCGCCAGTTCGACGATACCCTGCTTCACTGCCCGCCCGGTCACGCCGCAGGCCGCGGCGTCCCGGATCATCTCGGGAAACAGGGTCACCACGTCAAAACGCATGGCGACCTCAGAAATCCGGGTCCCAGTCCACCGTGACGGACTTTTGCTCCAAATCCACCGCTTTCACATACGCGCCGAGCACGAACGGTATGAGCCTTTCCCGCTCGCCGCGGACGATCATCACGTCGTTGGCGCCGGTGGCCATCATCTCCCTGACCTCGCCGAGATCCTCCCCAGCTTCTGTCCGCACCTTGAGCCCCACCAGATCGGACCAGTAATAATGTCCGGGTTCCGGCGGCGGAAAACACTCACGCGGAACCGTGATCCGTGTGTACCTCAGGCGCACGGCCTGGTCGCGGTCTACGACGCCTTCCAGTTGCGCCACCACCGCCCCGCCATGGACACGCCCCGCCAACACGCGCACGGGCCTGGATTCGACTTCGCCGACCAGGGTCCAGGGCTGGTAATTCAGTATGTTGCCAGGCGGGTCGGTGTGGGAATGGATCTTGACCCAACCCTTTACGCCAAATGCGCCGGCGACCTCACCGACCACAACCTGCCGCGTCACCTGGCAAGCGCCCCCGCAAACTTAAGCGGTGGCGGAGTTCTTTGCCCATTCCTTGATCAGGCTCGCCACGCGGCCGGAGGCCTGCGCGCCATTGCCCATCCAGTGCTCGATACGGGCGTGATCAAGACGGATGCGTTCTTCCTGGCCCTTTGCGATCGGGTTGAAGAATCCGATGCGCTCAATGTAGCGGCCATCGCGCTTGGAGCGGCTGTCTGCAACGACAACGTGATAGAAGGGCCGCTTTTTCGCACCGCCGCGCGCCAGACGAATGGTTACCATCGATAATCCCCTAAGACAAATTGCAAAGCTGGTTCTAAACCGCGCTATTCTACTGAAAAATTCTGGAATGTGAAGTCTAATCGCAAAGACCGCAGTACCTGCCTGCAGAATTGAGCGCCGGCTCCGCAGGATACGCACGCAAAAAGGCAGCCAGCCGCTGAATCGCGGGGCCACCAACAGAACTACAAGGGAAGATAGAAGTGGCGGAGAGAGAGGGATTCGAACCCTCGATGGGCTTTTGACCCATACTCCCTTAGCAGGGGAGCGCCTTCAGCCTCTCGGCCATCTCTCCGAAATCAGACAGGAACCCAAATTACTCGCCAGAGTTGCCGGCCATGGCCTGCTGCTCTTTCTTGATCCGTTCGTAGATCTCTTCCCGGTGCACGGAAACATCCTTGGGAGCATTCACGCCGATGCGGACCTGATTACCCTTCACTCCCAGCACGGTAACCGTCACGTCATCGCCGATCATCAATGTCTCGCCTACCCTACGAGTCAGTATCAACATAAATCCTTCCTTTGTGTTATCGCACCAATTACATTAAAAAGCCACAGCAGCCCGCCTCAAGCCAACCCAGAAGCGTCTCGCTAGTCGAGCGGGCAATTATATCAGAAATTTCTGACAACGAAACCCTGTGACAGTTCCTAGGCCGCCGCGGGTGCCTGATCCAGTTCAAACGCCTCGTGCAGCGTGCGCACGGCAAGCTCCAGGTATTTTTCGTCCACTACCACGGAAATCTTGATTTCCGAGGTGGAGATCATGCGGATATTGATTGCTTCCTTCGCCAGCGCCTCGAACATCTTACTGGCGATGCCCGCATGGGAACGCATTCCCACGCCGACAATGGAGACCTTGACGATCTTGTCGTCGCCGGTCACCTCGCGGCCACCCAATTCCCTGCATGTGGACTCCAGAATCTCCAGAGCCTTCTTGTATTCGTTCCGATGCACGGTGAAGGTGAAATCCGTGGTCTGATCCGCTCCGATATTCTGGATGATCATGTCCACTTCAATGTTCGCCGCCGCCACCGGACCCAGGATCTTGTGGGCGATGCCAGGCCGATCCGGGACACCCAGTATAGTCAATTTCGCTTCGTCGCGATTGAACGCGATTCCGGAGATCAAGGCCTTTTCCATTCCTGCTTCCTCGTAACTGATCAGGGTGCCAGAGCCTTCCTCGAAGCTCGACAACACCCGCAAGGGGACATTGTATTTGCCGGCAAATTCCACCGAACGGATCTGCAGCACCTTGGAGCCCAGGCTGGCCATCTCCAGCATCTCCTCGAAGGTGATGCGCTCCAGCCGCCGAGCCCGCGGCTCGACCCGCGGATCGGTGGTATAGACCCCGTCCACGTCGGTGAAGATGAGGCATTCGTCGGCTTTCAGGGCCGCGGCCAGGGCGACCGCCGTGGTGTCGGAACCACCGCGCCCCAGGGTGGTGATATCGCCGGATTCGGTGATGCCCTGGAAGCCCGCCACCACGACCACGCGCCCCGCGTCCAGTTCGGCCTGCATGCGCGCGGTATCGATATGCTCGATGCGCGCTTTGGTGTGGGCCGCGTCGGAGCGGATTCGCACCTGCCAGCCGGTGAAGGAAACCGCCGGGCACCCCCGCGCCTGCAATGCCATCGCCAACAGCGCGATAGTCACCTGCTCGCCAGTGGACAGCAGCACGTCCATCTCGCGCGGATCAGGGCGCTCCTGCACCTCATGGGCATAGGCCACCAGCTTGTTGGTTTCGCCGCTCATGGCGGACACCACCACCACCAGATCCTCGCCGCGCGCGCGGGCCTTGACGATCCTGTCGGCCACCTTGCCGATCCGCTCCGTGGTGCCCACGGACGTTCCACCGTATTTATGAACGTAAAGCGCCATGTTCTAAGACTTAAAAAATTAGGAAAGACGTTGTGCCACCCAGCCCGGCACATCACTAAGCGCGGCATCCAGGCCTGAAGGGTCGGTGCCGCCGGCCTGGGCCAGATCGGGACGCCCACCGCCCTTGCCACCGACCTGGGTGGCTACGGCATTCACCAGGTCGCCCGCCTTGATGCGTCCGGTCTGATCCTGGGTCACGCCCGCGATGAGGCTGACCTTGCCGTCCTTGACGGCGGCCAGCAGGATCGCGGCGCTGCCTAGCTTGTTTTTGAGCTGGTCAACGAGATCCCGCAAGCCCTTGGGGTCCGCGTCGTCCAGCCGCGCGACAAGCAGCTTGAGTCCCGCCACTTCGACCGCCTGGCCGGCCAGATCCGAGCCAGCGGCGCTGGCCATCTTGGATTTCAGGCGTTCCAGCTCCTTTTCCAATTGGCGGCTGCGCTCCAATACCTGCTGGACCTTCTCGTCCAGGCCGTCGCGGCCCGATTTGACCCGCTCGCCGATGGTCGCCAGCAGCGCCTCACCGCTTTCGACCCAAGCCAAAGCGCCTTCGCCGGTGACCGCTTCGATGCGGCGCACCCCCGCGGCGACGCCAGTCTCGCTGACAATCTTGAAGAATCCGATATCACCGGCGCGCGACACATGGGTGCCGCCGCACAACTCGGTGGAGAACTCGCCGATGCGCAACACGCGCACCTGATCGCCATATTTCTCGCCGAACAGGGCCATGGCGCCGAGTTGCATGGCGGCATCCTTGTCCATCACCTCCGCGCTGACTTCGGCGTTGTGCCGCACCTGCTCGTTCACCAGGCGTTCCACCTCGCGCAACTGCTGCGGGCTCACCGGCTCGAAGTGGGAGAAGTCGAAACGCAGGCGCTCCGGGTTCACCAAGGAGCCCTTTTGCGCCACATGATCGCCCAAGACCCTGCGCAGGGCCGCGTGCAGCAAATGGGTGGCGGAATGGTTCAGCGCGGTGGCGCGGCGGAGGGATTCCTCCACTTCGGCGCGCACCGGGGCGTCGGCCTCGACTATCCCTTCCAGCACCTTTCCCATGTGCAGCACCAGATCGCCGCCCTGCTTGCGCGTGTCGCTGACCTGGAACAGACCCGAGGCGGTGCGGATCACCCCGCGATCTCCCACCTGACCACCGGATTCCGCGTAGAAGGGCGTGCGGTCCAGGATGACCGCGCCGTCCTCGCCCGCCTGTAGGCACCGGACTGGCTGGCCGCCCGCCAGAACCGCGATCACCCTGGACTCCTCCACCAGCTGGGTATAGCCGGTGAATTCGCAATGGGCGTCCAGTTCCACTTCGCCGGAGTAGTCGGCGACGAAATGACTGGCGGCGCGCGCCCGCTGGCGCTGGACGTCCATGGCCGCCTCGAATCCCGCCATGTCCACCGTCAAGCCATGTTCGCGGGCCACGTCGGCAGTAAGGTCGACCGGAAATCCGAAGGTATCGTAGAGCTGGAAAGCCGTCTCGCCGGGAATGCCAGTGCCGGCCAAACCCTTGATGCACTCGTCCAGGATGCGCATGCCATGCTCCAGGGTCTCGGCAAAACGCTCCTCCTCCTTCTTCAGCACCCGCTCCACCGACTCCCGCGCCTTGAGCAGTTCCGGATAGGCCGCGCCCATTTCCGCACACAGGGGCGCAACCAGCTTGTAGAAGAAGGCGTCACGAATGCCCAGCTTGTAGCCATGACGGATGGCGCGGCGGATGATGCGGCGCAGCACGTAACCGCGCCCCTCGTTGGAGGGCACCACGCCGTCGGCCACCAGAAAGGCGCAGGAACGGATGTGGTCGGCGATGACCCGGAGGGACGCGTGCTCCAGTTCGGTAACGCGTGCCAGCTCGGCCGCGGCCTTGACCAGGGTGCGGAACAGATCGATCTCGTAGTTGCTGTGCACGCCCTGCATCACCGCGGCGATGCGCTCCAGGCCCATGCCGGTGTCCACCGAAGGCTTGGGCAGCGGCGTCAGCGTGCCGTCGGCGGCGCGGTCGTACTGCATGAAGACCAGGTTCCAGATCTCGATGTAGCGGTCACCGTCCTCATCGGGCGAACCCGGCGGGCCGCCCGGGATGTGCGGTCCGTGATCGTAGAAAATCTCGGTGCAAGGGCCGCAAGGGCCGGTGTCACCCATGGACCAGAAATTGTCCTTGGTGCCGATGCGGCTGAAACGCGCGGGGTCGACGCCGATTTCCTTCAGCCAGATCTCCTCGGCTTCCTTGTCCTGGTCATAGACCGTGACCCACAGACGCTCCGGCGGCAGCCCCAGGGCCTTGGTGAGGAAGTCCCAGGCGTAGAGAATGGCGTCGCGCTTGAAGTAGTCGCCGAAGCTGAAATTGCCCAGCATCTCGAAGAACGTGTGATGACGGGCGGTGTAGCCCACGTTCTCCAGGTCGTTGTGCTTCCCGCCCGCGCGCACGCAGCGCTGGGAGGAAGCGGCACGGACGTAAGGCCGGGACTCGCGACCCAGGAACACGTCCTTGAACTGCACCATCCCCGCGTTGGTGAACAGCAGGGTGGGGTCATTGGCCGGAATCAACGGGCTGGAATCGACCACGGCATGACCCCGGTCCTTGAAAAACTGTAGGAATAAAGAACGCAGTTCGGCGCTGGTCATGGGAAGAAACAATGCTCTTAAAATCTGGTTTGCGAACCGGCCCGATTCGCCCGGACCCGGTCATTTTATTGGGGACACCGCCCCGGCCTGCCTCGCGCCAAGCCCTCAATCGTCCTCGTCGCGACCCATCCTTCGCAGCAAACGGCTCACGGCAGAGGCGGAAAACCCCCGCTGCTGCATGAAGCGCATCTGCGCGGCCCGCTCTTTCGGGGAAGCGGCCGTGCTGCGCCCGAAGCGCTTGCGGTAAACCTCATGCAGGAGTTCGTCCCAGTCGTACTCGCGCAGCGCCGCCGCGGCCTCTTCGGGGTCCAAGCCCTTGCAGCGCAGTTCCTGCCGGATTCGCGCCTCGCCGTAGCCTTTAGCCACCCGTCCGCGCACGAAGCCCTCCAGGTAGCGCCGGTCACTTTGCGCGCCTTCCTCGGCCAACTGGTCAATGACCGCCCGCGCCAGGGCTTCGTCGCAGCCGCGGCCTCGCAGTTTCTCGAGGAGTTCGCTTTGGCAGTAATCCCTGCGCGCCAGAAAGCGCAGACACGTGGCACGCGCCTGCGCCAGTGGATCGGAATCGGTCAGGTATCCGCCTCGACCGCTTGCGACTTGACGGCGAGATTGGCCACCACCGGCGCCGATCCGCCAAACGCCTTCTCCCTCACCTTGGCCTCGATGGCATCGGCCACCTCCGGGTGTTCCTTGAGGAAGTTGCGCACATTGTCCTTGCCCTGCCCGATGCGGTCACCGCCGTAGCTGTACCAGGAACCGGACTTCTGGATCAGGTCCGACTGCACGCCCAGATCCACCAACTCACCCTCGTGGGACACGCCCTCGCCGTAGAGGATTTCGAACTCGGCGTTGCGAAAAGGCGGCGCCACCTTGTTCTTGACCACCTTCACCCGGGTCTCGTTGCCCACCACTTCCTCGCCGTTCTTGATCGCGCCCAGGCGGCGGATATCGAGACGAACCGAGGCGTAGAACTTGAGGGCGTTGCCGCCGGTGGTGGTTTCCGGGTTGCCGAACATCACGCCGATCTTCATGCGGATCTGGTTGATGAAGATCACCAGGGTGTTGGAGCGCTTGATGTTGCCGGTCAGCTTGCGCAAGGCCTGGGACATGAGGCGCGCCTGCAGGCCCACATGGGAATCGCCCATCTCGCCCTCGATTTCCGCCTTGGGCGTCAGGGCCGCCACCGAGTCCACCACCACCACGTCGACGCTGCCCGAGCGCACCAGCATGTCGGTGATCTCCAGGGCCTGCTCGCCGGTATCCGGCTGGGACACCAGCAGATCGTCCAGGTTCACGCCGATCTTCTCGGCGTACACAGGATCCAGGGCGTGCTCCGCGTCGATGAAGGCGGCGACCCCGCCCAGCTTCTGGGCCTGGGCGATGACCTCCAGGGTCAGGGTGGTCTTGCCCGAGGACTCCGGCCCGTAGATCTCCACCACGCGTCCGCGCGGCAGGCCGCCACAGCCCAGGGCGATGTCCAGAGCCAGGGAGCCGGTGGGAATGACCTCGATGTCGCGCGCCCCGACATCGCCCATGCGCATGACCGAACCCTTGCCGAACTGCTTTTCGATCTGCGACAGAGCCGCGCTCAGCGCCTTTTTCCTGTTTTCGTCCATTAGCTGCCGTCCCGAAAAACCGCCTGAATAAAACGTTCCATATTATCCCACAGCCAGACGCAGGGGAATAGACCCGAAACGGCGCATAAACCCTTCAACCGCAAGCACCCAGCGCCCCGCAGGCGGTGCAGAAATCACAGCCGTCCTTGCGGATCATGGAGTAGTTGCCGCACTCGGGACAGCGCTTGCCGGGCGTCACCTCCATGGCCCCGACGGAACGCGCCCGCAAGGGCACGACATTGTCCGCCTCGTATTCCATGACACCCATTTCCGCCAGGGGGAAGCCGTCCTCGTCGAGGATGCCCAGCATGGCGTAGCGATGGACGATCAGCCGGCACAAATAGGCGATGGTGGACGGGTAGGAAATCTTGCGCCTCTCCCTGGGCACCCAGGCCAGGAAGTCGCCCCGCGGCTCGGGAAAGTCCAGCAACTGCCGCAGCTTGGCGCCCACCCAGGCGGGGTCGACAACGCGCATATCGAAGGAAAGGCTCTTGCACAGACCGTCCAGCACCCGCGGATACTCGCCGGACAGCCAGACCGAATAGGGCCGGCGTTGCCCGTTGGGCAAGGACAGTTCCTTCAGGCCCATCACGAAATCATCCCCGGTGGCCGGGTTGTAAATGTCCACGGTCCAGCTCAAGGTGCCGTCGGTGCCGGTCTTGGGCTCCTTGGGCGACATCAGGGCGTCGAGCACTGGCGTCTCCTCCCGCTGGTCGAACACGCCCAGTTCGGCGCAGCGCAGGTGTACCAGGCGCGCGAAGCCCGACACCAGGCTGGGGACGAACAGGGGCTCGCCTTCCGGCGGCATGGCCAGCACGAAGCCGTCATCGGCATGGGCCTTCATCAGACTCTTGAGCTTGGTCTCCAGCCAGCCGTGGTCATTGGAACGCATATCCATGGACAGGGTCTTGGCCAGCGCACCCAGCCCCCGCGGCTGCTCGGCCCCGTTCACCCAGACTTCAAAGGGATGATTGCCGCCATTGACCACATGCCCGATGAACACGCCGAAGGCGCCCAGGGGGTGGTCGACGAAATAGGTCCAGGCCGGATTGCCGCCCACGGGCCGCGGCCGCCGCCGCCAGCGCAGACTGGCCAGGGCCGGCTCAGGCACCTTGTCGATGTGCAGACGCCGGTCCGGGTCCGACTCGTCAAAGTCCTGCCGCGCCCCCGCCTCGGCAGGCTCGGCCTGCTCCGGCGTCGCCACCAGCACCTGGCCGACAATCTCGTTGGGGCGGTAGGTGGCGAGCCCCTTGAGGCCGGCGCGCCAGGCTTCCAGATAGAGATCCTTGAACTCCTCGAAGGGATACTCGGCGGGCACGTTGACGGTCTTGGAAATGGAGGAATCCACGCAGGGCTGGATGGCCGCCAGCATGCGCATGTGGTCCAACGCCGAGATATCCAGGGCGGTGACGAAACTGGGCGGCAGATGAGCGATATCGCCCCCGCTCTCCCGGTACAAGCGCCAGGCATGATCCTCCACTTCGTAAGCCCGGACCGACCCATCCACCTCGCGCTTGCGGCGGGTGTAGGTCCAGGAGAACGGAGGCTCGATGCCGTTGCTGGCATTGTCGGCGAAAGCCAGGGAAATGGTGCCGGTGGGCGCGATGCTCAGGAGATGACTATTACGCAGGCCGTGCACGCGAATCTGCTGCCGCAGCACATCGGGCAGCCGCCCGGCAAAGCCGGAGTCCAGGAATTTCTCGGCGTCGAAGCGCGGGAACGCGCCTTTTTCCTTGGCCAGTTCGATGGACGCCCCATAGGCGGCATCCCGCAGGCTCTCGCCGATCCGGCCGGCGAAAGCGCGGGCTTCCTCGTGGTCGTAGCGCAAGCCGAGCATGGCCAGGGCATCGCCCAAGCCGGTGAAGCCCAGGCCAATGCGGCGCTTGGCCATGGCTTCCTGGCGCTGCTTGGGCAGGGGCCAATAGGTCACGTCCAGCACATTGTCCAGCATGCGCACGGCGGTGGCCGCCACGCGGACAAACCCCGCAAAATCAAAAGCCGCGTCGGCGTTAAAGGGCCTGGACACGAAGCGGGTCAGGTCAATGCTGCCCAGGCAACAGCATCCATAGGCCGGCAACCACTGTTCCGCGCAGGGGTTGGTGGCTTCGAAGACTTCGCAGTAATACAGATTGTTGTCGCCGTTGGCGCGGTCGATGAACAGCACGCCGGGCTCGGCATGATCGTAGGTGGAACACATGATGGCATCCCAAAGCTCGCGCGCCCGCACGCGGCGATAGACCCACAGCCCATCCTCGCGGCGGTAGGCGCCCAGCGCCATGGCTTCGCTGCCGGGCTCCGCCTTGTGCAGCAGTTCCCAGACGCCATCGTCCTCCACCGCCCGCATCAGGGCGTCGGTCACACCCACGGACAGATTGAAGTTGGACAGTTCGCCGCTGCGGTCCTTGGCATGGATGAAATCGAAGATGTCCGGATGATCGCAGCGCAAAACGCCCATCTGCGCGCCGCGCCGGGCGCCCGCCGATTCCACGGTTTCGCAGGAGCGGTCGAACACCCGCATGTAGGACACCGGGCCCGAGGCGCGGGAGGCGGTCCCACGCACATGGGCGCCACGGGGCCGGATGGCTGAAAAGTCGTAACCGACCCCGCCGCCGCGGCGCATGGTTTCCGCCGACTCCGCCAGCGCCTCGTAAATGCTGGGCTTGCCGTCCACAACCTCGGACACTGAATCGCCCACGGGCTGCACGAAGCAATTTATCAGGGTGGCCTGGATCCCGGCCCCGGCCGCTGACATCACCCGCCCGGCCGGCACGAATCCGGCCCGCAGCGCCTCGAGGAATCTGGTTTCCCATGCGCCCTGCTGTTCTTCCTGGGAAGCCAGGGCACGGGCGACCCGGCGGAAGATATCGTCGGCCTCTTGCTCGCCGTTCTTGGCGTACTTTTCCAGCAACACTTCCACAGAAAAGGCTTGGGGCTTCAGGCTTGAGGTCATGGTCGTTCCATCCTTTCAGAACAAGGTCCGGGGGCGTTGCAGCCACCTTAAGATTCGCGGGGCAAGCACAAGATATAGGCTCGATTCTACGCGCCAGTCGCAGATGTTGTGCTTATAATAGCCAAAATTTCAGAACGCCTGAATTATCCTCCCGCACCATCCAATCGGCAACCGAGGTACCGCTTATGCCCATCGACATGCCTTGGCCGCTGGCGGCCGCCGCGCTTTGCCTGCTCCTGCTGCTGGTGCTCGCCTGGCAGCTGGCGCGCCTGTCAGGCCGCATGACAGCCGTGCAGGCCGCGCTGGCCTTGAAACAATCCAGCGACGAACGCCTGGAGCGCCTGCTGCGTGAGGAGATGGCCGGCAACCGCCGGGAAACCGGCGAGACCCTGCGGCAGAACCGGGAGGAACTGAACGACGCGCTGCACCGCCTGAGTCACACCCTGCTCGGGCAGCAGGAACAATTTCGGGCGACCGTAGAAGACAAGCTTGCGGGTTTTCAGAAGACCCAGCGGGAACAGGCGGAGCAGATCCGCCGCCTGCTGGATGAGCGCCTGGGGCAAGTCCAACTGGATGCGCGCCAGGGCCGCGCCGAGCAGGCGGAAGGCCTAAAAAGCTTTGGTGAGTCCTTGGGCCTGCAGTTGCAGCAACTGACCCAGCGCAATGTGGAGGTGATGGACACCCTGCGCCAATCGGTCGAAGAGCGGCTGACCGCCATGCAGGGCGACAACAACCAGAAACTGGAGCAGATGCGCCTGACCGTGGACGAGAAACTGCACAACACCCTGGAGCAGCGCCTCGGGGAATCGTTCAAGCTGGTCAGCGACCGCCTGGAGCAGGTGCACAAGGGACTGGGGGAGATGCAGACCCTGGCCTCCGGCGTGGGCGATCTGAAGAAGGTGCTCAGCAATGTCAAGGTGCGGGGCACCTGGGGTGAAGTGCAGTTGGACAATCTGCTGGAGCAGATCCTCAGCCCGGAGCAGTACGCGCGCAACGTGACCACGCGCCCCAAGAGCAGCGAACGCGTGGAATTCGCCCTCCGCCTGCCGGGCCGCGACGACCAGGGTACCACGGTCTGGCTGCCCATCGACGCCAAGTTCCCCCTGGAGGACTATCAGAAACTGCTGGAAGCCCAGGAGGCTGGGGATGTGGCGGGCATGGACGAGGCGGGCCGCGCCCTGGAGACGCGCATCCGTAGCGAGGCAAAAACCATCCGCGACAAATACCTGGAGCCGCCGCACACCACCGACTTCGGCCTGCTGTTCCTGCCCATCGAAGGCCTCTACGCGGAGGTGATCCGCCGCCCCGGCCTGTTCGACTACCTGCAGCGGGAATACCGGGTCACCGTCACCGGCCCCACTACCCTCACCGCCATACTCAACAGCCTGCAGATGGGCTTTCGCACCCTGGCCATCGAGAAGCGCTCCGGCGAGGTGTGGCAGGTCCTGGGCGCGGTCAAGACCGAGTTCGGCAAATTCGGCGATGTGCTGGCCAAGACCAAGAAGAAGCTGGACGAGGCGCGCAACAGCATCGATGCCGCCGAGACGCGCACCCGCGCCATCGACCGCAAGCTGCGCCAGGTGGAATCCCTACCCGTGGAGCAGGCCCAGGGCCTGCTGGAGGATCTGACCGCCGCCGACGAACCCGTCGCGCTATTCGGCCAGGAGGCGGAAGCGGGCGCCTGAGGCCTGGCCTCAGTTCAACTTAGAGGTTGTAAGAAGTCGCAGCGAACGGGGCGCGCAGTCGATTTTTTCACAACCTCATCAGCGGATATGGACGGTCCAGACATACAACTCGTCGCAGCCGTCCTTGCTGTCGCCGGTCACCCTCACCCAAGCCTTGCCGCTGGTGATGGGCGCTGCCAGGCTGCCCTCCACCAGGTAGCGGCCACTGCGCTGCTCGCTCACCTTGACCTCCACCGGCTGATTGTTCACCCACACCTGGATGGTGGCAGGATCGGTGTTATCGGACGCCGTCACGGTGAATTGCTGGAACGAAGGCGCGGAGGACTCCTTGACCGGCGACTCATCGAAGAATTGCGGCGGGTCGCAGTGCAGGATGGGACCGCCGTGGTGGCTGACGCCGCGGGCGGCGGAAGCAGCAGACGAAACCAGGGCGAGCAGGAAAAAGAGCAAGGCGTTGCGCATGGGTTTTCCCTCTACTTATCGGGGTTGATTGTCCAGCGCCAACCTTAGCAGATGGTGAGGCGCGCCCGCCAGTTCCAAACCTATTTCACGCCACGCTCGATCTCCCCGTGGCGGCGCAATTCCCGCTTGAGGATCTTGCCTGTGGCGGTCTTCGGCAATTCCTTCAGGATCACGATGCGGCGGGGCACCTCATGGCGGCCCAGTTGCTCCCGGCAATAGGCCCGGATTTCGGCCTCGCCGGCGCTGCAGGCCGGATCCAGCACCACATAGGCAATGGGGATTTCCCCATGCAGGTCATGGGGTTCACCCACCACGGCGGCTTCGCGCAGGCCGGCAAAACTGTATAGGGCTTCCTCCACCACCCGCGGGTAGACGTTCATGCCGTTGACGATGATCAGGTCCTTCTTGCGGTCGACGATGGCGAAATAGCCGTCCTCGTCCTCGATGCCGAGATCGCCGGTCAGGAACCAGCCGTCGCGAAATACCTCGGCGGTCGCCTCCGGCAGCTTCCAATAGCCCTTCATCACATTGGCGCCGCGCACCGCGATTTCGCCCACCTCGCCCCGGGGCAGTTCCGCCCCGTCATCGTTCACGATGCGCATCTCCACCCCCGGCACCGGAATCCCCACCGTACCCGGCTTGGCCAGCCGGCCCACCGGATTGACGCAGGTCACCGGCGAGCATTCGGTGGGACCGTCACCTTCATAGATGCGCACGCCGAACTGGCTCTCGAAACGCCGCAGCACCTCCACCGGCAGGGCCGCGCCGCCGGCGACACAAAAGCGCAGGCTCGCAAACTGCGCCACGCGCTCCGGCTTCAGGCGCAACAAGACCGAAAACATGCTGGGCACGCCGAGAAAAATGGTGGCTTTGGCATCATGCACCGTCTGCGCCACCAGGTCCGGATCGAAGCGCGCCAGGGGCGCCAGGGCGCAGCCGGCCAACAGGGGCGACAACATCCCCACGGTGGCCGCGAAGGCGTGGAACATGGGCAGCACCAACAGCACCACGTCGCGCCCCGCCTGCCACTCCCAGGCATCCCGCACGCTCCCCGTGTTGGCCAGCAGATTGCCGTGAGTCAGCATGGCGCCCTTGGGATGCCCGGTGGTGCCCGAGGTGTACAGAATCGCCGCCAGGTCT
Organism: Methyloterricola oryzae; assembly: GCF_000934725.1. Lineage (NCBI taxonomy): Bacteria > Pseudomonadati > Pseudomonadota > Gammaproteobacteria > Methylococcales > Methylococcaceae > Methyloterricola > Methyloterricola oryzae. The sequence goes on from NZ_JYNS01000001.1 coordinate 339,911, forward strand.
TCACGCGCATCGAACGCCGGATCGGGCGGCGCGTCCCCCGTGCCGATCAAGTCGGCCCAACTTAGGACCCCGGATGGCGGCTCGCCAATACAGACCGAAAATTCCACGCAACCGACCGCCTGCCGGACGGCAGCCGCGGCCTCGCCGAAGGCCTGGTGATAGATCAGCCCACGCGCCTGCGCATCCTGCAGGATGAAGCTCAGGGCCACCGTGCTCTGCAGGAGATTGAGCGGTACCACCACGGCCCCCGCCTTGAGAATGCCGAGATAGGCGATGGCGAACTCGGCGCCGTTCGGGCAGTACAAGCCGATGCGATCACCCTTGACGATGCCCTGCAGGGCCAGGGAAGCCGCCAGCCTGTCCGACAACCGGTCCAGTTCGGCGTAGCTCAGCGCGCCGCCATCAACGAGAATGGCTGGGCGGCTGCCATGACGCGCCGCAGACTCGCGAAAGGCGTGGGCGAGAGAAGACATGCGGGATTCTCCTTCAGTGGTCATAACCGGAACGCAGAAAAAAAGCAAACCCGCCGACTGCCGAAGCCGGCGGGCTTGTGTTCCGAGGTTCTCCCCGTTTAGGGGCGTCGCCCCGGATTCCGGTACGGCCTGTTAGTTCACGACATTATGCCCGCGGTTGCGCAGGCAATTGATATAGGCGCGCTTGTACTGGTTGTCGGCGTCGTAGCCCTGGTAGGTACCACCGCCAAGACCGCCCGCAGCCGCGCCTATCGCAGCACCACCGCCGGGATTGCCAGCCACCGCGCCGATGGCCGCGCCCGCGGCAGCGCCCAGCAAGGCACCGCCAGCCACGCCCTTGGCGGCCTCGGTCCCGGTGCTGGCGGCCTCTTTGGCCAACATGCTGCATTCCTGCTGATCCTGCTGCAGGCGATAGGCATTGGGGTCGTTGTAAGTGTCAACCACCGGCTGGTAGCCGCCGTAGGTGGCGCAACCGGTAGCAATGATGGCCGTTGCGAGAACGGCGATGGCAGTCGCAGTCAGTTTGAACATGGATGTCGCTCGTGTTGAGAAAAAGAAGAGTAAGGATGGGCCGCAGAGGGCAACGAACCGTGATGCATCAACTATAGCAAAGCAGCCGCGCCCCTGATAAGCCGGATGGGCTCGAAGCGCTGCGTATTGTTACCTTCGACAGTACCGCACGCAGACGGTTCAAACCCGTATCACAAACGGGACTCAGCCCAGGATGCCCTCGCCCCGCGCCAGGCGTGGCAATTCGCCACCCAGGCCCATGGCGTAGCGCATGGCCAGGTGCTTGGCGGGGGTGATGCGCTCGGCGAGGCCGAGTCCCAGGTTGCGCAGCAGTTTGACTGGCAGGTGGATGTTGCCGAACACCCGGTAGAACAGATCCATGGTGGTCATCATGACCAGGTTGTTGTTGCGACGCATCCTTTCGTACTCGCGCAAGGCCCGCATGGCGCCGAAATCCTCGCCGCGCCGATGCGAACCCACCAGCACCTGGGCCAGGGCGGCGGCGTCCAGGAGGCCGATATTGACCCCCTGCCCCGCCAGGGGATGGATCATGTGCGCCGCATCGCCGATCAGGGCGACGCCTTCCTTGATGTAGCGCAGGGCATGCTGGCGCTTGAGGGGAAAACTGCCGCGCGCGGTGATGCGCTTCACCTCGCCCAGATCGGCGGGGAAAGCTGCCAGCAGTTCCGCGAGCAATGCGTCGTCGTCCAGCGCCTTCAATCGTTTCACCTCGTCCGGCGTGTGATACCACACCAGGGAGGCATGAGGCCCCGTGAGCGGCAGGAAGGCCAGGGGCCCGGTGGGCACGAAGCGCTGCCAGGTAATGTCCTGCTGGCCGTAGCCCGTCTCCACGGTGAGCACCAGGGCGTGCTGCTCGTAATCCCAGGCGCTCACGCCCATGCCCGCGGCCTGGCGCACCCTGGAATAGCCGCCGTCGGCCGCTACCAGCAGACGCGCCGAGAATGTGCGTCCATCCTGCAACTGGATGGCGGACTGCTGGCCGGAATATTCGATGCTCCGGGTCTGGGCCGGGCAAAGAAAATCCACGTTGGAGAACTCCGCCAGGCGCTCGAGCAGGGCCAACTGCAAGATCCGGTTCTCGACGATATAGCCCAGCAAGGGTTCGTTGATGTCCTCGCTGCGGAATTCCACATCGCCCCGGTCTTCCCACACCCGCATGCGGCGGAACGGGCAGTAGCGGCGACTGGCTACCCCCTTCCAGGCATCGACGGTCTTTACGATGCTCGCGGAGGCGATGCTGATGGCGGAGACACGCAAGTCGTGGGGCTGCTCCGGCGCGAAGGGCTCGGGCGGAGCATCCTCCACCACAGCCACCCGCAGTCCGCTGTCGCCCAGGCAGCAGCCGAGGGCGGCGCCCACCATGCCCCCACCGATGATGGCGATGTCGTACTGTTCGTTCATGGCATTTCCCTCACATCGTCCTCGTTCAAGAATCACGAATAATAAATTAAAAGGAATGAGCAGGCTCTGACAACTTTTGCCGGTGCAATCGATAGCCCGAGGGCTTAAGATGGTTTTCGGGCAATGCTGCGTTTCCCGGCCACTTGAAAATCTTGGCCGGATTCCATATAGTCTCCGCCCATTTGTTCGCGGGGTACGTTTGAAACCCCAGGAACATCATCAAAATAAGAACTTACGGCCACCGTGGAGAAGTCGGTCGGTTTGATGACCGACCCGCTCACTCTCCCCCGACGCGAAACTGTGCGGGCCCTGGCCCACACGCCGCCGAACGAGGTAAAAACATGAGTTACAGTGCTTTCCCTGCCAAACAGGGCCTTTATGATCCGCGCAACGAGCATGACGCCTGCGGCGTCGGCTTCATCGCCCACATCAAAGGCAAGAAGACTAATAGCATTATCCGGCAGGGACTGGAACTCCTCAGGAACCTCACCCACCGTGGCGCCGTGGGCGCCGATCCGCTGGCCGGCGACGGCGCGGGCATCCTGATCCAGATTCCCGACGCCTTCCTGCGCGCCCGTTGCGGCGAGTTGGGCATCGATCTGCCTGCGCCCGGCGATTACGCAGTGGGCATGGTATTCCTGCCGACAGATACCGCAGAACGGCACCGCTGCGAAAAGATCATCGAGGACTTCGTAAACGGCGAAGGCCAGCGCGTTCTGGGCTGGCGCGACGTGCCGGTGGACAACACCGGCCTGGGCGAATCGGTCAGGCAGGTCGAACCGGTGGTGCGGCAGGTGTTCATCGGCCGCGGGGACGCCTGCAAGAACCAGGACGCCTTCGAGCGCAAGCTGTTCGTCATCCGCAAACAGGCCGAGAACGCCATCCGCGACCTGGCCCTGAACAATGGCAACGCCTTCTATATTCCGTCCTTCTCGTCCCGGACCCTGGTCTACAAGGGCATGCTGCTGGCCGACCAGGTGGGCCTGTATTACCTGGACCTGCAGGACGACAGCCTGATCTCTGCCCTGGCCCTGGTGCATCAGCGTTTTTCCACCAACACCTTCCCCACCTGGGACCTGGCGCACCCGTTTCGGATGATCGCCCATAACGGCGAGATCAACACCGTCCGTGGCAATATCAACTGGATGGCCGCGCGCCGTTATTCCATGTCCTCGGGGCTGCTGGGCGATGACCTGAACAAAGTCTGGCCGCTGATCGCCGAAGGCCAGTCCGACTCCGCCTGCTTCGACAACGCCCTGGAACTGCTGGTCACCGGCGGTTACTCCCTGGTGCACGCCATGATGTTGCTGATCCCGGAAGCTTGGGCCGGCAATCCGCTGATGGACGAGAAGCGCCGCGCCTTCTACGAGTATCACTCGGCCCTGATGGAACCCTGGGATGGCCCCGCCGCCGTGGCCTTCACCGATGGCCGCCAGATTGGCGCCACCCTGGACCGCAACGGCCTTCGGCCCGCGCGCTATTTGATCACCGACGACGACCACGTGGTGATGGCCTCGGAGATGGGCGTGCTGGACATTCCCCAGCACAAGATCGTCAAGAAGTGGCGCTTACAGCCCGGCAAGATGTTCCTTATCGATCTGGAGAAGGGATGCATCATCGATGACGCCGAGATCAAGGCCGAGCTGGCCAACCGCGCGCCCTACCAGAAGTGGCTGGATGAAACCCAAATCCCGCTGGACAACCTGCCGCCGGAAGTGGCAGCCATGGCGCCCGACACCAAGACCTTGCTGGATCGGCAGCAGGCCTTCGGCTATACCCAGGAGGACATCAAGTTCTTCCTGCAACCCATGGCTCTGACCGGCCAGGAGCCGGTAGGCTCCATGGGCACCGACGCGGCCCTGGCGGTACTCTCCAACCGCCCGCGCCTGCTCTACGATTATTTCAAGCAGGGCTTCGCCCAGGTGACCAACCCGGCCATCGACCCGATCCGCGAGGAACTGGTCATGTCCCTGGTTTCGCACATCGGCCCCCGCCCCAACCTGCTGGGCCTGGCCGACGGCGGCAGCCACAAGCGCCTGGAAGTGCACCAGCCCATCCTGACCAACCAGGACCTTGAGAAGATCCGCCGCATCGAGACGCGCACCGCCGGCGCCTTCAAGACCAAGACCCTGAGCATGGTCTACACAGCGGAAACCGGCGCCGCCGGCATGGAACCCGCGCTTAAGGCCCTGTGCGCCTTGGCCGAACAGGCAGTGCACGACGGCAACAACATCCTGGTGCTGTCCGACCGCCGCGTGGATGCGGACCATATCGCCATCCCGGCCCTGCTCGCCACCTCGGCGGTGCACTATCATCTGATCCGCAAGGGCCTGCGCACCAAGGTTGGCCTGGTGATCGAAACCGGCGAGGCGCGCGAGGTGCACCATTTCGCCCTGCTGGCGGGCTATGGCGCCGAGGCGGTTAACCCGTATCTGGCGTTCCACAGCCTGTCGGATCTGCGCGAGCGCCTGCCGGAGAAACTCTCCGAGGAGGAGGTGCACAAGCGCTATATCAAGGCCATAGGCAAGGCCCTGCTCAAGGTGATGTCCAAGATGGGCATTTCCACCTACCAATCCTACTGCGGCGCCCAGATCTTCAATGCCATCGGCCTGAGCGAGGCCTTCCTGGACGAGTACTTCACCGGCACCAGCAGCACCACCGACGGAGCCGGCATCCTGGAGATCGCCGAGGAGACCGTGCGCCGCCACCGCGCCGCCTTCGGGGACGCCCCCATCTACCAGAATGCCCTGGACGTGGGCGGCGAATATGCCTACCGGGTACGCGGCGAGGACCACATCTGGACGCCGGAGACCATCTCCAAGCTGCAGCACGCCACCCGTGCCAACGATGCCCGGACCTACGCCGAATACGCGCAGATCATCAACGAGCAGAACGAACATCTGCTGACCCTGCGCGGCCTGATGGACTTCAAGTTCGCCGCCGAACCCGTCCCCCTGGACGAAGTCGAGCCGGCCAAGGAGATCGTCAAGCGCTTCGCCACTGGCGCCATGTCCTTCGGCTCCATTTCTTACGAAGCGCACACCACCCTGGCCATCGCCATGAACCGCATCGGCGGCAAGTCCAACACCGGTGAGGGCGGCGAACTGCCGGAGCGCTTCAAGCCACTGGCCAACGGCGATTCCATGCGCTCGGCCATCAAGCAGGTGGCGTCCGGCCGCTTCGGCGTCACCGCCGAGTACCTGGTCAACGCCGACGACATCCAGATCAAGATCTCCCAGGGCGCCAAGCCCGGCGAGGGCGGTCAGCTGCCGGGCCACAAGGTGGACAGCGTCATCGCCAAGGTGCGTCATTCCACCCCGGGCGTAGGGCTGATCTCGCCGCCGCCGCACCACGACATCTATTCCATCGAGGATCTGGCGCAGCTCATCCACGATCTGAAGAACGTCAACCCGGCGGCCCGCATCAGCGTCAAGCTGGTGTCGGAAGTGGGCGTGGGCACGGTCGCCGCCGGCGTCGCCAAGGCGCACGCGGACCACGTGACCATCGCCGGCTATGACGGCGGCACTGGCGCCAGCCCCATCACTTCCATCAAACACGCAGGCCTGCCCTGGGAGATCGGCCTGGCCGAAACCCACCAGACCCTGGTGCTGAACAAGCTGCGCGGCCGCATCAGCGTGCAGGCCGACGGCGGCATGCGCACCGGCCGCGACGTGGCCATCGCCATCCTGCTGGGCGCGGACGAAGTGGGCTTCGCCACCGCTCCGCTGATCGTGGAGGGCTGCATCATGATGCGCAAGTGCCATCTGAACACCTGCCCGGTGGGCGTGGCCACCCAGGATCCGGAACTGCGCAAGCGCTTCACCGGCCAGCCAGAACACGTGGTCAATTTCTTCTTCTTCGTCGCCGAGGAACTGCGCCAGCTCATGGCCAAACTGGGCTTCCGCACCGTCAACGAGATGGTCGGCCGCTCCGAAGCCCTGGACATGCGCCGCGCCATCTCCCACTGGAAGGCCTCCAAGATCGACCTATCCAAGATCCTGCACAAGCCGGAGGCGGGACCGGGCGTTGCCATCTCCAACTGCGAGCGTCAGGATCACGGCCTCGACAAGGCCCTGGACCGCGTCATCATCGAGCAGGCCAAACCAGCCCTGGAAGAACGCAAGCCGGTCAAGATAGAGACCGAGGTCCACAACTACAACCGCACCTTCGGCGCCATGTTGTCCGGCGAGGTCGCCAAGCGTTACGGGCATGAGGGCCTGCCGGAAGACACCATTTCCATCCTCGCCAAGGGTACCGCGGGCCAGAGCTTCGGCGCCTTCCTGGCCGCGGGCGTCAGCGTGGAACTGCAGGGCGAGGCCAACGACTACGTGGGCAAGGGCCTGTCGGGCGGGCGTATCGTCATCTACCCCTCCAAGGATTGCCCCATCGTGCCGGAGGAAAACATCATCGTCGGCAACACCGTGCTCTACGGCGCGATCAACGGCGAGTGCTATTTCCGCGGTGTCGCCGGGGAGCGCTTCGCGGTGCGCAATTCCGGCGCCATCGCGGTAGTGGAAGGGGTCGGCGATCACGGCTGCGAATACATGACCGGCGGCTGCGTTGTGGTGCTGGGTCAGACCGGCCGCAACTTCGCGGCGGGCATGTCCGGTGGCGTCGCCTACGTTCTGGATGAAGGCGGCGATTTCGAGCGCCGCTGTAACCTGGCCATGGTGGAACTGGAGCCCATTCCTTCCGAGGACGAAGCACTGGAAAGCCTGGACCACCAGGGCGGCGACCTGGAAACCCACGGCCTGGTGGACATCATGCGCGACATGACCTGCAACGATGTCCGGCGCCTGCGCAACCTCATCGAGCGGCATCGCCGCTACACCGGCAGCGAGCGCGCCCGCCACATCCTGGAAAACTGGAGCAGCTACGCGCCCCGCTTCGTCAAGGTCATGCCGGTGGATTACCGTCAGGCCCTGGAGAAGATGCGGCAGAGCCAGGTGCAGTCCGGACTCCACCATTGAGACAAGACCGCCAAGTCGCCGCGCGCGTGGGAACAGGCGCGCGCGACCCCTCCCGCGCGTGAGCCAGGCCTGGGCGGCCAGCGCCGCCCGCCGGCACGACATCAATTGAATTGAGGTAAAAGAAGAATGGGCAAGCCTACGGGGTTCATGGAGATCTCACGCCAGGATCGGCGTTATACGCTGGTTGGCGACCGCATCCAGCATTTCCGCGAGTTCGTCATCCCCCTGAGCGAAGAGGAAGTGCGCAAGCAGGGCGCGCGCTGCATGGACTGCGGCATTCCTTACTGCCACAAGGGCTGCCCCATCAACAACATCATTCCCGACTGGAACGACCTGGTCTATCAGGGCAACTGGCAGGAAGCCATCGAGGTACTGCATAGCACCAACAACTTCCCGGAATTCACCGGGCGCATCTGCCCGGCCCCCTGCGAGGCGGCCTGCACGCTCAATCTCACCGACGAACCGGTGACCATCAAGAGCATCGAGTGCAGCATCGTCGACCGCGCCTGGGAGGCAGGCTGGATCAAGCCGCAGATTCCCGCCCGCCGCACCGGCAAGCGCGTGGGCATCATCGGCTCCGGACCCGCGGGAATGGCCTGCGCCCAGCAACTGGCCCGGGCCGGCCACACCGTGGTGGTCTACGAGAAGGCCGACCGCATCGGCGGCTTGCTGCGCTACGGCATTCCCGACTTCAAGATGGAAAAGCATCTGATCGACCGCCGCATCGCCCAAATGCAGGCGGAAGGCGTGGTGTTCCGACCCAACAGCCATATCGGCAAGGACATCCCGCTGGATTCGCTGATGGAGCAGTACGATGCCATCGTCCTCACCGGTGGCTCGGAAAAGCCGCGCGACCTCGAGGTGCCTGGGCGCGAGCTGGACGGCGTGCATTTCGCCATGGAGTTCCTGCCGCAACAGAACAAGCGCGTGGCCGGCGATTCGATCGCGGACGATGCCGCCATACTCGCCACCGGCAAGCACGTCATCGTCATCGGCGGCGGCGATACCGGCTCCGACTGCATTGGCACCTCCATCCGCCACGGTGCGGCCTCGGTGACCCAGCTGGAAATCCTGCCCAAGCCCCCGGAAAAGGAAGACAAGTCCCTAACCTGGCCGGAGTGGCCCAACAAGCTGCGCACATCCACCTCCCAGGAGGAGGGCTGTGCGCGCGAATGGAGTGTCGCCACCCGGAAACTGGAGGGCGCGGGCGGCAAAGTCACCGCGATCCACTGCGTGCGCGTGGAATGGAAGCAGGCGGGCGGACGCTGGGTGATGAACGAGATTCCCGGCAGCGAGTTCACCCTCAAGGCCGACCTGGTGCTCCTGGCCATGGGCTTCGTACATCCGATACACGAAGGTCTGCTCAAGGAATCGGGCGTCGCTCTGGATGAACGCGGAAACGTCAAGGCCGACACCGACGACTACCGCACCTCGGTGGACAAGGTGTTTGCCGCCGGCGACATGCGCCGCGGACAGTCCCTGGTGGTGTGGGCCATCCGCGAGGGCCGCCAGGCGGCACGCGCCGTGGACGAATACCTGATGGGCGCCACGGAACTGCCGCGCTGAACTGGGCCAGCGCCGGATTCCCGCCAAGATGCCGCGAAGCCAGAGCGCAGCCTTTTCCCAGCACAGCGCCAGCAGTCTGCCGCCGACCCTGATCCGGCTGTTTTCGCTGGCGCGGGTCTTCGGCCTGATGCTGATGGTCTTCAGTGTCACCTACCTGATGCCCATCGTGACCTCGCTGGTTTTCGACGATGGCACCCTGGTGCTGTTCGTGGAGGACATGCTGCTGACCTTCGGCTGCGGAGGCGTGCTGTGGATCATCGCCCGCGACTATGTCCGGGAATTGAAATCCAAGGATGGTTTCCTGCTGGTGGTCATGGCCTGGCTGGGAATGGCGGCCTTCTCCACCTTCCCGCTGAAGTCCTACATCCGCGATCTTTCCTTCACCGACGCCTATTTCGAAACCATGTCGGGGCTCACCACCACGGGGGCCACGGTTCTGGCGGGACTGGACAACCTGCCGCCCGCCATCAATCTGTGGCGGCACGAACTGAACTGGTTCGGAGGCATGGGGATCATCGTACTCGCCGTCGCCATTCTGCCGGTACTGGGAGTCGGCGGACGTCAGATGTTCATGGCCGAAACCCCGGGGCCCATGAAGGACAGCAAACTGGCGCCGCGCATCACCGAGACCGCCAAAAATCTGTGGCTCGTGTATGCCGGCATCACCCTGGCCTGCATCTTGGCGCTCCGGCTGGCGGGGATGGAATGGCTGGACGCGGTTTGCCACGCTTTCGCCACCATGGGACTGGGAGGCTTCTCCACCCATGACGCCAACATCGGCTATTTCGACTCGGTGGCCATTGAGGTCGTCCTAAGCCTATTCATGCTAATCGCAGGCATGAACTTCGCGACTCATTTTCTGGCCCTGCGCAGCCAGAGCCTGCACCCCTACCAGCACGATATCGAAGCCAAACCCTTCCTCCTTCTGAGCCTCGGCAGTTGCGTCGGTATCGCCCTCTATCTGTTCCTGACCGGCACCTATGGCAACTTTTGGACCGCCCTGCGGCATGCCAGTTTCAATCTGATATCCATTGCTACCGACTGCGGGTTCGCCAGCGTGGATTTCAACCAATGGCCCATCTTCGCGCCCTTGTGGATGCTGTTCCTCAGTTGCATCACCTCCTGCACCGGTTCCACCGGCGGCGGCATCAAGATGATGCGCACCCTGATCCTGGTGAAGCAGAGCCAGATGCAGATGTTCCTGCTCACCCACCCGACCTCGGTAAATCCCCTCAAATTGGGCAAGATGGTGATTCCCTCCAGCATCCTGCTGTCCATCCTGGGGTTCATCTTCGTCTATTTCATGAGCATCGTGATCCTGACCCTGGCGCTGGTCATCAGCGGTCTCGATATCGTTTCCTCGTTCAGCGCCATCCTGGCCTGCGTCAACAACGCCGGCCCCGGCCTCAACCAGGTGGGACCCGCCACCAACTTTGCCAGCCTGACCGACTTCCAGACCTGGATGTGTTCCCTGGCCATGTTCCTGGGACGCATCGAGGTTTTCACCGCCCTGATCCTGTTCACCCCCGCGTTCTGGCGCAAATAGTTCCTCACGGCGCGGCCTATCGCGGCCGGTTGATCCGCGCCGACAATTCATGCGCCGAGGCGGCCGTGTGCGCCTCGATGCCGTGAATCTCGCAACGGCCGCCCTTCGCGACACAGTCCTCACGAAACTGCTCGATGAACTCCATCACGGTATGATCGACGAGGTACGCATCCGTCAGATCGAAAATGATGGACTTGCCCGCCGGAAATCCCGCCAGCTCGCTTTTCAGGGCCAGGAAATTGGAGAAGATCGCCGATCCCCTAACACGCACGACGCAGGTTCCCGGCTCCGTATGCTCGACCTGATAGGAAATCGCGAGGAGATTGCGCAGGGGCACGCCCCGCCCCACATGCAGCACCAGCTTGGCGGCGACCCCGATCAGTACGCCCACCAGCAGATTGGTCGCCAGCACCCCGATGATGGTGATCAGAAACAGGGCCATCTGCTCCCGGCCCAAGTCCATGGTCCGGACGAATGCCTGGGGCGAGGCCAGGCGGAAGCCGCTGTAGACCAGCAGGGCGGCCAGCGAGGCCAGCGGAATGACGCCGATCACATGAGGAAAAGCCAACACGAACACCAGCAACAAGAGCCCATGAAAGAAGTTCGACCAGCCGCTCTCGGCGCCGGCGTCCACGTTGGCGGAACTGCGCAGCACCTCGGCGATCATGGGAAGGCCGCCGATCAGGCCGGCAAGCACATTTCCGACTCCCACGGCCCAAAGGTCCCGATTCAGGTCGCTCTGCCGTTGACGGGGATCGAGCTTGTCCACCGCCGCAGCGCTGAGCAGGGTCTCAAGGCTCCCAACCAGGCAGATGGCGATGACGCTCTGCCAGAATGCTAGGGTCAGGACGCGGGAAAAATCGGGAAAGCTGATGCTCGCCAGGAAACTGTCGGGTATCGCCACCAGGAAATCGGGGCCGAGGTGCAGGTCCTTGGGCACGATGAAGGCGTCTCCGGGGTGCAGATCTGCCAGGCCGAATAGCTTCCCCAGCACCATCCCGGACAGGATCACCAGCAGGGGCGCCGGGATTTTTCGCAGGAAACGGGCGTTGACCAGCGGCCAGCCGACCAGGATCGCAAGCCCGACCAGGGCAATGAAGGCCGTTTCCGGCACGAAGAAGGCCAGCCCGTGGGGAAGCGCCGCCAGGTCCGCAAGCAGGCTCGGTCCAGCCTCGGTTCCGACGCCGGCCATGACCGGAATCTGCTTGATCATGATGATGATGCCGATGGCCGCCAGCATGCCGTGGACCACCGAGTTGGGAAAGAAGGCGGCGAGACGGCCAGCCTTGCGCAGGCCCAGCACCACCTGGATGACTCCCGCCACGACGATGGCGGCCAAGGTGCGGCGGTAACCGGCCATGGGGTCACCTTCGCCCAACGCATCCACGGCACCCAGAATGACCACCACCAGTCCGGCCGCAGGACCGGTGATGGTAAGGTGAGAGCCGTTGATGCGGGAAACCAATAGCCCGCCGATGACGGCGGTAATCAGCCCCGACATCGGCGGAAAGCCGGAGGCCACAGCCACCCCGAGGCACAATGGCAGGGCGATGAGGAAGACCAGAAATCCGGCTACGACATCGCAGCGCCAGGTTTTCTTCAATCCATCGAAAGCGGGCTTTGCCGCAAGACTGGACAACACGGGACGATCCATGGGGACTCCTGGAGTCAAGATTGGGTGGGGTGCGGGGCCGGGTCTGTCTGATGGGCATCAGCCCACTTCAAGAGAAGCGCGAACCTGAACGGAGGCGATGCCTGCCACGGGGATGAGCGCGCGGAAGCGTCTCGCTTTCAGGCCCAAGTCCTGGAGCGAGAGCGTAACACACGGGGACGGCGAGTTGGGGCCCTGCGCGCCGCGCGTGTGCCTGACACGGGGCCGAAATGACCGATGGCGCTGGATCAGGGCTCGCGCAGGCGGACGGCAAGCACGTCGCACCGGGCATGATGCACCACGCTGGCGGCAGTGGATCCCAGCAACAAGGCGATGCCGTGACGGCCATGGGAGCCCACCACGATCAGGTCCGCGCCTAGGTCCTCGGCGAGCCGGATGATTTCACCCTTCGGGCTGCCAATTTCCACGAATTGCCGGCTTTCCGGAACTCCCAGGCGCTCGCCCAGTTCCTTCAGGCGGACGCGGGCCGCGTCCATCATCTGGTCGGTCAGGTCGATGTCGAAGGGGACGATGGGGCCGTAGGCCGCATCACCGATGGGCAGGTTTTCCACCACATGCAGCACGCTCAACTCGGCCTGGTGGCGCTGGGCCAGGTCCATGGCGCGCGCTCCGGCCTGGTCGCTGTGCTCGTTGAAATCCGTCGCCAGCAGGATCTTGCGGTAGCTTTCCATGATTCCTCCAGTGTAATGATGGAGCGGGGAGCGCAGGTAGCGCGCCCTCCGCCGTTCAGGCGGCGGGCGGAAAAAGGGTTAACATGACCTGATAGCTCGCCACCACATAGACGACGGCCAGGCCGATTCCCACGCCCAATGGCCGCGACAGGGCGTGACGCAGTATATGAGCGACCACGGCCAGGTGCCAGAGCATCAGTAGCAACAGCAGCAGGTAAGCGCCGCGGGCACCCGCCGAATAGGCCATCCAGGCCACGGGAGGAATAGCGAGGCTGCTGATCAGGGCATCCGCACCCAGCATGGCAATAGCCGTCTGCACAAAGCGCTTTTGCAGCCGCAAAAATTTTAAATTACCCCAGACAAACCCCAGCAGGATCAGGAGTTCCACCAATGCCTGCAGCACAGCCTCCATGCTCATGCCCTCGAGGCCGAGCAGCACCACGCCGACAGTCAGGTAGACCAGCACCGCCAGTCCGAGGAGCAGTTGCGAGGCGGGCACATCCTGTGGTCCCCGCCTGAACAGGCAAATATCAATGAACAGCTGGATCAAGGGCATGATTCGTCTCACCTTGCCGTGCCAAATACATCTCCATCCAAAATCTCCCGTCGGCCAGCGCCGGCACCGGCCATCCCCCTTCAAGGCGCGCCGCGCCCGGCCGGATCACGCAGGAATGTCCCGTTCCGCCATTTCCAGGGCCTCCCCCGCCTCCAGCCAGGCCAATTCGGCCATTTCCACCTCGCGGTCGGCCGTGGCCTTCGCTGTAAGCAGCTCTTTCAGGCGCTCCTTCTGATTGGGCTCGTAAAGGCCCGGAACCGCCAACTGCGACTCCAGTTCCTGCCGCGCGCGGGACAGGCTTTCCAGCCGCGCCTCTGCCGTCGTCAAGGCCTTGCGCAAGGGGCCGAGTTGGGAGCGCCTTTCCGCCTGCTGGCGCCTTTGATCCTTGCGCGACGGGCCGCCCGCACTTGCGCCGTCGAGGCCAAGCGAGGCGGTAGTACGGCGCAACTCGTTCAATTGTCGACGATAATCGTCCAGATCTCCATCGAAGGCCTGCACCTGGCCTGCCCCGACCAGCCAGAAATCGTCGGTCACGGTCCTCAGCAAATGGCGGTCGTGGGATACCAGCACCAGCGCGCCCTCGTAGTCCTGCAAGGCCACGCCCAGCGCATGGCGCATTTCCAGGTCAAGATGGTTGGTCGGCTCATCCAAAAGTAACAGGTTGGGACGCTGAAAAATCAGCAGCGCCAGGGCCAGCCGCGCTTTTTCGCCACCGGAGAAGGGGGCCACCGGTGCCAGCGCCATGTCACCCTGAAAGTCGAAGCCCCCGAGGAATCCGCGCAATTCCTTTTCACTGGCGCGGGGATCCAGACGCTGCAGATGCAGCAGCGGGCTGGCCTGCATGTCCAGTTGCTCAATCTGATGCTGGGCAAAATAGCCGAGTTGCAGATCCTGGGCCCGCGTCAAGCGTCCGCTCAGCAGGGGCAATGCGCCGGCCAGCGTCTTGATCAGCGTGGACTTGCCGGCTCCATTGGCGCCCAGCAGCCCGATACGATCACCTGGCGCAAGGCTCAGTTGCACGCCTTCGAGAATCGCACGGCCGGCATAGCCCACGTTCACCTCATCCAGACTAAGGAGAGGCCTGGGCAGCTTGCGTGGAGCCGGGAAGGTGAACTCGAAGGGCGAGTCGACATGGGCCATGGCGATCACTTCCATGCGCGCCAAAGCCTTTATGCGGCTCTGGGCCTGGCGGGCCTTGGTGGCCTTGGCGCGGAACCGGTCGACGAAGGACTGGATGTGCTTGATCTCGCGCTGCTGCCTCTCATAGGCCGACTGGCGCTGGGCGAGCTGCTCGGCGCGGCGCGTCTCGAAGCTTGAGTAATTCCCGGTATAAAGGGTTATTCGCTGGTTCTCCAGATGGGCGATACAGTCCGTGATGCCATCCAGGAAATCCCGGTCATGGGAAATCAGCAGCAGTGTGCCCGGGTACTCGACCAACCATTCCTGCAACCAGATGACGGCGTCCAGATCCAGGTGATTGGTGGGCTCGTCCAGCAACAGGATGTCGGAGCGGCACATCAGCGCCTTGGCCAGATTCAGGCGCATGCGCCAGCCGCCGGAGAACTCCGCCACGGCCCGGGCTTCGTCCTCAGCCTGGAAACCCAGACCGTTCATCAGCCGGGCCGCGCGCGCCCGGGCCTGATAACCGCCGATACTTTCATAGCGGGCATGCAGATGGGCATAGGCCACGCCGTCCTTACCGGCATCGCACTGCTGCAGCGCCTCCTGCACCGCACGCAGTTCCGTGTCGCCGTCCATGATGTATTCGATGGCTTCCCGGCCGTCCGCCTGGACCTCCTGGGCCACATGGGCGATCACCGCCCCGGGCGGAACGCTCAGCTCACCGGCGTCGGCGTGCAGTTGTCCCAGCAGCAGGGCGAACAGGCTGGATTTGCCGGCCCCATTGGCGCCGGTAACGCCCACCTTCTGTCCCTGGTGGATGGTGAAACTGACATCCTCGAACAACAGCCGGACACCCCGGCGCAGCGCGAGCGACTTGAACGCGATCATTCCGCCGGCCGCCGTGGATGCAAAGGCACGCCTGGCATCAGGCCGCCTTGTCGATGCGCTCGTCCGCCTTGATCACGAATTCCTTGAAATTGCCCCGGGTGATGGTAGCGCGCGGAATGATCAGGGCCGAATCCAGGGAAATGAAGACGAAGGCGTACTTCTTGGTGACTTCGACGCGCAGCACATCACCCCAGGCGATCCTGGACTCGCCCTTCGGGGTGACTTCCACCAGATGGTCGCGATCAACCCGCAGGGTATAGCGCCCCACCGCCGCGGCTTTTTCCTCCTCGCTGTAGGTCGTGCGGATCTGCTTGCGCCAGCTCCAGCGCAAGATATGCGGTACGCCGATACCCCAGGCCACCGCGATGATGCCGACATAGGCGGCGGAGAGCATGTCCTTGAAGTAGAAGAAAAGGAACAGGGAAACGGTGACGATGATACCGGGCATGATGGCCTGGTGGCGGCGCATGACTTTCTGGAGCCTCTCCGTGCCCTCCAGTTGGTGCTCGTTGAAGGCTATCAGGTCCTGTTCTCGGACTTCGTATTCTATTTCTGTCATGGCATTTCCGTGGTGTCAGCGCCAGCGGCCCGGGGCTAGGGCATGGATTCATGGCACCCGCCGCTGCGCGGGCCGGCGCAGGGTAAAAAGGTGACTATTATACGCAATTCTGCTTCAATTTCGGCATAGCCAACCCATTCCCAGGACCCTGTCATGAAAGGCCAGACACACATCATCGATCACCTCAACGCCCTGCTCGCCGGCGAGCTGACCGCCATCGACCAGTACCTGGCGCATGCCCGCATGTATCACGACTGGGGTTTTCACAAATTGCACGAACACACCCAGCACGAAATGGAGGAAGAACGCCAGCATGCCGACAGCCTCATCAAGCGCATCCTGTTCCTGGAAGGCACGCCCGACCTGAGCAAGCGCGAGCCACTGGCTATCGGCCGCGACGTCCCGGAAATGCTCAGGAATGACCTGGGGGTCGAATACAAGGTGATCGCGCACCTCAAGGAGGTCATCAAAGCCTGCGAGGCTGCGCAGGACTATGAGACCCGGCGTATCCTGATGCAATTGCTGGATGACACCGAAGAGGATCACACCGACTGGCTGGAAACCCAACTCGGCCTGATCGACCGCATCGGCCTGCAGAATTACCTGCAAAGCCAGATGTGAACGAACAAAGATAAGTCAAATCCATAACAGACTGGCGGGAGGCGTTAAATTTTTCGCTCCAGACGGTTGATAAGCATTCTCAAAAAAGCTATGCTTTATCCAGGTCACATCCTGGTTGAGAATGTATGTATATCTGCATCTGCAAGAACATCACCGACCACCAGATCCGCAAGGCGGTCCTGGAACATCGCGTCAGCAGCATGAGGGAATTGAGGGCATGTCTCGGGGCTTGCGATCAGTGCGGAAAATGCGCATTGGCTGCCCGGGAGATCATACGCGAAGCCACCAAGGAGCGCCGTCTGCCGGACGTATCGCCGGCCAAGGCGGCATGACGCGCATGCGCCACTAGCGCTGCTGTTCACCCGGTATCGTCTGGATCTGGCGACCAAGCCCCTCGCCGGGTGCACAGCCACATCGGCGCAAGAACCATCCGCCTGATTGCGCAACCTCGGCGGGATCAAACGACCAAGACAGCCCGTTACTGATCGGCCGCACCACGTCTGGCTGGGAACAGGGGATTTGTTCGCAGATCATGCCGTGCGGGTCTGCGACTCCAAACCCGGTGGCTACACTGCACTGATTTTGAAAGCCATTGGAAACCTGCGTTTCCGGATCACGGCCGCGGCGAAATCCAGGGTGGGCTGATTCCGCTTTTCTCTCGAGAACCGCACACGGGCGCTTCCGCCCGCCTATTCCCCCGCCAGCGTCCCGCATTCCCGACAGTTGAACCGATGGAAATGGATCGGTTAACCTGCGACAACTGCTTACAACGCGCTACCCGCTACCGGCAGGCCGGCGCAGGAACTTCTAATCATGTGGTCGCCTTTTCCGTTGTGGATGGCGCTGGTCTACGCCGCGCCCCTCATTCTCATCTTCTGGCTCTACGGCTCCACGCGAGCACGCAAGCAGGCACGCAGCCTGGATATTCTGCGCGCCAATGAAGAAGCCGGCCTCACCGAGCCGGTTTCACTGCACCCGGTGATCGACGCCTTTCGTTGCATAGGCTGCGGCACCTGTGTGCGCGCTTGCCCGGAAGGCGACATCCTCGGCATCATCGATAACCGGGCGCAGCTCATCAATCCCACCCATTGCATCGGCCATGGCGCCTGCAAAGCGGCGTGTCCCGTGGACGCCATCAGCCTCGTGTTCGGCACGGAAACCCGCGGCGTTGATATACCCATGGTCAAACCGGACTTCGAGACCAACATCCCTGGGATTTATATCGCTGGAGAACTGGGCGGCATGGGTCTGATCCGCAACGCCATCGAGCAGGGTCGCCAGGCCCTGGAGTCGATCAGCCAGCACGGCAGGCAAAACGACGAAAACGGCCTGGACGTCCTGATCGTAGGCGCTGGTCCTGCCGGCTTTGCCGCGTCGCTCGCAGCCAAGGAGCGCGGACTGCGCTTCGTGACCCTCGAGCAGGAATCCTTGGGCGGAGCGGTGTTTCAGTATCCGCGCGGCAAAATCGTCATGACTGCTCCGGTGGAACTGCCCTTGGTCGGCAAGGTCCGGTTGACCGAGACCACCAAGGAGGCGCTGCTGGAATTTTGGCAGGCTATCGAAAGCAAAGTCGGGCTGCAGATTCATTACCGCGAGCGCATGGAAAGCGCTACCCCTCAAGATCAAGGCTATCTGGTAACCACCAATCGGGCCCAATATCGAACCCACTCCATCCTCCTGGCCATCGGAAGGCGCGGGACACCGCGCAAGCTGGGAGTGTCCGGAGAGGAACTGCCAAAGGTGGTATACCGGCTGATCGACGCGGAGCAATACCGGGGCCGGCGCGTGCTGGTGGTCGGCGGAGGCGACAGCGCCCTGGAGGCCGCCGCGGTCATCGCCGAACAGCCGGATACCGAGGTGACCCTTTCCTACCGCGGCGACGCTTTTTCACGGGCGCGAGAGGCAAATCGCTCGCAGATCCAGGAGTTGGAAAGGCTTGGGCGTCTCAGCGTGCTCATGCCATCGGAACTCGAAAAGATCACGGCCGACACGGTGCACGTGCAATGCGCGGGCCGCTCGCGCGAAATACCCAACGACGCCGTCATCGTCTGCGCCGGCGGCGTCCTACCTACGGAATTTCTCACAGGACTCGGTATCGCCGTAGAAACCAAGTTCGGCACGCCCTGACAGCCGGCACCCGACCGCGGACGCGGCCGACATACGAGGATCGCACATGACCTGGAACCCGTCTTCACATAAGACCCTGATACTCTTAAGCGCCCTTGCCCTGCCTTTCCGAGGCCTTCTGGGCGCCGAAATCGACCAGGGCCTTTCGGCCGTCCAACGGCACGACTATGCCAAGGCTGTCGAACTTTGGCGCCCGATGGCCGAAAAGGGCAACGCGGAAGCGCAGTATCACCTGGCCAGCCTTTACCTCACAGGACGCGGTGTACACAAGGATCCCGCCACGGCATGCCGCTGGTTTTCCGCCTCGGCGCGGCAGGGCTTCGCCCCGGCGCAGTACGAACTGGGCCTGGTATACGAAAAAGGCTTGGGCGTCGCCGTGGACCGCGGAGAGGCCGAGCGCTGGTATCGGCGCGCCGCGGCACAGGGGCATGCCATGGCTGAGCGCCGCGCGAACGAGCCGCGCCCCGCGCATGAGGAGCAAGGCGCGGTCGGCAAAGCTCGGAGCGTTTTGCATGATGCCGTACGCCGCGGCGATATCGCTGCGGTCAAGAACGCCCTCGCAGGTGGAGCCGCCATCGATGCCCGCGACAGCAAAGGACGCACCGCCTACCGTCTCGCGCTGGACAGTCAGCATCAAGCCATCGCCCAATTGCTCGTAGAGGCCGGTGCCCGGACCGATCTCGGACCATCAGCCGCGAAGGTCAGCGCCAACCCGGCCAAGTGCAGCAACGCACCGCCGCTCGACAACAACAAGGCCTATCAGGGCTGGCCCGCGCTCACGATTGCCGCCTGGCGTGGCGATACCGCGGCGGTCAAGGGCTTGTTGGCACAGCGTGTCGACCCCAATGCAGCTGACGCCCGGGGAGACACGGCCATGACCCGGGCGGCTTGGAACGGTCACGCGGAAATTGTTCGCCTATTGCTGGAACACGGCGCACGCCCCGATGTCAGCGACAGCGACGGCAGAACGCCCCTCATGCGCGCCGCCAGCTTCGGCCATGTGCAAGCCGCGGAAGCCCTGTTGCAGGGTGGCGCCACCACGCAGCCGCAAGATCCTAACGGCGATTCGGCGCTCACCCTGGCTGCCTCTGCCGGGCACCTGGACGTGATCAAAGCGCTGTTAAACGCGGGCGCCGATCGCAACGCAGCCCGCAAGGACGGTCAGACAGCCCTCGCCCTCGCCGTGCGGCATGGTTTCAAAGAGGCGGCACGGGCCCTTCTGAGTGCCGGTTCCGACCCGAATCGGGCCGACGCCAGACGCGATACTCCTTTGCTGCTGGCTGTGGGGAACGGCGACGCGGCACTCGTCGATGAACTCCTGAGCCACGGCGCCGGCATCGACGCCGACGATGCCGGCGGCAATACGCCGCTGGTACTGGCCGCAAGAACCGGGCGCACCGATATCCTGAAGGTTCTGGTGGAAAGGGGCGCCGAGGTGAATGCCGTCAATCACGGCGGCAATTCCGCCCTGATGCTAGCCGCTGCCCATGGCCACTCGGAGGCCGTGAAGCTTTTACTTGGCCGTGGCGCTCACGTGGACGCCGCGAATCATCTGGGAAATACCGCGCTCATGCTGGCCGCCGCGCAGGGCCATGTCGACAGCGTGCGTGCCTTGCTCGATGGCAGAGCGGATACCGCGCTACGCAACAGAAATCATGATACGGCTCTGTCCCTGGCGCAAAGCAACGCTCATCAGGCGGCAGTAGACGCACTGGAACACTGGCCTGGCGTCAACAACCGGCCAGGACTTTTCTAGGGAACCCTCTCAGTTCAGTCGTTGCGGAATCCGCCAGCCCTTGGCCTGTCGACCTTTTTCCATTCACGGAAGAACCAGCGAATCTCTTAGGGCAGGCAAAAATTGCGATGCTTTTTACCCCGATGGTAGGATGGCGCAAGCCGTGACTGGCGCGTGTCCGCGAGAGTGCAGCGACGCGGGCAGTGCGGCGGCCCTTCAAGCGATGCCGCAGCAGAATGGAGATGCCCCATGCACTGGATTCCGCCCTCCCTGATCATTGACGTCCGCACCCGCAAATTCCAAAACGCCCTGAGGACCGGACTCTGCGCAATTCTCGCCGCCCCGTTGCTCCTGCCACCGGCAGAGGCGGCGAACACCTATACCTCCGCGTGTTCAAGCTGCCACGGCCCCTTGGCGAGTTCGGAACGCCGGGGACGTTCGGCCTCGCAGATCAGGTCAGCCATCAATGCTGATCGTGGCGGGATGGGCGCCTTGCGAGGCCTGACCAACGCCGAATTGAACGACATCGCCAGGGAGTTGGGTGGCGAAGATAATCTGCCCGAGCCTAGCGCGTCACCTACGCCAGCACCCGCGCCATCCCCTTCCTCTTCACCGCTGCCCTCACCGCCCCCCGGCGCCTGCAACGGCGCCGAGGACAAGCCGCTCGTCAATGCGCTGCCCGACCAGGATGCCAGCGTCGGTCAGACGCTCAGCATTACCGTGAGCGCCGTCGACTGCAATGATGTGCCCATCATCATCAAGGCCTCCAAGCTCAAAGGCAGTTCCATGCCCGCGACCAGCCAGGACTTCGACGACTCAGGCCTTTGGACCGGCATATTCACGTTTACCCCGACCCAATCTCAGGCAAACAAGTCGTTCACCGTGAAATTCACCGCGGTGGAAACAGAAGATGAACGCAAGGCATCCACCCCAAGGCCAGTGCGAATCCGCGTGTTTCCCGCCGGATCATCCTACGACGACGGCGCCGTCACCGCTGTCAAAATCCAGAGCGCGCGTTGGTCCAACGGCAACTTGCGGGTCAAGGGCAAGGTGCTATTCAGCAAGGCACTGAATGCTGCGGAGCGCGGAGCCCTGGCATCCGGCACCAACCTGAGCCTCACCGATACCAGCGGCGCCGTGACATATGCAACCGCGGCGGTCAAACCCAACGGCGAATGGTCGGTGCAAGCCGCGGCCACGGCTGAGTCCGGCGTTCCCTGTGAAATTTCGGCTCAGTTTAACGGTAAGTCCGCAACGCCGCGTACAGTGAAAAAGGCCCCGGATTGTTCGCGCTAGCCCCAAGCCCTTGACGACGCAATATCCGCAGCCCCTGGAATTCGCCGAGACACCTATCCATTCAGGAAATCGCTGAACCAAGTCGGCGATTTCCTGGTGCGTCCCTTTGAAAACTCAAGGAATTAACGGCCAACCGCGCGGCTCTGCCCCCACGCGATCCGGTGCACCAGCCAGCCCTCGTAAGACATGCCCGACATAAGAAGTCGGGGCAATACGCCACCCCAATCTTCATAACTCAGATATCGGCTTATTCTAAGTACGTGACGCCCGAGGACGTCGCAGTCCGACCGGCCAGCCAAGCCTTTATAAACCCTATAAAACCAGTGACTAAGCGATTTTGATGCCGTAACCAATGCAGGCGCCGTCAAACCACCCGACACGCCGAAGGCTACGATTTGTCCCTACGCCACGACACTTTTCCGCCCCAACAAGCCCAAAAACACACGCCGGGCCTTCCAGACATCTGAATCTAGGGAACTTTATTATTTTGGCACGCAACTTGTGTTGTCTCGGGTCATGCCACCCACCGTGGCTTCCGCTGACAACACGAGATACGCCATGCAACACAAGAAAACTTCTTTAGCCGCAACGACTTATCGCGCTTCGCTGCCCATGGCAGCACTTGCTCTCGCCGCGGCGGCCGTTTCCACCGACAGTCTGGCTGCCAACGATTACGCCACCAAGTGCGGTGGGTGTCACGGCGCCGATCCCAAAGGCGCGGGCGCCCCCTTCAGTTTCAAAGGTAAGAAAGACGCCTCCGCGACCAAAGCCGCCATAAGCACGCAGCCTATGATGGCCAGCCTCGCCACCCTTACTGATGCGGAATTGAATGCCATCGCCCTGGAGATGGGGGGGCAG
Organism: Methyloterricola oryzae; assembly: GCF_000934725.1. Lineage (NCBI taxonomy): Bacteria > Pseudomonadati > Pseudomonadota > Gammaproteobacteria > Methylococcales > Methylococcaceae > Methyloterricola > Methyloterricola oryzae. The sequence goes on from NZ_JYNS01000001.1 coordinate 362,503, forward strand.
GCGGACATTGGTGCGCCAACCGCAACCCCGACACCCGCCCCAACGGCTACACCCGCGCCGTCCGCAACACCGACTCCTTCGGCACCGCCAGCGCCATCGGCCACGCCAGCCCCCACCGCAACCCCAGTACCGAAAGCCACACCGGCTCCCACAGCTTCCCCAACTCCCACCGCATCGCCGAGCCCCACGCCTTCGACCGCGGCCTCCGCCAGTTGCGATGGTGCCTCCGCAAAAGCGAAACCCATCATGTTCCCCATCGGCGAGCAGAACGCGACGGTCGGCCAAACCCTGTCCTTCACCGTATCCGCGCTGGACTGTAACGACGTTCCCATCCTGATCAAGGCGTCCCGGCTCAAGGGCGGATCCCTGCTGTCGGAAGGCCAGGATTTTGACACGTCAGGAGCCTGGAGCGGCCAATATCAGTTCACTCCGTCGAGTTCGCAGGCCAACCAAAGTTTCCTGGTCCGCTTCAGCGCAAAACAGACAGCGGATAGCCACAAGGCATCCAAACCCTGGAAGGTGCGCATCCGTGTCTTCCCGGCAGGAAGCGGCTACGAAGAAGGCGCCATCACCGGGGTCAAGGTGCAAAGTGCGCGCTGGTCCGATGGAGCGCTTCTGGTGTCCGGGCGGGTCGACTTCAGTCATGCCCTGAACGCCAGCGACCGCAAGGCATACAGCGAAGGCGCCCAAATCACCCTCATCGGCGCGGGAGACAGTCAATTGGGCACGTTCCCGCTCCAGCCCAGCGGGAAGTGGAACGCTAAGGTCGATAGCCTAAGCGACTCAACGGTTCCGTGCGAAGTCAGCGCCCAACTCAACGGCCGGGAAGGCAGCCGCAGCGTCAAGAAAGCGCCGGAGACCTGCCTCAAGTAAACGGCCGGCAATGAACTGAAGGGCGTGGCCCGCGCCGCGCCCGTCAGTACCACGAACCTTTCCCTCTGGTTAGCGCAGCGGGAAGGGTTTGTTATCCAACCACTACACGGAGTAACCCATGAAAGAACAACGCAACACCGTATCGACCGGCGTCCCGCATGCGCCGGCCAGAAAAGTACTGGGGAGAGCGCTACCAGCCGCTGCGATGCTTGCTGCCGCAGGCTTTGCAACGGACGCCGCAGCCACCTCGAGCATATTTGCCCAGGTTGCAGGCCAGTGCGCCGCGAAATTAACGAACGGCTGCCAGACTTGCCACAATTCCACTGCAGGGGGTGAATCCAAGGGCAATGCCACCACCAGCGTCGCCAGCGCCTTCAAATCCGGCGGCGTAAATGCGGTGTGCAATCCCGTGACTGCGACACCGACACCGACTCCAACCCCAAGACCGACGGCGACTCCGTCTCCCACAGCGTCTCCAACCCCAGGACCGACCGCGACACCCGGCCCTACAGCGACGCCACTTCCCAGTGCCACGCCGACTCCTGCACCTAGCGCGACGCCTAAGCCCACCGCAACACCTAAGCCCAGCGCAACGCCCCGACCAACCCCCGAATGTCGTGACGACGACGATCACGAGAAGCACGAGGACCATGACCGCAAGCACGATTATGACGATCATGACTCGCGAAAGAAGGGCCGCCATGACTTCAAGGGCGATGACGATGACCGTGATGACTGCGAGCATGACGACGATCATGCATCCAAGCCGGAACTGGACGATGCGCCCAAGAAGGTGGTCACCCGCGCCGGTACGTCTACCAAGGTTGCAGTCACGGCCCATGACGACAAGGACCGCGACGTCAAGATCGAGGCATCCAACCTGCCCAAAGGCGCTAAGGTCACCCAGGACTATGACGACGACCTAAAGAAGCCGAAGACCGTGGTCACCTGGACCCCGAAACCCGAGGACGCCGGCCAGAAAAAGACCATCGGCTTCAGGGCGGTGGCCGATGGCAGCGTGTCTCCGGAGAAGAAGGTCGACATCGAGGTGCTGCCTGCCGAGCAAGGCGTGTCTCAAGACGCAACGGTCGTGAAGTCGGCTACCGTCTCGAACGCGAGCTATAGCGCAAAGACGGGCGAGTTGAAATTGAGCGGGAAGCTGCGTTTCCGTAAGGGAATCTCCAAGTCCGACCGCTCGGCGGCTATCACCTCACCCGTCACCATCACGGATCCGCAAAGCAACGCCGAACTGGCTCGGGTCAACGCTGATCACCGCGGAAAGTGGAGAGCCAGTATCCCCGTAGCGGATGAGAGCGCCGTTCCCTGTCTCGTCGAAGGCGAATTCCAAGGCAAAAAAGGCGTTAAGCACACCAGCGGCGCCAAGCACTGCGACAACTAAGTCTCCTGACCGCGCGGCCGGCGCTTCAGCCGTCGGCCCGTCCTTACCCCCCACTCAGCCTTGGGCAGGTGCTGCGGCGCAGCACCTGCCCCCTTTTAGGCGCAATAAATAGAAATTCACAATCATTTCGCTACTTTTCTGCCTATTTTTTTGAGTTTTCGATGCTAATTAGCGACACATCAGATTCGTGTGGTCCGCCTCGCGCAAACGCCCGCAAAAACAGCACGCAAGGTCCGACTGCACGTCCATGACCGGGGGCTCGCAATACGGAAAGTGTCCCGCGATAACGACATTTCTTATCAGAATTACCATGCAATTTATAAATTATTTGATTTTTTTCAATGCTTTAAATTTATGGCACACGATCTGCGTAAGACATCTCCGTGACTTGTAAGTGTACAAATTCGTGGATTGGCCACGACGGCCCACACAGTTACCGGGTCACGCAAAAAACCACACTAAGGAGCGAACCATGAAACCGAGACATCAGAGACCAAACCACGCGTTTCCGGAACTACACGGCAAGGCGCTACCGCTGGCGATTCTGGTCGCCACCGGCAGCGCCTTATCGGGAAGTGCCATGGCTAGCCCGGCCATTTCCGCGGCCACGGGCGTTTCAAATTGCTTCGCCTGCCATGATGCCGGTGCCACCGTTGATAAATCGACAGTGAAGGCGGGAGCACTCAGTGCCTTTCAGTCCTGTGGCAACACTGGCGTCAAGAACTTCGCCAATGGCGTTAGCCCCGCCTGTCCCCCGGCAGCCACTCCGAAACCCACCGCCGCACCAACCGCCAAACCGACGGCAGCGCCAACGGCCAAACCAACCGCCGCGCCGACCACGGCACCGATCCCGAACCCCACGACGGCACCCGTGCCGACCCCCCAGGGAACCGCAATTCCGAAGCCGACGCCTAACGGTTCCGCCGTGCCGACTCCGACACCTGCAGCAACCCCCAATCCGAGCGCTACGCCTGGCCCGAGCACCGAGCCCTCACCCGCGGCGCCAAGCGCGCCGCCAGCGGTCAACCACATTCCGCGCATCCATGCCACGCCGGGCAGTAGCGCCAGCCTGATCGCAGGTTCTACGGTCACGATCAAGGTGGAAGCCAGCGACACCGACGGCGACCCCATCAATTTGTCAGCTTGGCTGGACAACAAGAAGGTCTCCGCAAAGTCGGAGGACGGTTCCGCCTCATTTAGCATCAAGAACGGCGTGGGCACTTTCAGTTGGACTCCGAGCAAGCGCAGTAGCGGGCTGCATCCCTTGCTGCTGAAAGCCAGCGACGGCAAGACCAGTAGCGAGCACGAGTTGACGCTCAACGTCAAACGGGCGGCTTGGCTGAACGAACACCCGGAAATTGCGGCGATTCCTGGCACTTTCGTGGCCCTACCGGGAAGCGAGCTGAAGATCCCCTTGAGCGCGACCGACGCCGACGGTGACCGGGTCAGCTTCAGCATCGATGAGCTGCCCAGCGGCGCAAAACTGAGCGCCACAGGGTTCGACCCAACCACGCGCCAATGGCAGGCCGAACTGGTGTATACCCCGGAAGCCCAGGACGCTGGCAAACGCTTCCCGCTGCAAATCAACGCGTCGGATGACTTCGACGCCAACAATAAGCAGATCTCAAAGCAGACGGAAATCGTGGTCATGGATAACAATGGCGCGCCGGTGGACGCCAAGATCGGTGCAATCGCCATCATCAAGGCTTTCGCACGCAACCACGATCACACCACGCTGATCTCCGGAAAAGTCAGCTTGGCCGACAGCAGCGGCAGCTATGCCGGTTATTCGGTCAACCTGACTGATGCAGTAAGCCAGGCCAAACTAGGCAGCGCTACCCTCAACAGCAAGGGTGAATGGCGCCTGTTCGCCACTGGCGATACGTTCTGTGTTGTCCGCGCCGAGGTTGGTGGCCACGTGGATGAAAGAACCGTTAAGAATGCGCCAGCAAGCTGCAAAGAGTAATTCCATCGTTCCCCGTTAAAGCTTGGGCGCCTCTACGCCTGAGTGACTCACTCTGCAAGTCCCGCCCTGAACCCTCTTCCGGTTTCGCTGGAAGGGGGTGCCTTTTCATCACCCAGCGGCTTAGGCAGGGGCTGCGCTCTCCGATCAATTGCCGTTGAAAAAGCCAAAGTGGCACGGCCGCCGGGGGCAGTTAAACTATGCGCTTTGTGGAAGAGCACTTCCCCGCGGACATTGGGCCTGGACAAAAAACGACGACCCATGAAGGTCATACTGCGCAAATTCATATTGTTCGTGGCCGTGGGCGGCACCGCCACGGCCATCCAGTACCTCATCCTGATCCTGCTGGTCCAATTCCGGCACTGGCACCCGACCTGGGCATCGACCCTGGGTTTCATCGTCAGCTCGCTATTCAACTATGCGCTGAACTACGCCATTACCTTCAAATCCACGCGGGGCCACCTGTCCGCACTGCCTCGTTTCGTGTTCATGGCAGGAACGGGACTTGGATTGAACGGCCTGATTCTCGAAGCAGGCCTGCGGTACAGCGCATGGCCCTACATCGGGATCCAATTGGCGGCCACCGTCGTGGTGCTATTCTGGAACTTTGTGGCCAGCCTGACCTGGACATTCGCCGCGCCGAAGCCCAAGCCGGCTCCGCCCTCACGGCGCGGAAAGAGAAGCCAGCCGGCGAAGCGCAAACCGCAGCCATCAAAACGCAAGGACAGACGAAAATGACTACCCTCGCAATGGTCATCCCCTGCTACAACGAAGAAGAGGTCCTGCCGGAAACCACATCGCGCCTGGCCAGCCTTCTAGCGGATCTGCACCAGCGCGGCAAGGTCGCCGACGGCTACCGGGTCTACTATGTGGACGACGGCAGCAAGGACGCCACCTGGCGCATCATCGGCGAACAGGCCAGGACCCATGACTTCGTTTGTGGCATAAAGTTGTCGCGCAACCGTGGCCACCAGAATGCGCTGCTGGCTGGCCTGATGACCGCCCAGGCCGATGTGGTGATCAGCGTGGATGCCGACCTTCAGGACGACCTCGCGGCCATTGAGCAAATGCTGGACGCCTACCAGGGAGGCTGCGACATCGTCTTCGGCGTGCGCAAGGCGCGCAAGACCGACTCCGTGTTCAAACGCTTCACCGCGGAAGCCTACTACCGCCTGCTGGCCCTGATGGGCGTGGAGATCGTGTTCAACCATGCCGATTACCGTCTCATGAGCCGACGGGCCATCGAGGCGTTGCGCCAGTACGGGGAGGCCAATTTGTTCCTGCGCGGCATCATCCCACAGCTTGGATTCACGACCGGCACGGTCTACTACGACCGCGCCGAGCGCTTCGCCGGAGAATCGAAGTATCCTCTGAGCAAGATGCTGGCCTTGGCCCTGCAGGGGATCACGTCGTTTTCCGTGGTGCCCCTGCGAATCATCACCACCATGGGTCTTCTGATCTCCGCGATCAGCTTCGGCATCGGACTATGGGCCGTGTGGGTCCGCATTTACACCGATGAGGCCATTCCAGGCTGGGCATCCACGGTGCTTCCCATGTATTTCCTGGGCGGCATCCAGCTTCTTAGCCTCGGCGTGATTGGCGAGTACCTGGGCAAGATCTACATGGAGGCCAAGGCGCGGCCTCGTTACTTCATCGCCGAAGTCTTCGATCGCTCAGGCAAACCAAAGGACTGAAAATCACCATGCAAGACTCCACGGCGGCAGGCGGGCGGTGGCGCATCGGCCTGTGGCTGAGCGCCGCCGCCATGCTCATCGCATTGTACTGGACCAGCATGGACCAGGACATCGAGTTCTGGAAGTCCTGGATCTGGCAGTTGCAGGTAGGGGGCTATCCCGCTCTGGCCACCATGTGGCCGCCCGCCAACTACCCGCCCCTGATCCAGCACTGGTTCCGGGTACTCGTCTGGTTGCTGGACGCTGTCGGCGCGACACCCGACAGCGATATGCTGGTGAAGACCTGGACCCTGCTTCCGGTGCTGCTGTGCCAGCTCTTGCTGATCGAACTGGTCGCCCGTACCCTGATCGAGCGCGGGTCGGACCCCATGGAGTCGGCGACTTTCTGGCTTACGGTGTTCAACCCGGCGATATTCCTGACCGGACCGCTATGGGGACAGGTCGACCTTCTGCCGTTCCTTCCGCTCTATGCCGCGATGCTGGCGGCCATGGACCGGCGCCGCGCCATCTGGACCTTGCCGCTGCTGGCCCTGGCCCTGCTGATCAAATTCCAGTCGATCGTGTTCGTGCCGGTGATTGCCGGTCTCGCGATGAATACGTGGAGGCGCCAGCTACCGGGCGCCATCATAGCCGCCCTTCTGGTCCTGCTCTGCTTTGCGCCCTTCATACCCGCCGGCGGCATCTATGCCGCCATGGAACGCGCTTATTGGGGCAATGTGGGCGCCTTCCCCTATTTCAGCTTGAACGCGGCCAACTTCTGGTATTTATACGCGGGAGGCAGTCATAGGCTGACGCCGCCGACCCTCCTCACCGGCGAATGGGCAGCCGCCCCCTGGGCGGCCTGGGTCAGCCCCTCGCGCATCGGCATGCTGGTGTTCGCCGCCCTCTCCGGCTTCGCCTTCCTGAGGTGCTGGCGCCGGCCTCGGCTGGATTCGGCTCTCGGCCTGGCGGTACTGACCTCCCTCGGTTTCTTTGCCTTCTCCAGCGCCATGCATGAACGCTACCTGTTCCTGGCGCTGCCCTTCTGCGCCCTGTGGGTCAGCCACCAACCCCGGTATCGCCTCTGGTACCCGTTACTCACCACCATCGTCTACCTCAACACCAATTTCGTACTCAACCTGGCCAGCCCCCCGGGTTGGAAAATCCTTTCGGTGACGGTAATCCTGGCATTCTTCGGACTCGCCTTGCATGTCACCAGCCGACGTTTCGAGGTGGCGGCCCATGCCCTGATCAACTACTTGAGCAGCGCACCCGGCTTGCCCTACGCGGCGTTGATCGTGGCCTGGACGGGACTGTTCGGGATGGAGCTGGCCGATGCCATTCCACGGCCAGCCCAAGCGATGCTTAACGGAGAACAGGCATTGTTTCTGAACCAGTTGGCACCGGAAAACCAGTACCAGGAATGGGGGGAACTGCAGACGGACCGCAACCTGCAGGGCCAGCCGCTATGTATCGCCGCGGACTGCTATGCCACGGGCCTTGCAACCCACGCACGCTCGTCCATAGCTTACCGTATCCCGGAGGATGCCTGCCGCTTCAAGGCCACGGCCGGACTGGATCGGAGCAGCAGCGGCGGCCGCGTCATGTTTTCCGTCGAATTGGACCAGGTTAGGATCTGGAATAGTCCGGAACTGACCTCGGGCAGCGCGGCCATGCCCGTCGACGTCAGCATAAAGGGCGGACGCCGCCTGTTACTCTCGGTGGACTCCCTCGGCGATAACAACAACGATCATGCCGACTGGGCCGAGGCCCGCTTCGAGGCTTGCCAAGAAACTGGCGAAAGGAATTGAATTAAAAAACTCGGATCGGTAAACGTGGGCGTCCTCTACTTGCTGGTGTTCCTGGCCCTGGGCGTACTCACTGCCTGGCGTGTCTTCCGCGATCAGCCGGAGTGGTTCCGCATCTGGTCCGGCAGCCTGCTGGGACTGGCGGGCATGATGTGGCTGGTGGCCTTGTTCTCGTTCCCGTTCGGCTTCGGCACGCTAAGCCACGGCCTGGCGCTGGGCGCCATGGCTGTGATACCTCTGCTGAGCTGGCGATTCGCCTCGCCCGCGCCATCTCCGCCAGTGGAATCCAAGAGCATCTTCGCGCCGGCACTTACCTTCACCCTGCCCTTCCTTCTACTTTACGCCTACCTGTTGCACACCCACGTGCTGTTGCCAGGCGAGGACGGCGGTCTCTACGTGGGTCAGTCCACCTTCGGCGACCTCAGCCTGCACCTGGGCATCGTATCCAGCATTGCCGTTCAGGGGCATTTTCCGCCCGAATACTCCATCTTTCCGGGCCACCGGCTCAGCTACCCCTTCCTGGTCGATTCCCTCTCTTCGTCCTTCTTCCTGTTGGGCACACCACTGCGCTGGGCTGTCCTACTGCCCAGCCTGGTGCTGATGGCCTGCGTGCTTTGGGGTTTTCCCGTCCTGGCTTATGCCGTCACAGGCAGCCGAGCAGCCGCTATCCTCGCCGCCGTCCTGTTCTTTCTGAACGGAGGCTTTGGCTTCGCCTATTTCCTGGAGAATCTGGCCACGGACCCCGGAAATTTCACCCGTATCTTCTCGGCGTTCTACGAAACCCCAACCAATCTGGTGGATAAAAACATACGCTGGGTCAATGTCATCTGCGACATGCTGATTCCCCAGCGCACGACCTTGGCCGGCTGGGCATTTCTGCTTCTTGCCCTTTGGCTCCTCCAGCATGCCCTGAGCAGCCGGAAGGCGCGCTACTTCCTCGCAACCGGCGTGGTCGCAGGGCTCATGCCGATGATCCACACCCATTCCTTCCTGGGCCTGGGACTGGTTTCGCTGGGCTGGCTGCTTGCCCATAGTCCGGACCAGACGCCAGGCGACCGCCGCGCTTATTGGAAACATTGGCTGCTCTACGCTGCGATCGCCGCCTTGCTTTCCATACCGCAATTGACCTACTGGACCTTCCGCCAGGCCAATGAAGGGGGCTTCGTCAAGCTGCACCTCGACTGGGCCAACGATCACGACATCTGGCCCTGGTTCTGGGTCAAGAATGTGGGGCCGGTGTTTCTCCTGGTTTTCCCGTCGCTATGCGCCGCGGACCGGCGCCGCTGGCAGATCCATTCCGGAGCCTTGCTGATTTTCGTGGTTGCGGAGCTATGGATCTTTCAGCCCAACCCCTATGACAACAACAAGCTGTTTTACATCTGGTATGTGTTCGCCTGCATCCTGGTGGGCGAATACCTGGTCCGGCTGTGGAATGGGCTGGCTGGAAGGCGTGAGCGCGTGGTGCTGGCTGCCGGCGTGCTTCTGGTCTGCAGCTTCGCGGCCCTTCTGAGTCTGGGCAGGGAGGCGGTCTCGTCCTACCGCCTGTTCGATGCGGACGAAGTCGCTGCGGCAGAGTTCATCAAGGCCCAAACCCCCAAGGACAGCCTGTTTCTGACGGCCGACAACCACAACAACGCGGTGGCCGTGCTAACCGGGCGCAATATCGTGCTCGGGTCCCCGTCCTTCCTGTTTTTCCACGGGATCAACTACGAACGCCAGGCGGCGGACGTGGCCCGCTTGTTCACGCAACCGGAAAGCGCGCGCGAACTGATGGATCGTTACCATATCGACTACGTCTATCTCAGCGACTACGAGCGGCGGCGCTTCAAAATCGATGGCCGAGATTACCAGCGGCATTATCCCATCGTGTTCCATAGGGGGGGCATCGACATAGTCGCGGTATCCGACCGGGCCCGCGCAATCCCGGCAGCAATGCCCTAGACTAGCTGCCCACAAAATCGGACCGCCATTAGAACTTCCAGCCCGGCACGGCGAAGTACACCAAGTCGGCGAAAGCCTGCGGCACGGCAATGGCGGTGTTGTCCGGATAAAACACCACGAACCAGACGAAGGCCATGCCGAGAACCATGGGCGCCAGTACCTGCTCGCCAGCCAGTGGGCTGGTGCGCTTGTCCTCGAGCCAGCGCGCGAGCAGGATGCACAGCAAGGGCACGGCAGGCAGGTAGTGGTAGAACAGCATCATGCGCGGCGAGAAGGTCCAGGGCAGCCATAGCATGAAATAGGACAGCAGGGCGAACCAGACCGGCCAGGTGGCGAGGCGGTCGCGCATCTGAACCATGGTCGAGAACACGGCCCAGAGTCCGGTGTACAGGATCACCGAATTGCCCAGGTTATAGATGTTGGCCGCATACCCCTCCTTGGAGTAGTCCACATACAGCCACACCGGCCTGAGGTTCAAAATCCATTGCCAGGGCACGGACTGGAATGAATGCCCGGCCTTGAGTCCCGTGTGGTACCACCACATCTGCTTCTGCAGTTCGACGAAATTCTTCCATTCCCAGCCCATGGCAAAGAAATGGATATAGGAAGCCATGTACAAAGCAACCGGCAGCAGCGCCAGGGCCAGGGGCAGGTGAAGCAGGACACGGGACTCAGGCAGCCTTCGGGTCCAGATGGCGCGGGCGGCCAGATCCAGGGCCAGAATCACGAACAGATAGAAGGCGGTCCACTTGGTGGCGACCGCGAGACCCAGGCCCAGGCCACAGAGGTAAAGCGGCGGCACGCGAGACTCATCCTTGCGCCAGCGCACATAGAAGATGAAGGCCAGCAAAGTGAAACAAATGAAATAGGCGTCATTCATGGCCACCCGCGACTGGGTCAGCACCAAGCCTTCCAGACTCATGAGCGCCATGGCGGTCAACGCAACGGTCATGGAGCCGAAAAGTTCGAAGGCCAGCAGTGCCGTCGCCACCGTCGCGGCGGTACCGAAAAGGACCGAGCCGATGCGCCAGCCGAATGAGTTCTCACCGAACACCACCATCATCCCGGTCATGATCAGCTTGGCCAGGGGCGGATGGGTCCATTCGAAAGCCTTCCCCTGCGGCGGCTTGGCCCAGGGATCATAGGCCTGCTTATCGCCGTGGAGATAGACCGTGGCGGTAAAGCCGTGATAGACCTCGTCGAAATAGAAGTCCGTCGGGAAGCCCAGGCGGGCAACCTTGGTCAGGAAACAGAAAGTCAGGATGCCGGCAAACAGCAGCATGTAGAGGCGTTCACGGCGCAGGTTCTGCCAGAAGGAAACCTGGGCATCCGGAGTCAGCATGGAAGAATCGGTGTTGGACATGTCGCGTCATAAAACAACGACCGCTCGCGCGGCCCGGATTTGTATGTGCGGCAGAAGTGCCGCTTCCTTCGGCGGGTGTCAGGAGCTCCAGTCCTTGCGGACTCGGTGCTTCGCTGGAGAATCGCGACCCGGGCGGCAAACTCTGGAGGGCATGATTGCACTGCCCCTCCCACTGTCATCGTCCCAGGGCGGCGCGTCCTAGAAATCCCAACGATAGCCGGCGCTGATATAGTAACCGGTCGTATCCCTTTCGTCCTTGAAAACCGGCTGATTGGCGTATTCGAAGCCCCCTTCCAGTTCCAGATTGAGCTTGCCGGCGACCCGGTAGTTGAAACGCAGGCCCGGCCGTACGCGCCAGACGCTCGGTCCGTCAAAGCTGGTGAAATAGTCCACCCGGAGTCTCGGGTCCAGCCGGATATCCGGCGTCACCGGGTGGCGTCCATCGACGAACAGGGAAATGTAGTCGTTGATCTGCTGAGTCGAGTAGCGCAGGCCGAAGTTCCAGATGTCTCCCTCCTGAAACAGGCTGCTAGCGATCAACTGTCCGGCATAGGACACCTGTACGCCGCTGCCCTGGTAAGGCGTGACCCAGGGCGAGCCCTTGGTTGCCGAAAGGTCGGTCACGGTCACGTCGCCGTTGACTTGTAGCCTGGGCGTGAGCGGCATGATGCCGCCCACGGACGCCGTCTTGAAGGTGGCGGTATTGTCCTCCGCGATGGCGGCCAGGTTGTAGTCGGACTGGCGGAACAGCGCGTCCTGCAAGGAGTCGGCGCCCGAGCCGATCACCACGTTGCTGGTGCTGAGATAGGGCGTCTTGCGGTAATCCGCAGTGAAGGTGACGATGGCGCCGTTGTCGAAGTTCCAATTGGCCATCACTTGCGCGGTATTGAGCGCGTTGAAATAGACGTCGTAGTCCAGCAGGGTGAACACCGGATGCACCGGGTGCTGGTAGCGGAACTCGCCGCCCACCGCCCGGCGGTCCGTCCGCCCCGAGGCCACCTGGTTGATGAAGAACACGTTACCGGCGAAATAGTCCGCGAAAGGCCCGTATTCTAGCGATATGCCGGCAAATGACTTGTCCCAGTCCGGCGCGGTGGAACGGTAAGGCCTGACCGGAAAACCTCCGACCACGGTGGCTTGCCACTGGGGGTTGAAGCGATAGCTGACCACGCCGCCGTCAAAACGGCCCATCACGCCGCCACTGGCCCGGGATTGTCGGCCCAGACGGCCGGACAGGCCCAACTGGCGGTCCGCGATATCCACGAAGGCATTACTGACGCGGAACTGGTCATTCTCGTTGAAGGTGACCGGCAGGAAGTTCTGCCGATAGCGGGCGTCGAACTGACCCCGCACATCGAATCGCGGCGTGCGCAGGCGGCTGGTGACGTCGAGGTTGGTCAGAAACAAGGACTGCTGCGCCACCTCGCCCTGCCTGTCGCTGATCAAGGCTTCGCGGAAATAATATTGGGAGAAGCTGCCGAAGGTTTCCCAACTGTTGCGCCCTTCGTCCACGGAGACCGGCTTGAGCTTGGGCTGCGGCTGCGCTCCCGCGCTTTCCAAAGCGTCCAGACGCTGGCGCACCCGGACAGCGCCCTCGCCCTTGGGATAGATCGACAAATATTTCTCATACTCGGACTTGGCACGGAACGGCTGTCCGCTGCGCTCCCGCGCCAACCCCACCATTTCCAGCGCCTCCGCCTGATAGGCCGTGTCCGGCTGCTGCAGCAGCTTGCCGTAGAGTCCCAGCACCGCCGCCCAGTCCTCTTGGACCACGCAGCGCCGCGCCCCCTCCAGCAATTCGGACGGAGGCGGGTTGCGCCCCAACAGCACGTCGCAGGATTTCTTACCCTTCGCCGCCGGAACGGGCATGGCCATCGGTGCCGTAGCACTGTCTCCCGCCGTGCCGTCCAGCAATTGTACGTCGACGCTGCGAAAATCCTGGCCAGGCTTCAATCGGAAGCGGACGGGCCGGGAAAAGCGCAATACCAGTTGCTCCCCTGCCGTGCCATATTCATAGAGCACTTCCTGCAGGGGAACCTCGCCGCTCTCCTGCCACCGCCGCGATTCGCGTGGCGCGGCCACACCTTGCTCCCGGCCCGCATCGGTGGGAATCACCCATAGGCGCAGGACATCGCCCTGCTCGGCGGGAGCATGGCGGATCACGCGCACGGGCGAGGCGAGCTCCACATGGATCACTGCGCCTTGCTCCCCGCTCTCCACGCGGACATCGTCCAGCATCTGACCGCCCGCAGGCACGGCTGCCAAGGCAGAGCGTCCCGCCAGCAGCCACAGGGAGGCGACCAGGGCTCGCAGCAGCGCGCGCCCCGCCAACAAGCCGCCGCGATGGGCGGAGTCATGCAATGCAAGAGTACTCATTGGACTAGGGTGAGAATGCCGGCAGCCAGGAGCGGGTGTTCAAATGGCACTGGCTGCAATCGCCGACGCTTTTGGGTGGGTGCGGCGGCGCAGGCCGGCCCGTGATGCCATAGAGGTTGCCGGCCTCGTGGCAACTGGCACAGTTGCTGACGATGCCCGTGTGATCCATCGTCGCGCCGGCAAACGTGGCGAAGGAGCGGTGGCACTGCTCGCAGGACTGCGTGGTGCGAATATGGTTGGGCGGCTTGGCGGTGGCGACGCCCTGAACATGGCAGCGGGCGCAGCCCGTGCTGATGCCCTGGTGGTTCATGGTGGCGCCGGCGAAGCTGGTGGTCGAGAAATGGCAGATCTCGCAGGGCTGGAAGGTCGGGACATGGTTGCCCGACTTCCCCGTGGCTAGATTGCCGTTATGGCAACGGGAGCAGCTGGCGACAATGCCGGTGTGGTCCATCTGACCGCCCGCAAAGCTCACCGTCGAGCGATGGCACAACTCGCAAGGCTGCTGCGTGGGAATATGGTTGGCATCCTTGCCCGGCGCGAAGGTGCCGTTATGGCACTGGACACAGTTGTTCACGATCCCCACATGGTTCATGCGGACCAGCTGCCAGCTCACGTTGGGCAGGAAATCGTTATGGCAAACATCGCACTCCTCCGTGGTCGGAATGTGGTTGGGGGATTTCTTCGAAGCCTCCATGTCGGTGGAGCGCAGATGACAGCCGGAACAGCGAGTCGGCGTACCCTTGAATATGCCGCGTACGTGGCAGGATTCGCAGGTCAGCCGCTCGTGCGCACCGCGCAAGGCGAAACCGGTGCTCATGTGGTTGAACGACTTGGACGCGTCCGCCTCTTCGGCCGCCTGCGCAGACGCGGCGCCGAACAGGAGACACCCGAGTGCCGCCAGGGCCAGGAGCCACAGGCGGATGGACGCGAATGTCCCCTCCGGGATCAAGGCCGGAGTTGACCTTATCAGCACGACGGGCAGCGAAAGCTGAGTTTTTGCGTTCACCTGAGGCTCGATTTCAGTTCGTTGAAGCGCGTTGGCTGGTGGCAGCGTTCGCAGTTCTGCCCGTAACTGCCGCGATGGATGTCGTCCTTCTGATGGCAGTCGCTGCAGGCCGCGGGCAGTTCCAGCTTGTCGCCGACCACCGGGTCCTTGTGGCAGGCCTTGCATTGCAGCGTTTCGTGGGCGCCGGTCAAGGCAAAGTCGGTACGCTTGCCATGGTCGAAATTCCAGAACTGCCAGCCATTGGGGTTGTGGCACTGCTCGCAGCGCCCTCCCAAGGTGCTTTTGTGGGTGTCATCCTGCTTGTGGCAGGCGACGCATTCCTGTTCGGCGTCCTTGAATGAAGAATTGAGATGGCACTCGCCGCAGGGCGTGATGGCGTGCAGGCCGATCAGCGGGAAACGCGTGAGCTCATGACTGAAGGTCACGCGCACGTTCCAGCCCTGGTCGTTATGGCATTTCTCGCACTGCGTCCCTTCCTGCTTCTTGTGCACGTCGTCCTTCTCGTGGCAGGAAACACAGTCCAGCTTGAGCTTGTCCTTGACCAGCGAGCCCTTGTGACAACTCTCACAGGCCACCTTTTCATGCCGGTTCCGCAGCGGGAACCGAGTCTTGTCATGGTCGAAGCTGCTGCGCGTCCAACTGCTGGTCACGTGGCAGTCCTGGCACTCGGTGCCATTGCGGCCCTTGTGCTCATCATCCTTTTTGTGACAGGCGACGCAGGTGGTGCCTAGCTTCTCCTCGAAGGCATTGCCCTTGTGGCAGCCCGCGCACGCGGTGCTCGCGTGACGCCCGGTCAGGCGGAAATGGGTGTCGCGGTCATGGTCGAACTTGGGCTTCTTCCAGTCGTTGACGCCGTGGCAGCTTTCGCATTTTGGGCCCAGTTTGCCGCCGTGCACATCGTTGATCTTATGGCAGGCGACGCACTCCTTCGGGGTATCCTTGTAGGCCGGGTCCACATGGCAAGTCTGGCAGGTGACGTCCTTGTGCTTGCCGAGTAGCGGGAACTGCGTCTTGCCGTGATCGAATTGTTCCTTCTTCCAGGACTTTTCGTCGTGGCAGTCGGAGCACTTCTCCCCGAGCTTTCCGCGGTGGGGATCATCGGCCTTGTGGCAGTCGACACAGCGGCCCGGCGCCTCGCGGAACTTGGCTTTGGGCTTGTGGCAGCCCGTGCACTGAACCTTCTGGTGTTCGCCCTTGAGCGCGAAGTCCGTATGGGCGTGATCGAAGGTGTCACGGTCCAGCAGGACGATCTGTGCGCCCCGGCCCTTGTGGTCCGTGTGGCAGCTCTTGCACTGGCGCTGCTCGATATCCTTGAGGCGGCCGTGGAAACCTTGTCCACGCTGCACGTCATGATCCACGTCCTCATGGCAGTCCCGGCAGAGCTTGTTCTGCACGGACTGGCTGAAAGGCTCGTGGCAGCGTTCGCATTGCTTTTCGACCTTGGCGTGGCCTTGCACCACGTCACCCGGCATGACCAGGGTCTCCAGCGGGCTGGCCTGCGCGGACAACCCCGCGGACAGAAGACACAGGACGAAAAGTGCGGTCAGCAGTCGGACGATCAGACAAAGTCTCCTTGCGTCATTCGGTGACGGCGTGAATCAGTACATGTGAACCGCGACCACATGCACGACGCCGGTCAGCACCAACATGACGAACAGGGGAATGTGCAGGGTATGCCAAAGACCAAAAAGTCGGCTATAGAAGCGGAACTCCACCACGCGCGAGACACCCCTCAGGTAGAAGCGGATCAACTCGCGGTCATGGTTCTGGCGCAGAGACAGCAGTTCCTCGCTCCAACCGTCCCGAAGAGCGCGCGCGTAGAGCGTGTCTTTCACTTCGCGGTAGGCTCGCGCCCGCGCAAGGCGGGTGCGCTGCCCCAGGGTCAGCAGGTTCCAGAAACCCTTCCAGAAGCCCGGCTCGGGCAGGAATACCTCGTCCTCGAATGTGTGCAGATGCTCTTTGACGCGCGGGTCTATGTAGAGATCCTGATCCATGGCGTCGCGCGAAATCCCGAAGGCCTCCTGCAACCCCTGCAGGGTCAGCAGTTCACCATGATGGCTGGAATGCAGTTTGGCGTAGAGATAACGCCCCACCAGGCCGCTGGCCACCACCACCAGCATGGAGAACAGCGCCACATTGCTGTTGATGGCGTGCAGCTTGAAGTTGGAATGCAGCACGATGAGGAGAGGTCCCAGCACTCCTAGCATCTTGTGCGCATAGAACCAGTGTTTCACGGTGCCCCAGTTGCGCATAAACCGAAGATTCTTGCGCAGGGGATAGAGGAACTGCAGCAGCAGCAAGACACCGCCGATGATTCCCAAGTAGTAGCCCAAACCCTCCTTGGCTACCAGATACTCGCGCTCACGGATTAACCAGGCCATCGCCAGCGTCGCCGTTACACACACCATGAACAGCGCCGTGACGGAACGCGCGACGAAGGCGGCCTGGGGGCGGCGGCGCTGCGCGCGCACTTTCGCCAGGGTCGCCCGTGGCGACAACCTGAGATAGGAGGAATTGTTACCGAGTACGTGTTCGTTCACGCTCATCGCGGTACCTCGGAATGGTTGAAGTCAACCGAGGGTTTGCAATGGCCGTGCCAGAGAATCAGCCAGAGACTTAGAAAAATCGGGGGATGAATCGACCTCCCCGAAGAAGCTTAAACGCTAATTTTCAGCTACTTAAAAATTTCACCCTTCGCGAGAAAACCACAAAATAAGCGTACAACTTACTTCAATCGTCTCTCTTGAGCGACAACGCCCTTTGTCAGGGGAAGGGACCCGGGAATCGGCCCCAGCCCACTACGCATATGGCTTATTCACCCCTTGCGGGCGGCAACGTCCATCAGGATGCAACGCGTCTGCGCGCGGCAAACGGCCAAAAATTCACTCTCTGTTGTTGATTCGGGACAGGGCCGCACGCCTGTCACGCGTGGAAGCTGGATCATCGCGAGCCCCTAGGGTTCACAGCCGGCCTAGCGGATTCCTGCCACCGGCCGCATCTGGGTGTCGCAGACGCCGCCCACGCGGGCCGTGACAAGGCTTCCGGGACCCTGGCAATTGGCGCCGCGATCGCGGATACGGCAGGTCACTTCCACCGGACGGCCCGAGTTAAGCCAGGATGGCGTGGTGCGGTAGCGGCCCACCTCCTCGAAGGAGCAGCCGCGGGGAATACCATAGGGCGGACAACTCCCGGCGCCTTTGAGCTGCACCTTGCGCCGGTCCACTACGAAGCCGGGAAAATCGTCGACGAGATCAATTTCATCCCGTTCCTCCCCTGCCTTGACCTTGAAACTGCGGAACAGATAACCCCCGCCGCTGGCTTCGTCCACCTTGATGCGCGTATTGGCCAGCAAGGCGTAATCCGAGCCTCGATGGGCCACCGCGCCGGTGATGTATTCGACCCGGTCGTGGCTGGGAAAACATTTCCCCATGGCCGGGGCGTGATAGTAATGTCGCACCGCCTTCAATTCGGACAAGGGCGTACCGGGAAAAATCTCGGACAGGTCAGCGTCATCGCCGAACAGGATGCGTTCCACATCGGGCAGGTTCTGCTCGTACATGGCCTTTAGCTTGGCCAGGAACACTCCCTGCTGGCCCGGCACCGGGCCATTGCGCAGAAAGCAGGAGGTAAGTCCCGAAGTCTGGGTCAGGAATTCGTCCCAGATATTGTATTGCGACACCTTGGAGGCGACGCCCTGAAAGTCTCCCTCGCTCCCGCAGCCTTGGCCTGCGATGCACAGTTCACGGCCGCGGTTGCGGATGGACAGGGCGATGATGTTGCGCTCGCAGCTGCCATAGGCGTTGCAGCCGCGGTCCAGATGCCCTTCGAACAGCGCCGTGCGCATCACATAGTCCAGATGCTTGGCGCGCTCGATCTGGCGGGACGGCCAGCGGCCCGCATGGCCAGCGGCAAAGGCGGCCCAGGCGCGCTGCAGGGCGAGGCGGCGACCCACCAGCTCGCGGTTGGCCTGCTCGCAGTCGGGCGAATTGTGAAAAGCGCGGATGATGCCGTCCAGTTCGCCCTGGGTAACCGCTTTCGCCGGCGCCGCCTCACCGCCACCCTGGCGGAAGAACGGGGCCTTATCCAGGGCGTAGAGCCGGCGCACATCGATGACATGCCGCACGCCGGGCTCGCAATGATGGTTGGCAACCGTCATGCCGGCCCGCTGCGCCACGGCCTGCTTGAAGCGCTCGGTGGAAGCCGGCGTTGCCGTGTTGACGTCCACCACCATCTGGAAACCCACGTAAGGCGTGCCGTCGCGGTCGGTGAGCGGCGTGCCGCCGCGCATCACCAGGCACGGAATCACCGAACTGCCCTGGGTGAGATAACCGGCTGGTCTCGCCGCGCCGGAAGCGGCGAAGCTGTCGGCGTCGTAGTACGGGACTTCCATCGGCCCGTTGAACTGGTAAAGGCTCATGACCGGGGTCGCGGGAATTCCGGCCGCAACCCGCGCGACCCAGCACATCAGCCATACCGTGAGAAAGAAGTTCTTCATGAAAATCTCGGCTCCGCGCCCTGGGGTCTGTCCGCCTCAAGCCTCAGCCGTCACCCAACACGTCTTGAGCCCAGGTCAACGCCGCGCTGACCGTGGGAAAGCCTATGGTGCTGGTGAGCAGGATGATGGCGTGGCGGATTTCCTCCGGGCTGGCGCCGGCCGCGAGAGCCCGGCGCACATGACTGTGGGTGGAACCCTCGGAGTGAATGGCCACTGCGGCGGCCAACTGGATCAGGTGCGCGGTCTTGTCGTCAATCGGCCCCTGCTCCCGCACCACCTTGCCCAGGTGCTCCACCGCCTCGATGAAGGCCCGGTGCTCCTGCTTCTGCAGCAGATAGTTCTTGGGCAGGGCATCCTTACTCATCATCCGCCTCCCTGGTTGCGGACGGCTTTGTATCCAGCGCCAGGACCACACCGGCCAGGGGCGGCAAGGTGATGGCGATGGAATGGGGCCTGCCCATCCACGGCAGGTCCTCGCTGGTCAGGGGCTGCGTATTGCCCAAGCCGCTACCGCCAAACGCGTTGGCATCCGAGCTGACCAGTTCCCGGTAGACGCCGGGCTCCGGCACGCCGATGCGGTAGCCTAGCCTCGGCACCGGCGTGAAATTGAGGGCCACCACGGCGAAATCCTCGCCGGAGCGGCGCAAGTAGACCAGGGTGGAATTCTGCGCGTCATGGCAGTCGATCCATTCAAAGCCCTTCCAGTCGAAGTCCAGGCCGTGCAGGGCCGGGCTCGCGCAATACATGCCATTCAGGTGAGCGATCAGCTTTTCCACCCCCTGGTGGAAAGGATAGTCGCGCACATACCAGTCCAGGATGCCGGTGCTGTCCCACTCGCGCCCCTGGCCGAACTCGCTGCCCATGAACAGCAGCTTCTTGCCGGGATGGGTGAACATGTAGACGTACAGCAGGCGCAGGTTGGCGAACTGCTGCCACTCGTCCCCCGGCATCTTGTACAGCATGGAGTGCTTGCCGTGGGCCACTTCGTCATGGGAGAAGGGCAGCAGGAAGTTCTCGGAAAAGGCGTAGAGCATGCTAAAGGTCAGCTCGCCCTGGTGGTACTGGCGGTGGATGGGTTCCTTTTCGATGTAGCGCAGGGTGTCGTTCATCCAGCCCATGTTCCACTTCAGGTCGAAGCCCAGCCCGCCCAGATAGGTGGGCTTGGTCACCTGCGGCCAGGAGGTGGACTCTTCGGCCATGACCAGAGCACCCGGCACCGCGGCATGGGTCACCTCGTTGAGCTGGCGCATGAAGTCGATGGCTTCCAGGTTCTCCCGCCCGCCGTAGCGGTTGGGAATCCACTCTCCCTCTTCGCGGGAGTAATCCAGATACAGCATGGAGGCCACCGCATCCACGCGCAGGCCGTCGATGTGGAACTCCTCCAGCCAATACAGGGCGCTGGAAATCAGGAAGTTCTTCACCTCGTAACGGCCGAAATTGAAGATCAGGGTGGACCAGTCCTTGTGTTCGCCCAGGCGCGGATCCTCATGCTCGTAGAGCGCCGTGCCGTCGAACCAGGCCAGGCCGTGGGCATCCTTGGGGAAGTGCGCCGGCACCCAGTCCAGAATCACGCCGATGCCGTTCTCGTGGAAATGATCGACGAACCAGCGAAAATCGTCCGGCGTGCCGAAGCGGCTGGTGGGGGCGTAGTAACCGGTGGTCTGGTAGCCCCAGGACTTGTCGTAGGGGTGCTCGGTGACCGGCATCAGTTCCACATGAGTGAAGCCCAAGGCCTTGGCGTGCTCCACCAGACGCAGGGCGATATCCCGGTAGTTGAGCATCTCCCCTTCAGGGCCCCTCTGCCAGGAGCCCAGATGCACCTCATAGACCGACATCGGCTCATGCTGCCAGTCGAACTTAGCGCGCGCTTCGATCCAGGCCGCATCACGCCACTGGAATTCGGACGGTGGCTCGACGATGGACGCGGTCAGCGGGCGCAATTCGAAACGGCGCCCATAGGGGTCGGACTTCAGAAACACATCGCCATTGCGGGCGCGAATCTCGAACTTGTAGACCACGCCGGGCGCCAGATCTGGGATGTACAACTCCCACACGCCGTTGCCATGCACTCGCATGGGATGGGCACGGCCGTCCCAGCGATTGAAGTCGCCCACCACGCTGACCCGTTCCGCGCTGGGCGCCCATACCGAGAACAACACGCCGGCCACGCCATCCGCGCTGTGCACGCGCGCGCCCAGCAGCCGATAGGCATGCCAGTGCTTGCCTTCCCCAAACAGGTGCAGGTCGAAATCGGACAATTGCGGCGGGTAGCAGTAGGGATCGTGGGCGATGTGTTCCAGGTGCTGGTCGTCGCGCCAGATCAGGCGGTAACGCTCCGGCACCTGATCGCTGGCCCCGTGCCACTCGAACAGGTCAGTCCCCTCGACGCGCGTCAGCACATGACCGCCCTCCGCCAGAGACACTTCCTCGGCGTGGGGCAAAAGCGCCCGCAGCACCACGCGATCGCCTTGCGGATGGCGACCGAGCAACGCGAAGGGGTCGCTGTGCCTTCCCTCCACCAGTCGCTTCAACTCGGGTGACAGATTCTGGTTCATGTTCAGATGCCTCTTGCTGGGTCTTGAGGGAAACTCCGGAGCCGGGAATTGCGGGCGACTCGGCCGGAGCGGGCGCGCAAAGGCGCCCTGAAAGTCTGCTCCAGCCTCCGCGGGCTGCGAGTGAAAACCGCTGAAGAGACTTCGACGAGGCCCATTCTACAACGGCTGCGGGTTCCGCCGGTAATGCCGCTGGAAGCGCAGGCTGGAACAAGGTGCCGAGCGAGTGCGAGGCAGGTCGGGAATGGGCGGCAGCCGGATGACCGCCGCCGCTGGCAGACGGCTAGAACCAGTAGTTCACGGCCATGCGGAAGGTGTGGGAAGCCAGATCGGCTTCGGCGTGGCCCGCCGGATCCTCGGTTCCATCGATCACGGGCAGGTTCATGTTCAAGGCATCACCATAGTCGGTGTAGAGGTATTCCGCGCGCACCGACAAAGGCTGCATCGGTCGATACTCCAGGCCGGTACCCAGCACCCAGCCGGTCTGGGCAGTGTTCTTCACGTAGCGGTCGCCGACGTCGTTGGTATATCCCAGGCTGGTGTCGGCGAAACTGACCCCTGCCGTCAGATAGGGAAACCACTGGTCATGATGAAAGGGATGACCGACACGCCCCAGCAGCGCACCTTGAATCCGGTTCTTGACCGTGAAGTGATCGACGGTGCCCGGGCACGATCCGCAGCTCACGTCGGCGTGCCCTTCGCTGTCCGGATAGGTGAAATCGATCTCCACGCCCGCCGCCCAGCCGTTGGAGAAATGCTTCAGATAGCCCGCCTGCGCGCCAGGAATGAAAGACGTGAACTGGATATTGTCGTGAACCGGGTTCTTCACCAGCCCCACATGGGTCGCCTTGATATCCGATTCGTTGAGGATGGCGCCGGCGCTCAGGCCCGCGTAAAAACCGGTCCAGTCCAGTTCATGCTCGGCACCAGGCGTTTCTGCCCAGCCGACTGACTGGGCCATCAACAATGAGGCAAGCAGTAGCCGACGGGTATGGCGCGAATCGGAACGATTTGGTCTCGATGTCATCATGGCTCTCGTTCTTTTGGGTAAGCCGCAGCGCGGCGTGATGAGTCTCACCGGAGCAAAGCCCAGCCGCCCGACAGCACGCGCATCACTTCACCTTCACGGTGATGGTGTTGGACGTTGCCGCCGCGTGGGTCTTGTCCGCCTTCTTGGTGACGGTGACGCTGCAGGACCCCGGCGGCGTGCCCGAGGCTTTCAGATAGGGCTTGCCCCGTGACTTGACGATCTTGCAGGTCACCGTCCCCTCGGAGCTTACCGAAAACTTCAGCGCCCCCTTACCGCTGCCTCCGCGGACGACCAAGGCTACCGCACGTCCGCAGCGAACCGATTTGCGTCCTGACTTCAGGGTGAGGTTCACCGGCCGCTGCTCAGCCTTGCCGTCCCCCACCGTGATGTTCACCGTCGCGGTATCGCAGATGGCTTGGTTGGGCGGCGCCAGACAGATTTTATATGTGAAGCTGTCGGTCCCCGAGTAGTTCGTATCCGGGACATAGGTAAACGACCCATCAGGCTCCAGAATCACGTTGCCATGAGTCGGGTTGCTGTTGAGGCTCACGCTGGAACCCTCCGGCACCGTGCCGCCAGTGGTCACATTGCCACTGACGGGCGTGTTCTGCGGAGTCGTCACGTTCTGGTCCACCGCGTCCGGCAAGCCGGGCAAGGTCTCCGCCGGAGCCACGGTCACCGTGATCACCGCAGTCCCGGTGTTGCCCAGGCTGTCGCTGACCCGGTACGTGATGGTGGCGCTGCCGCTATAACCCGGAGCGGGCGTGAAGCGCACGGTCCCGGCATTGTCGATCACCTCCCACGTGCCCTCGGGCGTCGTGATAGGCCCCCGATCAATGACGTCTGGGGTGCTGGGATCCAGATCCACCGTAGCCGGGTTGATGACCGCGCCCGGTGCCGCCAGGTCGTTGGCGGCCGGTCTCAACATCACCGGCGTGTTCTCCGGGGTCACGACGTTATCGTTCACCGCGTTCACCGCGGCAGGGCTCACCACCACGGTGACCGTCGCGGGATTGCTCATCCGTCCGCCGCTGTCGCGTACCGTGTAGGGCAGCGTGGCCGTGCCGGTGAAGGGCTGGCCCGATCCCTGGTAATCGCGGGTGGGGACGAAACGCACCAGGCCATTGTCATCCACCGACCAGACACCTTCGGGGGTGTTACGGGTGGACTCGCGGCTGTCCGGCGTGGTCGGGTCCAGATCCACCGAGCCAGGCACCAGGCTGCTGCCCGCCGAAGGATGATCGTTGTTTAGCACGGACAGGCTGATGGGCGTCGTGGCGCGCGTGGTTCCGCTGTCATCCACGGCCAGCGCGCTGCCCGTGGCTCCAGTGACGATCGCCGTGATGGAGGCCGGCTCGCTTCTGGCGCCGCTGCCGTCACTGATGACATAGTCGATCACCGCGACCCCGGTGAACCCGCTTGCCGGAGTGAACAGCACGCTGCCCGCCACGGGGTCATTGGCGCGCCACACCCCCTCGGCCGTGGTCACCTGGGCCTTGGGCTGGCCGTCCGCCGGATCGATCAGGCTCAGGGAACCCGGCGCCAGCACCTGGCCAGGCCCGGCCACATCGTTCTGTGAGGCCGGAACCGTCGCTGGTACGCCCTGCGGTGTGGTGAGGCGGTCGTCATTGGCGACCGGAGGATTGCCCGCAGCCGGCTCGATGACGGTCACCGTCATGCGCGCCGGGTTGCTCACCTGCCCCAGAGTGTCGCCAATGGTGTAGGCAGCCGACACCGTGCCAACAAAATCCGCAACCGGCGTGAATCGCACGATTCCGTCCGTCGCACCCGGGTCGATGCTGAAAGTTCCTTGCCCCGGCACCGTATAGCTGGTCTGGCGGCCCGCGACCAGGGGATTCAGATCAATGGCGCCTGGATTGAGCACGGCGCCAGGGCCAGCGGAGTCATTACTGGCCGCCGGTATGGCCACCGGAACATTGCGGAGGGTGCTGGCCGCATCATTATTGGCCAGGGGCGGCCGGTTACCCGCACCCGCGCCGCCTAACTGGATCACCGCCTGCGCGCTGTCGCAGGCCGGGGGTGTAGCCGGGGGCGAACTGCATATCTGGTAGGACACGGTGTAACGGCCGCTGGGATTGTCGGCGGGCACCACGAGGCGGCCGGCGCTATCTATGCTCAGGCCGCTCAGCCCGCCGTTGCTGATGAGGGTCGGCGCGGAAATAGTGGCATCCGGGCTGCCGAAGACCACAGGCACGCCCCCCAGCGTGTCGTTGCCAAGCACGCCCATCACGCCGCCGCCAACGGGAAGGCTGACAGGTCCGTCGTCCACTGCATCGATGACCGGAATGGGCGGGACTGTCACGGCATTATTGGCGGGATTGCGGTCGTTGCTGGCGCCGGTGCTGCCGCTGACGGTGAGCACGCCGCTGGTCGGAGCCGTAACGGTGAGGGTGCAACGGATGCTGTCCCCTGGCGGCAGGCTGGCCACGCTGACGGGAACCGCGACGGCAATGTCGCCCGGCGTCTGAAAACAGCCAGACAGCGTGCCGGTACTGACGGCGCAGGTGGCATCCTGGGCGGCACCGCTTCCCTCATTGGTGCAGACGACGATTCCCGTCACACTCGCGCCAGGACTGGTGGCGGTTGGCAGCCCAGTGATCGAGACGCTCATGTCGGAACCCAGCGTGATGTCCGTGGTGCCGCTGGCCGTGTTGTTGGCGGTACTGGACTCCGGCGAGGTGGTGGCGATGGACGTGCTCACCGACACACTCCCGGAGGCGGGCGCCACGTACTCGAAACCGAAGTTGAAGGCCTGGCCCGAAACCAGCGTGGCGGGCAGCCCTTGGAAGCTCACCTGGCCATTGCTGCTGTCGTAGCTGGCGGTGACGCCCGTGGGCAGGCTGGTGAAGTCCACTGCTACGGGAAAACTGCCGGGGCTGCCGATGGTGGCGGTGTAGTTCACGCCGCTCGCGGGACTTCCGCCGTGGTTGGCGAAGCTGAAGCTGCCGCTGACGGGATCGCCGGAAGACGCCGAAGCCGGCACCGTGACCGTGGTCAAGACGTCGCTGTCACCGATGCCGGTGCTGGCACTCGCCGTATTGTTTTCGGTGAAGGCATCCTGGCTCGTCGTGTTGATCGCCGTGCTGACGGTAACGGTGCCCGACGCGGGCGCCGTGTAGCCAAAGCCAATGAACGGGATGCTCTGGTTTGCCGCCAGGGTCGAAGGCAAGCCGCTTAGGGTCACGATGCCAGTGGCGTTGTCGTAACTGGCGCCGGCGCCGGCAGGCAGGTTGGTGAAGCTGACGGCCCCCAACCCGGGGTTCAGGCTCATGCTGTAGGTGACGCCTTGCGCCGGACTGCTGCCGTTATTGGCAAAACTGAAGGTGCCCTGAACCTGGGTGCCTGCGGCAACACTGGCAGGAGCAGTGACCGCGGTGGCCACATCCACCAACGCGTCCTGGATCCCCAGGCTGCCCAGTACATCCGGGGTCGCGAACGAACTCCACAGATTCAGGCCCTTGGTATCGCCCCAACCGGCATCACGGGCGCAGTCGCTGTTGGCATTGCGGCCGGAGACCCAGTCGCGGTAACCGGTCGCGGAATCCACACCGGTGAGGCTTACCTGCACGCTGGGCCCGCCAGGCAGGCTGGCTCCACACAGGAATCCATTCAGTATTCCCACCAATTGGCCGCCGGCGGTGCGGTAGCCACGGTCGTCGTAATACACCTGCGTGTTGGGGCTGCCGCTGCCGTTCAGGCGGGTGATCGTCGGCCCGCGTCCGGGATTGTTCTCCGCGTCGATGATGGGCAAGTGGATCTCGCCATTGTGCCCGCGCACGCGGTACGAGAACGGCGCTGCCTGGGCCGGGAACACGGCGCCGCTGTTGTCCTTGCCGTCCCAATCCACGCTTTGGCTGCCAGCACCGGTGGTGCCGGTGAGCACACGGTTCGCGGGGTTGGCCGGATCGAAATTGATTCCGTCGCGGCTGACGACGATTTCATAGCTCTGGGCGTTGACGGTATCGAATTGAAAAATCCCCCCCGCGCCTTGGGTCGTCACCGAACCGCCCAGATGCCCGCTGAAACGCACATTGAACAGATTTGGCTCGACGGGCACGGTAGGAATGCCGAGCGCGCCCAGCACCCGCGCCAGTTCGGTCTCGTTGGGACCACCCGGCGTGATATCGCTGAAAAAGCTGGGGTACTGGGCGATCTGCGTCGTGACGCCCGCCGGCAGGCTGGTCACCAATTCTTCGCGACCCCGGATGTCCTTGTACATCGGCTGGCCATTGTCCAGAAATCCGGCGCTATTGGCATACAGGGCATAACCGTTGGGATCGAGCCCCCGAAGGTTCTGAGCATAGCGATAACCGTCGCTGGTCACGTAGTAATGGACGGAATAATCGGGACGGTTGTTGCCGCCGGTGAAGCCGATCCAGGCATAGGTGAACAAGCGGCCATTGAGGTCGTCGAGGGAGGTGGCGCCGCCGCGCACGGTGACGTCCCAGGCAGAAACGGAATTGCTGCTGCGGGCGGGCGTATCGACAGAGCCGTTGGGCGCACCGCCGGTGCTGGCGGCAGAGAAGATCACACCGTAAATCCCGGTGACGGGCGCCTGATAGGCGCAGGGGGCATAACCGCCCGCCACCGTTTGGGAATTGTCGGCGCTGTTTGGGCCGGCCAGTTCGGCTGCCCGACTGGCGATGAGACCGCGACTGCCGCCGCTGAAGGAACCGGCGGGCGCGGTGGCGCTGGCACAGGAGAAGCTGGGCGAGGCGGGTACCGTCTCGTCGCCGGGAACACCGAACACCGCGGGGTCATAGACACGAATATCGCCACCCGCGTCGCGGTTGCGGGATCCCAGCAGAATATATTCGCCCTGTTGCGCGTAAACGTAGAGAAAGGTACGTCGCAGCACTTTCCCGACATAACGTTCAGCGGGTTGCAAATCCAGATTCGAACGGCAACCCTGCCCCGTCGCAGCGCCGCAGGTAACTGGATAGGTGCTGGGGTAAAGGGTTCGACTGCCTTCGGCGCGTAGGTCGGAAATCCCACAGAGGAATACCGTGCATATCAAGAAAATGAACGGGTTGAATCCGGTTCCGCGCATGAATCTGGCGAGAGTCATTGGCTATTTTCCCTATATTGAGAAGTCGCGCCCAGCTGAATTAGAAGGCAGCAGCCCTACTAACACGGCGCAGTATCCGCACATCAAGAATGAAGTATCTTTGAGTTTCAACCCAAACCCATCCGCGCCAGCAACATCAGAGATGACGCGGCTTTTGGCCAAGTCAATACTGTAGAATACATTAGTAGTTTTTCCAAGCTTGACACTATGAATAGTTTCAGGTTTTGTCAGCGAATCGCCAATCAGCTTAACCTTATAATGGTCTCGCGGTCAGTTTATGACGCCTACAGGCGACAGTATCTATGGAGGTATTTGGCTTATCGGGAGCCTAACATCGAGGGAGTCGTTCAGATTTAAGCGGGCGAGTAACAAAGACGCCTGGGCACCCGTGCGAGAAGCACTTGGCGTTCCCGCGCGCCAGCGTCCGGGGATTCCGCACCCAACACGCGACTCCGCAAAGACTGGCCGGATAATTGTCAGGTCTGCGACAATTGAGTGCAGACTCTGCCCTCGCCCGGACGCTTGCCGCGCCGTTGGCCGCGCGTATCCGCCCGATTACCCAGGCGGTCCGGGCCATTCATGGCGAGGCGCAGAATTTGCTGCGTTTGCCTTGATGATTCCATGAGGAGATGAACCGTGCCTGGACTATTGCCCGGCGTCGATCCCGACGGCCTGCTTGAATACTCGGTGGTGTATACCGACCGAGCCACCAACCACATGTCGAACGTGTTCCAGGAAACCCTGCGGGACGTCTCCCGCATCCTCAAGGACGTTTATGGCGCCCGCAGCGCCGTGGTCGTGCCCGGCTCCGGCACCTTCGGCATGGAGGCCGTGGCGCGCCAGTTCGCCACCGGCAAGAAGTGCCTGGTGATCCGCAACGGCTGGTTCAGCTATCGCTGGACGCAGATCTTCGAAATGGGCGGCATCCCCTCGGAATCCCTTGTGCTTTGCGCCCGTCCGGTGGAATCGGCCCCCCAGCCGGCTTATGCTCCGGCGCCCATCGAAGAGGTGGTGGACGCCATCGCGAAGGAAAAGCCGGATCTGGTGTTCGCGCCCCATGTGGAAACCTCGGCCGGGATGATCCTCCCCGACGGCTACCTGCGGGCCGTGGCCGAAGCGGTGCATGCGGTGGGTGGGCTGTTCGTGCTGGACTGCATTGCTTCCGGTACGGCCTGGGTCGACATGCGCGCACTGGGCGTGGACATCCTCGTGAGCGCGCCGCAGAAAGGCTGGAGCGGCCCGCCCTGCTGCGGCCTGGTGATGCTGGGCGATGCCGCGCGTGAGCGCATCGAGGCCACTACCAGCACCAGTTTCGCCGCCGACCTGAAGAAATGGCTGAGCATCATGGAGACCTACGAACAGGGCGGCCATGCCTACCATGCCACCATGCCCACCGACGGCTTGCGGGCCGTGCGTCAGGCGATGCGGGAAGTGGAAAGCTACGGCTTCGCCAAGGCCGCCCAGGCGCAATGGAACCTGGGCAATCAGGTGCGCGAACTGTTGGCCCGGCACGGCTTCAAGTCGGTGGCGGCCGAGGGTTTCGGCGCGCCCGGCGTGGTGGTCTGCTACACCGGGGACGATGGCATCCGCACCGGCAAGAAGTTTGCCGAACGGGGCCTGCAGATCGCCGCCGGCGTGCCCTTGCAGTGTGGCGAAGGCCCGGATTTCACCACCTTCCGCATCGGCCTGTTCGGCTTCGACAAACTCTATGACACGGATCGGACCGTGGCGACACTGTCCCAGGCCCTGGACCAGATCGCAGGCGCTTGAAACGCCCCGCATCCTCCCAAACCGACGATTGGATTGACGGCAGCCGGCCTCGCGACAAGCGGGGCGGCGGTTTGCGGAAGAGCCGAGGTGACCGATAATCCTGGAACAGCCGAGGCAACCCGACAGGAGTCCTTTTCGTGCGGAGCCGTGTAGAAGAACTGCGCCACAGCCTTTACACCATCATCTATCAAGCCAACACGCCCGCCGGCAAAGGCTTCGACATCGCCCTGATCCTCTGCATCCTGGCCAGCGTGCTGGTCATGGTGCTGGACAGCGTCGCCTCGCTGAATCAGCGCCACGGGGAATTCTTTCTTCTGGCGGAATGGTTCTTCACCGGCCTGTTCACCGTCGAATACATCCTGCGGATCTTCTGCATCCACAAGCCGAGCAAATACATCTTCAGCTTCTACGGCATCATCGACCTGCTGGCAATCGTGCCGTTCTATCTCAGCCTGTTCATCTCGGGCACCCATTACCTGCAGGTGGTGCGTATCCTGCGGGTGCTGCGGGTATTCCGGGTGCTCAAGCTGATGCGCTTCATCAACCAGTCGAATTTGCTGCTCAATGCCCTGCTGGCCAGCCGCCTCAAGATCAGCATTTTCCTGTTCACGGTCACGACCCTGCTGGTGGTTTTCGGCTCGGCCATGTATTTGATCGAGGGCCCGGAGAACGGCTTCAGCAATATACCGGTGAGCATCTACTGGGCCGTGGTGACGCTGACCACCGTGGGCTTCGGCGACATCACGCCGAAAACGGACCTGGGGCGCGGCGTCGCCTCCCTGGTCATGATCGTCGGTTACGCCATCATCGCGGTCCCTACCGGTATCTTCACCGCGGAACTGTCGCGGGAAATGCGCAAGGACAGCGGCGGCCTGGACAAGAGAACCTGCACCCGCTGCCGCGCGCACGGGCATCAGGCGGACGCCAACTACTGCCGGATCTGCAGCACGGAACTGTCGCCGCCCGCCTCCCGGGAAGACCACCAATCCGCCTGAGCGTGCCGGAGCCTTACAGCAGGACACGCCCCACATTCCTGTTGCATACCGCCACGGAAGGCCTAGAATACTGCTTAAATAATCAGTATTAATAAAAGCAGTATGAAGCCGCTCACCGACCGTCAGCAGGACATCCTCACCTTCATCGAGCAGACCCTGGTCCGGGAAGGGTTTCCCCCCACCATCGCCGAGATCGCGGAAGCCTTCGGCGTCCGTTCCAGCAACAGTATCCGCGGCCACCTGCAGGCCTTGGCGCAGAAAGGCGTGATCGAGCTGGTGCCCTCCGTCTCGCGCGGCATCCGACTGCTCAGGCCACCGGCGGGCGCGGGGCTGCCCCTGGTGGGACGGGTGGCGGCGGGACGCCCCATCCTGGCGGAGGAACACATCGAGCGCTATTGCCCGCTGGGGCCGGAACTTTTCCAGCACCGCGCCGAGTACCTGCTGCGAGTGCGCGGCATGAGCATGCGCGAGGCCGGCATCCTGGACGGCGACCTGTTGGCGGTGCAACGCACGCCGGAAGCGCGCAGCGGGCAGATCGTGGTGGCGCGCATCAACGATGAGGTGACGGTGAAGCGTCTGCGCCTGGAAGCGGCCAAGGCCTATCTGGAGCCGGCCAATCCCGAGTTCGCGGTGATCGAGGTGAACTTGGCGCGGGAAAGCCTGGCCATCGAGGGCGTGGTGGTGGGCGTGATCCGCACCGAGCTGGATTGAAAATGGACAGCGCCGCGCTGGAAAACCTGCTGCGCCGCCAGCCCCGCTTGTGGCGGGGACGCAGGGCCGAGCAGACCACGGGGCCGGTCATCGCCACCGGCTTTCCGGACTTGGACGCGGCCCTGCCGGGCGGCGGCTGGCCATTGGGCGCGCTGCTGGAAATCCGCATTCCCTGCCTGGGCGTGGGCGAGTTGCGCCTGCTGCTGCCCGCCCTGTGTGCAATCAGCCGCAGCGGGCGGCATCTAGCCTGGGTCGCGCCGCCCCACCGTCCCTATGCGCCGGCCCTGCTGCAAGCCGGCGTGGACCTGGCGCAGGTGCTGGTGGTGGAGTCCTGCGGCGAGGCGGATATTCCCTGGACCCTGGAAAAACTGCTGCGCAGCGGCGCCTGCGGCGCGGTCCTGGCCTGGCCCCGCAGCCTGGCGGATCACCAGGCGCGCCGGCTGCAACTGGCCGCGGAGGAGAGCCAGGCCCTGGCGGTGCTATTCCTGCTGGCGGGTGGCGGCTCCCCCCATGCCGCCCTGCGCCTCAAGCTGCAGCCGCTCCCGGAGGGGCTGGGCGTGGACCTTCTCAAGGCCCGGGGCAGCCTGCAGCGCGGCTCCCTGGTGCTTGCGGTATGAGCCATGCCTGCTTCCGCCCGCGCCCTGCCTCAGCCCCCCTTCCTCCAGGCCTCGCCGCCCCGACCCGCGCCACGGGGTCCGGCACGGCTCTGGCTGTGCGCCCACTTTCCCGACTTGCCCCTGGAAGTGCTGGGCCTGGAGCCCTCCATTCCCGCGGCGACCCTGGAGGAAGCGCGGGGCCGGCCTTGCCTGCAGGCCGTGACGGAAGCCGCGCGGGCCGCCGGGGCCGAACCGGGCATGGCGATGGCCGCCGCCCTGGCCCTGTGCCCCGGCCTAGTCCTAAAGCCGCGCCAGCCCGCGGCGGAGCACACGGCTCTGGTACTGCTAGCGGAAGCGGGGCTGGCCTTCACCGCCTGGGTCAGCCTGGAGCGGCCCGGCAGCCTGCTGCTGGAAATCGGCGCCAGCCTCAGGCTGTTCGGCGGCGCGGAGAGCCTCAGGGAGCAGCTGCGGGCGCGGCTTGAAGCCCTGGGCCACCGCCCGGTGCTGGCCATCACGCCTTCCGCCGAAGCCAGTGCCCTCCTGGCTGAAAACGGACTGGAAGCCCTCATCGAGGACCCTGAAGACCTGCGCTCGGCGCTGGGGCGGCTGCCGCTGACGGCGCTGCTGCCGGATGGCAAGACCCTGCGCCGCCTGCAGGGCAGCGGCCTGCGCCTGCTGGCGGACCTGTGGCGCTTGCCCCGCGATGGCCTGGCCCGGCGCTACGGCACGGGTCTTTTGCACCGACTGGATGCCCTGACCGGCCAGGAAACCCGGTTGCCGGGCGCCCATCAACCGCCGCCGCGCTTCGCCGCCCAGCGCGACCTGCCCATCGCGCTGGAGCGGCTAGATCATTTCTTCCCGGCCATCGCGGAATTGGCCGCCGAGTTCCAGGCTTTCCTCAAGACCCGCGACGCCGCGGCCCTGGGTATCTGCCTGGCCCTGCTGCACCTGGGCCGGTCCGCCACCCGCATCGAGCTGCGCTTTCGCTCCGGCAACCGCGATGCCGCCCACTGGCTAGCCCTGCTGCGGGAGAAACTGGAACGCTCGCCCCTGACCGCGCCGGTCATCGCCCTGACCCTTTCCAGCACCGGACTGGCCCCATTTCGTCCCGAACGGGCGGATTTGTTCGGTGGGCAGGGCACTGCGCCTGCGGATGAGCGTGCCTGGCAGGCGGCGCTGGAGCAGTTGCAGGCGCGGCTGGGCCCCGGGGTCCTGCAAGGCCTCGCCGCCCTGGACGATCACCGCCCCGAACGCGCCCAAGGCCCGGGCGAGGCCGCCTCTGGCGTGCTGCCCGCCCTGCCGCCCCGCCCGCTCTGGCTGCTGCCACGGCCGAAGCCCCTGGCTGGGCGCGGGCTGCGCTTGGTTTCCGAACCCGAACGCATCGAATCCGGCTGGTGGGACGGCGCCCCCATCCGCCGCGACTACCGCGTGGCGCTTGACCGCCAGGGCCGAAGGCTCTGGGTGTTCCGCGATCTGGACCAGCCCGGCGGCTGGCAACTCCATGGCCTGTTCGGATGAGTCGGACGACGGGCCGGGGTTCGCCGAACTCCACTGCCTGTCCAATTACAGCTTCCTGCGCGGGGCCTCGCATCCGGACGAGTTGGTGGCGGAGGCCGCGCGCCTGGGCTACCGGGCTCTGGCCCTCACCGACGAATGCTCCCTGGCGGGCGTGGTGCGCGCCCACCTGGAAGCCAAGCACCATGCCATCCGCCTCATCATCGGCAGCGAACTGCGCCTGGAGGACGGCCTCAAACTGGTGCTCCTGGCCCAGGCCCGCGATAGCTACGGCCAGCTCGCCAGCCTGATCACCCAGGCTCGACGGCAGGCGGAAAAAGGCAGCTACCGCCTGAGCCGGGATGATCTGGACGCGCACCTGCCCGAGGGCTGCCTGGCCCTCTGGCTGCCAGGCGATGCCCTCGACGACGCCGACGGGCTGTGGCTGAAGGAGCGTTTCGGCGACCGGCTCTGGCTGGGTTGCGGCCGCTTCCTCTCCGGCCGCGACCAGGAACGCCTAACCGCCGCCAGGGAAGCCGGCCTGCGCCTAAAGCTCCCGGTCGTGGCCTGCAACGAGGTGCACATGCACGCGCCCGAACGCCGCATGCTGCAGGACACCCTCACCGCCATCCGCCTGAAGAAGCCCTTGGCGCAACTGGGCCATGCCCTGTTCCCCAACGGCGAGCGCCACCTGCGCTCCAGAACTAAGCTGGCCCGGCTGTATCCGCCGGACTGGCTCGCGGCGAGCCTGGACATCGCCGCGCGCTGCGAGTTCTCCCTGGACGAGTTGCGCTACGAATATCCCAAGGAACTGGTGCCGGAAGGCCATAGCCCGAGTTCCTGGCTGCGCCGCATCACCGAGGAAGGCCTTGCCCGGCGCTGGCCGGATGGTGCGCCGGACAAGGTGCGGCGACAGGTCGAGCACGAACTGGCCCTCATCGCCGAACTGGGCTACGAGCCCTATTTCCTGACGGTGCACGACATCGTGCGCCATGCCCGCGAGCGCGGCATCCTCTGCCAGGGGCGGGGGTCCGCCGCCAACTCGGCGGTGTGCTTCTGTCTGGGCATCACCGAGGTAGACCCCGCGCGCCTGGACCTGTTGTTCGAACGCTTCATCTCCCGCGAACGCAACGAGCCGCCCGACATCGACGTGGATTTCGAGCACGAGCGGCGCGAGGAGGTAATCCAGTACATCTACCGCAAGTACGGCCGGCACCGGGCGGCCCTGGCGGCCACCGTCATCACCTACCGGGCGCGCAGCACCATCCGCGACGTGGGCAAAGCCCTTGGGCTGGAGCTGTCCCAAGTGGAACGGCTGGCCGACTCAGTGGACCGCTGGGACGGCTGCCGGCTGATGCCGGAAGCCCTGCGGGAATGCGGCTTCGATCCGGAAAGCCCGTCCAGTCGCCGCCTGACCGACCTGGCGCTGCAACTGCAAGGCTTTCCGCGCCATCTGTCCCAGCATGTGGGCGGCTTCGTCATCGCCGAAGGGGAACTGTCGCGGCTGGTGCCGGTGGAGAACGCCGCCATGCCGGAGCGCACCGTCATCCAGTGGGAGAAGGACGATCTGGAAGCTCTGGGACTGCTGAAGGTGGACGTGCTGGCCCTGGGGATGCTCACCGCCATCCGCAAGGCGCTGGCATTGCTGGGCGAATACACCGGGCGCGCCTGGTCCCTGGCCGAGGTGCCGGCGGAAGACCCCGAGGTCTACGCCATGCTGCAGCAGGCCGACAGCATCGGCGTGTTCCAGGTGGAATCCCGCGCCCAGATGAGCATGCTGCCGCGGCTCAAACCCAGGAATTACTACGACTTGGTGATTGAGATCGCCATCGTCCGGCCAGGGCCCATCCAGGGCGAGATGGTCCATCCCTATCTGGCGCGGCGCAAGGGGCTGGAACCCGTCACCTATCCCAGTCCCGAGGTGCGCAAGGTGTTGGAGCGCACCCTGGGCGTACCGATTTTCCAGGAGCAGGTCATGCAGATAGCCATGGTGGCGGCGGGCTTCAGCGCCGGCGAGGCGGACCAGTTGCGGCGCGCCATGGCGGCCTGGAAGCGCAAGGGCGGGCTGGAGCCCTTCGAGCAGCGGCTCATGGATGGCATGGCGGCGCGCGGCTACCGCCCCGACTTCGCCCGGCAGATCTACCAGCAGATCAAGGGTTTCGGCGACTATGGCTTTCCGGAGTCCCATTCCGCCAGCTTCGCCCTGCTGGCCTATGTGTCTGCCTGGCTCAAGCGCCACCACCCGGCGGCCTTCGTCTGCGCCCTGCTCAACAGCCAGCCCATGGGCTTTTATGGCCCTTCGCAACTGGTGCAGGACGCCCGTCGCCATGGGGTGGCGGTGCGGCCGGTGGATGTGCAGGCCAGCAGCGAGAACTGCACCCTGGAATATCCAAGGGACAGGGAACCGGCCCTGCGGCTGGGCTTCAACCAGGTGAAGGGGCTTTCCGCCGCGTCCGCCACAGCCATCGTCCAGGCCCGCGCCCAGGGGCCGTTCCAGGATCTGTCCGACCTCGCCGCCCGTGCCGGGCTGGATGCGCGTGACCTGGAATGCCTAGCGGCGGCGGATGCCCTGAGCGGCCTGGCCGGCAACCGGCATCGTGCCTTCTGGGCCGCGGCGGGGGTGGAGCGGCAGACGCCGCTGTTTGGCGTGCCCCGCATCGCGGAAGGCGCCCCGCTGCTACGCCCGCCCTCGGAGGGCGAGGACATCCTGGCCGACTACGCCAGCATCCGGCTGAGCCTGCGCCGCCATCCCCTGGCCCTGCTGCGCGAAGATCTGGAACGGCGCGGCGTGGTGACCGCCCGTCAGTTATGGGAGCGGCCCGACGGCGTGCAGGCGCGTGTGGCCGGCCTGGTGATCTGCCGCCAACGCCCCATGACCGCCGCCGGCGTCACCTTCGTGACCCTGGAGGACGAGACCGGGCAGGTCAACCTGATCGTCTGGCCGAAGGTCGCCGCAACCCAGCGCAAGGCCCTGCTGAAAGCGCGGCTGCTGGCGGCCACCGGCACGGTGCAGCAGGAAGATGGCGTGCTGCACCTGATCGCCACCCGCTTGGCGGACTGGAGCGGCGGCATCGGCCGCCTGGCGTTCAAGTCGTGGGATTTCCAGTAGGGACTACGAGCCTGGCCGGGACAGGGCACACCCCGATTCGTGAGGCTGCGCGGCTAGGAAGGCGGCAATACGTTCGGAGGCCAGGCTGCGCTCGCTCTCGCTCAACCTGGGATTGAGCGGCGGCATGGCGGTGCCGGGACGCCAGCGGGCGGGCTCGATCATCCAGGCCTTCAGATCCTCCGGCTTCCAGCGGCAAGCCGCCTGGGCGAGATCCTCGCCGACCTTTGCTCCGCCCATGCCGCGAATGTGGTGGCAGGTCAGGCAATATTCCTGTGAAGCCTCGAAGCCTTGCAGCACCTCGGGGCTTGCATCGGACGGCAAGAGGCGGCGCTCATCCGCCGCCGACTGCAGTTCGACGCGGGTGACTTGATAGGGCCAGCCGTAGGCGCCTTGGCGCAGCAAGTCCTCAGACCCCAGGTTGTCCCAAATCAGGTAGTAAGGCCCCAAGGCTATGCCCTGCTCGTGCTGCTGCCGATTGTCCACGGCAAAAGCCGCGCCGTCTTCCCGCCCGAAGGCAAGATAGGCCCGGTGGCGGGCAAAGCGGGATGCCGGAATCACGGAGCGGTAGCCAT
The DNA here is from genome assembly GCF_000934725.1 of Methyloterricola oryzae. Taxonomy (NCBI): domain Bacteria; kingdom Pseudomonadati; phylum Pseudomonadota; class Gammaproteobacteria; order Methylococcales; family Methylococcaceae; genus Methyloterricola; species Methyloterricola oryzae. Next base: position 399,318 of record NZ_JYNS01000001.1, read on the forward strand.
CACGGGCAAAAAACACGACCGCCGCGTCTTGGGCCTTCCAGCCCTCGCCAAACCAGCGGCCCAGCAACTCGTCAGCGGGCAGAGCCCGGTAGCGGACGCGAAGCGGGTCGTCCGGCGTGGATGTGTGGGGCTCCACCACCTCGACGGTCCGGGCCTTCAGCGCATACTGCCGCTCCAGCTTTTCCGGCACCGGCAGGTCCAGTGCGACGGCCTGTCCCGTCGAGGCGATCAAGCACAAGGCTGCAAACACCACGCGATTAAGCATCAAAGACCTCCCCATAGATCTGACTTCAGGCACGGCGCAAGGGCTTCCCGCTCCAAAGCCCCGGTTAGGACTACTCCCGCGGGGCAAGCTGAGGCTCCGCCGGTTCGGCGTCGGGCGCGCTCAGTTCCCCAACATCGGGCACGCCGGCAGCCGCTGGCGCCTGCGGCTCCGCGCTCTTGCCATTGAACTGCCAGTAAAGCTGCTGTTCCTCGGCGATGACGGCCTCGACCCGGCTGACCAGCAGGCGAAACGCCCCATCTTCGTCCGCGCTGTCCTGATAGGCATCCGCCCCGGTTAGGTAGAGCCGGTACTCCCGCTTCATGGACTCACAGGCCTTGCGATAGGCCTGCCAGGTCTCGGCCGGGCGCAACAGGCTGTCCACGGAGCGCAGGATCGCCACCAGCGAGCCCAACACGGCGGTGGCTCCGGGCACCCAGGCATTCTCGCCCCACACCTGCAGGATGGAGATCAAGGCGCCCAGCACGATCACCAGGATTGCCAGCCCCAGATACCGGCTCTTCTGGGTGTCGGCCTTGCCGGTATACCAATCTTGCTGACCTTCCAGTACCGATTTGAAATAGAAGTCCGCGCGCTGCCGGCGGTTTTCGATGAAGGCCTTCCAGTCCAGAGGGGCCTCGGCCCCCAGGGCATTTTCGTCCATGGCACACTCCTTTGGCTGTCAGGTTCGCGACGAGAGGCACGCGGGATTATGCCGCGGAAACCCACCCAAGAGGTAGTCAGCCAAAGTGCACGATGTGAAGCCTGCACAGTTGTGCCGCATGAAACCCCTTCAGGGAATGCTAGCGCATTGTCATTTGTGGTCTGAAATACGCCAAAACCATCCTAACCGTGGGTTCACGAAAATGCGGAGATGCATTACATTCCGCCTTTTGAGCAAAGGGCGCGGAGTGCCCTTCGATTGCACTCCACTATCAGCCACCAATACAGGGCGAGGAAGCGAATGAGCAGAACAGATATTATCGCCTGGGCCGCGGCGATCTTTGCCTTGGCCTGGCTGGCCTATGACCGCCAGTCACTGCATCCCGAGGGAGACTGCCAAGCTTACGACCGTGTCGGAAATGGTATCGGATGTGAGGGGTATGACATCGGCGACCGTTGAAATCGACTGAGCCGAACCGAAGGCACCGTCAACCCTGCGGTTCAGCAGTCAGCGAGACGAGCAAGAAAAGCTACCGACAAACAGCCCGAGCCTTGAGAGCAACGCTTCCGGGGCCAGGCGCACCTTACTTGCGGCACACACGTTGGTAGACATCAAGATATTTTTGGGCGATGGTATCCCAGCCATATTGCGACGCAGTTGACTTGGCACCTTGCCCCATTTTAATGCGCCAATCAGGCTGCCTTAGCACATCGATGACAGCTGCCGCGAGTGCCTCGGAATCATTCGGTGTGACTAGAATGCCGTTCTCACCGCTCACTACGATATCGCGGTTGCCAGAAATATTGCTGGCGACAACGGGAACGCCGGCCGCCATAGCATCAAGCAGGGCAAGGGAAAGCCCTTCCGACCCTTCATTGATACCGGAAGAAATATACAGCTCCGCAGCCTGATAGAGATCGGCGAGGTGGTCTGTCCGAGATTCCGAGGACGGGGAAACCTGGGCGCTGAGAGGAAAATCAAGCTGTCCGGGACACAAGACTTTTCCCTTGAGTCCGAGGCTCTCAATAAGCGGCAACAGCACCTCGTTTCTTCTACCCACAATAGCCAAGTACGCATTGGGTTCTGCACGAACCACAGAGGACATGGCTCTCACCATCACCTCATGGCCCTTGCGGGCATTATAAGTGCCCACCATTACCAGCAGCCTGGCGTTCTCTGGGAGACCGAGCCAAGCCCGACCAGCTTCTGCCGATCCGCGAGCGAAGCGATCCAGATCAACGCCATTGGATATGGAGACGATCTTGTCCGCGGGAGCACCGGCATCGCGCAAAGAATTCTCGATGCTCGCACTAATAGCGGTCAGAGCGTCTGCGCTCTCCAACGCGTACGTTATCTTTTCAGCGATCACCGGATCGAGCCGCAGGCCATGCCCCAACTCAGGTATAACGTGAATATCGACTCCGTGTGGCGTAATTACCAAAGGCACCCTTGAAAACCTTTTGAATCGCGCAGCGAGGTAACCGCAGGGATAAGTGACGTGGGCATGTATCAGGTCACACCCGTTTAACAAACAGTCATACCCAAGCTGAGAAACCTTTACAATATCAGGCAACTTCTGATTTAAAATAGGATATCGATAGACTGGATACCCAAATTTGAACTTGCGATTCTTCCACCATCCTCCAGGACCAATGACTCTAACCTGGTGTCCAAGCTTGGTTAATGCGGTCGCCAGATAGTAGACCACCAACTCCCGCCCCCCAATTTGAGGCAGAAAGCTATTAACGTATAACGCGATCTTCACAAGCACTCCAACTAGTTAGAGGCGCCCTGCATAGAGCGACCAGCATCAAGCACTCATATTTTCAAAACGTCAGCCGTGCCCCATGAACCGAATGATGGAAATTAAATTATCTGAAGTAGGGCAAAGTGTCCGCCTCTGACTGAACAGAAAAACCTGCCAGCTTTCTGAACGCCACCGCCACTCGCAAGCTCAATGTGACAATGCACCACTTCCCATGAAAATCGCAAATCACTCTGGAAGAAACAGGTCATCAAAGGAATATCCGACAGTCAAGAAAACAAGATTTCCGTAGCCCGTACCTTGTTGGTTGTCAAACTTCTGCGCACGAAATGTATACCCCGCATTAACCGCCCAATTATGCGTCCATTGCCAACGCAAATTTGGCGACACTTCGAAGAAGTCTCGATTGTTAGCCGAACTTGTCGAGCTACCAATGTTCTCGTTTTTAAAGTATTGCGCAAGAAGTCCGGCAAATAAAGTCTCGGTAACGTATCCCCGTAAGTCTAGCTTTACACTATCACGTTGCCGCTGAGTACCGAATCCACTGGGCTGCACATCGTGCGCTATTGAAATATCAACCTGTCCGATATCAAACTTTTTGAAAAAGGTAAACCCAAGCAAGAAGCCAATATCTCCACCACCGCTATTATCACCTTCACTGCTAGCCTGAATATATCTACCGCCCACATTCAGAGCAGTCCGAAATGTCTCCGAATAATCATAAGTCACCGGGAATCTCAGCATGTAGTTATCAGCCAGATACCCAGTATCACCAGTCACATGCGAGTAAGACGCCTCCGTTCCGACACGCAATCTGTTTGTAATTGAGTAATCAAGAAGAACATTGCCACCCTGAGACGTCGAACCGGTCAATTGGGTAGAATTAGAAAAACCACTGGCCGATTGCCCATAAGAGTTTTGATTATACAGATACCCGATTGTTAACCTCGAATTTTCTGACAATAAATACTGCCAACTAGGGTTTAGGTTAATTCGCTCACGCTGAGTCGTAGAGCGCAAGTCACCGGTATCCGCTATCTCAGTACGTAATGTCGCTATCTTGGTATAACGAAAATCAAGATTCAAATTGTGTCGCCCGAAATCGTAACCACTTACAACCCGATAAAATTGATCTTCAGTATTAAACTCAGAATTATCGATATATCGGTTGATTGCTGCAGATGTTGTCGTTTGCAACTTGAACGGGCCACTACCATAGCGAAGAGCCAGCCCTGGATAAACAACCATTCGCCAAGTGGATAGCTGAGAATCTGCCTGAAGAAACAGGTTATCGTTAAAACTGGTTTCACCGGCAATACTAGGAAGCAGCGCGAAGTCGGCAGCCCACAAGCCAGTCGGCGAAGACCCGCAGATCACGAAACCAGCAGCAAGTAAGGCGCTATTGTTGATTTTCATGAAAATACATCACTCCTAGTGGACCAGTCTCCGTAATTTAGAGGGAAAGGCGTGTGAGGCTAATGCGCCGTCAAATTCGCGTTCCGAACACGCAGTATACAACGCAGCGCCTGTGTCAGCGTCCTCTATTCTGGCCTACGCAAGCCAGAGCAACTTTTCAGAATCGAAGCCGCAACGCAAACAGCCCTAACCCGGCCACCGATCGCGCGGACTTCTGAGGCGATTCACGGCGCCCAGCGCTGTCTTTGTTGTCCGCAAGCGATGCGGACGTCCAAATTTCACCAACACGCCACCGCGTCACAGCCGTTTGATTATAAGTTATCACCGCCTTTGTGACCCGATCCATGAAGCCCTGCATGGCGCATGCGCCGTAATTCTGTCGATGGCGAGGTCAATAAGGCTTTCGGCGTTCGCTTCATTGTTAGGATCAAGACCTCAGTGCTTCAGCAAGTCAGCGCATTTCATGCATTTAGCGACGGTCATGAGGCCCGCCCGCACTAATGGTGATGCACTTAAAGCTTCGATTCAAAACTAGAAAGCCCTACGTTGTGGCGATAAATGCGGGGGCGACGACAAGGGAACCTCGGATTTGCGCACGCATCCCGCAGTTCATAATTGCGCTGCCGATAACGGCGAGAGCAAGTGGCTGAATTTGTGAGTAAACGGAAAACAGAGCCGTTCCGGTGATGGGCGCTTAGACCTTCCAGGCTGGATCTATTCCGCGCTTCCCAAGGCGAAACCTCTCACGTTTGTAACTAGAAAAAAACAAGACACCGGGCGATTGTGTCGCCCGGTGTCCGCTGTCACAGTCAGTTTGGCTTGCGCGAACGCTTTACTGACACCTGGTATTGAGGGGACATGCGCTGTTGATGAAGCCTTTGCGACCGTCGACCAAGGGCTTTACGTTCCAGATTGGATCGTTCGCCTGCTGCCCGATCGTCCAGAACACATAATTTGCAAGCAGACCTCTAGGGTTAACTACGCCATAATTAAAAAGGTCGGTCAGGGAAAGACGTCCGCTTTGGAGGAACGGTTTGACCCCAAGCTCTACATTCGCCGCCAGAGGCATCTTGCCATAGTACGAAGGATAGTAGGCATAGCTTTCGATAGTCGTCGTACCCGAAAGCGGCGGTATCAAGTCCGGACATCCAATCCCAATCCCGAGTGAGTGCGCATAGGGAATCAGTTGATCGAGCTGCGCCTTGACCCAATTCACGGTGACCGAAACCTGTGAACGCGGGAAAGCACTTGCTAAAGCCGCCATACCACTCTTGAGTCCATTGGTATAGTTCTGCAGCGTATAACCGCTTGGGTTGGTCATCACATCAACGCCGGACAGTGAATTTTCCGAAGTCGCGATGCCTTCGAAATTCGAATCGGCATCGAAGCGCTGACCCAGTGCCGAGTAAAGCGCGTTCAGACGAGCCTGAACGGCCGGAACCCAGACCTTGGCTACACAGGATCTGACTGATCCGTCAGAGTTGTATCGTACGGACTGTCCACCCTGGTATTCCGCCGTCAGCATATAATTCGGCACGCAAGGCGTGTGTCTAGTGGCAAACGTCTTGAACATCATGGTCAGCCAATACTGCTTGCCCATGGATTTTGCCTTGGCGAGCTCCGTCGCTATCTCATTGAAGTTGTAGACGCCTTTTCCACCCTCGACCTCTCGCCAATAGTGCCAAGCATTTATTCCTTTGAAATAGGGATCGCCATTAATCTTGTCTAAATTGGCCACCCCAGCATCTTCGTAGGCGATCACATAATGACCGGGATTCCACTTCTTTCCAGAGTTGGTGCTGGTAGTCGAAACGGAAACCGGTGCTGAAGCGGTGACTGGCGCACTGCGGGTGAACGTTCCGGTCACTGTCTCGATCGCACCGGAAGTAAGTGTAACGACGGCCTTGATTGTATGCCCGCCGGTCGCGATGGTATTCGTATCGAATGGGTTGGCTGTCCCATTAGCGGCAGTGCCCGCGAAATCATAGGGACCTGCGCCTTCGGTTTGCTTCAGACCGTTGTCCAGATAGAACTGAACAGACTTGACCGCTGCGGTTGAGTTAGTGAACACATAGATGTTCCCGCTCAGGGCTTGTCCAGCCAAGGTGCTTGGTGCTGAGCGGTTTGACGATGCACTGACAAGCAGGCTGGATGCGGCAGCCGCTTCCGACGAATGGAGTGCGAACATAACACTCAGGCTCGAACACAGAACTCCGAGCCATTTTGTTGAACGGTTACCCATAAAAACCCTCAGTAAGATATTTTTAGACAAATGTATTTTCACACTGCAGCGTCAGTTTTTTTTACAAAATGCGGGCCACTTACAAAAAGTTTCGCATTTTCATATACTTAAATCTGACAAACGGGGTTCGCACCGTCTTCACATTTCATTTATGTCGCCAGGAAGCGACATTCGCGTGATTGCTGATGGTTACCCAGGGATCGCCCGTGCCGAACCTGGCAGCGGAACGGGATTTCTTGGCGCGACGCCCGAAAGCAAAAGCAACACTCACAACTGCTTGTTAAATCAAAATATATTTTTGACCTACCCTCGCCTCCCGGCGAGAGCTGTTGGGAAATAGAGGCCAAGTACCCAGTTGCTGTCGCCGCAGCACAACACCCAGCTTGACGCGACTCTGAACGACCAGACATGAACTGTCGCGGACAGAGCTTGATCTGCTCGATGTCTCGCGCCTCGGTTATACTTCGCTAACACTCAAGTTCAGTCAGGTAAGAACGAGGCCCCTTTTGCCTACCCTGCTTTCGATCAACAACTATTACTATCGGCGTGGTGGCGCCGAAGCCGTTTTTCTCGATCACAACGACCTCTTCGCGGAATTGAACTGGGACATCGTGCCTTTCTGCATGCAGCACCCAAGCAACCTCCCGAGCCCATGGTCGCCCCATTTCGTCGAGGAAATCGAATTTGGTGCGCAGTATTCAGTGCTGCAAAAGCTGGTGCGCGTGCCCAAGGTCATCTATTCCCTGGAGGCCCGACGCAAGCTTGATTCCCTGCTGTCCAAGATCAAACCGGACGTCTGCCATGCCCACAATATCTACCATCACATTTCACCCTCTATCCTGGGGCTGCTGAAGCGACGTGGAATCCCGACATTCCTCACTCTGCATGACCTTAAAATCGCCTGTCCTGCCTATAAAATGCTCAGTCACGACGGGGTCTGCGAACGTTGCAAAAACGGACAACTCTTTGAGGTGGTGAAGCACCGATGCCTCAAAAGTTCGCTTGGGCTCAGCGCAATCGCCTATCTCGAAGCTGTCGTCAACCGGTCACTGCGAAGCTACCAGGACAATGTCCACCGATTTGTGGTCCCTAGCCGCTTCTATATTCAGAAGCTGATAGATTGGGGCTGGGATCCGGCACACTTCGCCCATGTTCCGAACTTTGTTCGCGCCAAGGACTTACAGCCTGACTACACGCCCGGACGCAAACTGCTCTATTTTGGTCGACTCGGGCACGAGAAGGGTCTGCACACCCTGATCAGAGCCTGCGCCCTTACCAAGGCAGGACTGCGTATCGTCGGCACCGGTCCGGAGGAAGCGAGTTTGCGGGCCTTGGCTGCGACTTTAGGAACTAATGTGGAATTTGCAGGCTACAAGACAGGAAAGGACCTCTATGATGAAGTCCGCATGGCACGTGCCGTGGTTCTGCCGTCGGAATGGTACGAAAACGCGCCCATCAGCCTTATGGAAGGCTATGCCCTGGGGAAGCCTGCCATAGGGGCCCGCATAGGCGGCATTACCGAAATGATCCGCGAAGATGAAACCGGCAAGACCTTCGTCAGCGGGGACGCCGACTCGCTTGCCGAAGCGATATCAGAGTTTCTAAACCTGCCGGATTCCCGTCTGGAGGAGATGGGGCGACTTGCCCGTCAGTGGATGGAAGCGGACTTTTCCCCCGATGCTTATCGCGGTCGGATTTTGGCCCTCTACCAGGAGGCTGCGCGCATTCCGCTGTCATGAAGACTCACAGGAATCATGCATGAAGATTATGGTGCTCGGGCTCCGGGGATTTCCAGGGGTCATGGGGGGCGTGGAAACCCATTGCGAAAATATCTACCCGAGAATCCGGTCCCTCGGCTATGACGTGATTGTGCTGGCGCGCTCGCCCTACATGGAGCACGACGAATGGTCCGGCGTCCGTTTCAAACGTCTGTGGGCGCCAAAAAGGAAATCCCTGGAAACCATCTTGCATAGCCTGCTTGGCGTCATAGTCGCTGCTTTCGAGCGCCCAGACATCCTGCATATTCACGCGATAGGCCCCGCGATCGTGACGCCAGTCGCCCGCTTAGCCGGCTTGAAGGTAGTGGTAACCCACCATGGTGAGGATTACGAGCGCCAGAAGTGGGGGAAATTCGCCCGCTTGGTGCTGCGCTGGGGCGAAGCCATGGGAATGCTCTTTGCGAATCAACGCATCGTGATTTCAAGAAAGCTCGAAAAACTGGTTCGCACGAAATATGGGAAACCCGCTTTTCGCATTCCCAACGGCGTGCAGCTGGGCCAAGAAGCAGGCGCGAGTTCGGAGGTTACTCGGTTTGGGCTGGAACCTTCTCGCTACGTCGTCATCGTAGGCAGGCTGGTACCGGAGAAACGGCATCACGACTTGATCAAGGCTTTCGAGAAAGCGCGGTTGGACGGATGGAAACTGGCGATAGTCGGCGCTTCCGACCATCCGGACGATTATTCTGAGAGCGTCACCGAAGCCGCGCAGCAAAATCCGGACATCGTCTGCACGGGATTTCTGACCGGCGCCGCACTCAGGAGCCTTTTTGCTCATGCCGGTCTATTTGTGCTGCCTTCTTCGCACGAAGGCAATCCGATCGCTGCCCTGGAAGCACTCGGCTACGGGCTACCAGTTCTGCTCAGCGACATTCCTGCACACCTTGAACTGGAGCTTCCGGCATCGAGTTACTTTCCGCTGGGTGATGTGGACGCCCTGCAGCAGGCCCTGACTCAAGCGGTAAGTGATCCGCCTTCCACTATGGAACTGGACGCTCTGCGGGGCATGATCGAGCGGGATTACGACTGGGATAATATTGCGAGACAAGTCGCGGAGATTTACCAACTCTGCATGCCGTCAAGAACTTAGGCAAGAAGCACGATAAGCTGTCAGTACACGATCTTCAGACGCTAAAATCAGCGAAGTTGCTTAAACCTTTCGCATCCCTCGGATCATCAATTCGGTAATTTCCGCCGACCGCGGAAGCGACAAGGCAGACACGACGGTCTGGGCGATATCATCGGGCTGCAGCAACAAGCCGGGGTCATAGATCCGGCTTTCCAGACCAAAAATTTTCTCTTGCAGCGGCGTCGCCGTTCGGCCGGGAAATACGCTCAACACGCGCACGCCGTTGGCGTTCTCCTCTGCCCGAAGAGCGTCGGCAAAAGCCTTGAGGGCAGACTTACTGGCGCAGTAGGCCGCGAGCGCTGGTCTGGCGGAAAGCCCCGCGCTGGAATTGACGAATACAATCTGGCCCTGGGATCGTCTCAACGCTGGCAGACTGATCTGGGTCAGTGCGCAAGGCGCCCGCAGGTTAACCGCATAGTGCCAGTCCATGTCTTCCGTTCCAGTGTCGCCAACCAAGCCCCGGCGATAGGCACCCGCGCAATGTACCAGAGCGTCAAGGCCCTCCAACCGATCCTCCACATAGTGACGAATTGCAGCCAACCCTGGCTCTGATGACAAGTCGGCGCATAGAGGAACCGCGGATTTGCCACGCTTCCCAATTTCCTCACATACCGGCGCCAATTTCGCCGCATCACGACCAATAAGGACGATTGAATCCACCAAAACCGTAAGGCCCAGGGCGATGGCTCGGCCGATACCGCTCCCAGCCCCGGTTATGATCGCGGTGCGTTCAGTCATCGATCAGGGGCAATTTCAAGCGCGACCTGCCGGCCGCAACAACTCCGCGTCTTGCAGGCGCTCGGCCGCATGACGAATGGTGGCAAAATCGATCCCAGAGCGCTCTGCGATATCGAGCAAAGAATGCTGACCGTCTGACTGATTCAGGATCCACAACACCGCCATCTGAAAGTCTTGCTGCCGATGCTGACCACCGACCGCCTTATAAAGTCCCCTACGGCCAAGTTGCGGCTCGCATTTTGGATTCTGGTTGACCAAGACTGCGTCGTTTTCTGCCAGTTCGATGAAATCCAGACACAGCCTGAGACTCTCTTCCAAGGACTGCTGTTTGACGAATTCGAGGTTGTCGGCTGAGGTGTGGTATTCGGGATAGCAGCCATGCGGCGTGCGCATCAGGCATCCCACCGGCAGATCAAATCCCGGAGAACAGAACTGCCGCTCGTCGTAGCCATAGGGTGAAAAGTCTTGGATTTGACTCGGCACTCCGAAGCGCCGTAATGCATGCTCCATGTAGCGGTCAGTTAATGAGTCTCCTCGTCGGCTCCGCTTGTAGGTGAAGCCACCGGCATCGCCTATGCAGGTCAACACCAAGCCGTGGACGATGCGTGAAGCCCACTCCTCATTGCGGGAAAGCCAGACGATTGAACCGATCGTTCCCGGAATGAAAAGAAACCGGTAACTCAGGCGTGTCTTCATGCGAGTCAGCATGTCCGCCAGAGTTGTCGCCACAGCAATCCCCGACAGATTGTCGTTACCCAACGAAGGATGGCAGATATGACAGGAAAAGAGCACCTCTCGTTCTGTCTCTCCTCGCACCAGAAACTCGCCATAGTTCAGCACACCATCACCCAAGCTGGTGTCAACAACCACCTCGTAGGAGCCATCTTGCAGGGACTGTAACTGGTTATGGGACAGGCAAAAGCCCCAAGACTCACTGTAATAAGAAGTGCGGTAGGGAACCCAATCCGGGTGCTCCGGGAGACTGTGCAGATGCGGCTTCAAATCCGAGAGGCTCATCACTCCGCGAAATGGCGCGCTGTAATTGACCAGGTGAAGGTTGAGTCGGGCGAAATCGACAACGGTATCCCCGTTGGGTCCCTTGATGTAAGCCCCCTTCACATTCCATTCCTTGGGCACTGTCCAGTCGAACGCCTGCGTCCCGGTAGGAACTGCCACCATATCCAGCCCAATCCGCGAGCCAATCACCTCGAGCGTATCGCGCACACCTTGACCGGTAATGCTGCGACAGATGGGGTACAACTGTTCCATCAACGGCCGCATCCCGCCCAGGATTTCTGGTTCTTTGAGAAGTTCGGTCTTTGCTTCGCTGATCCTCATAATTCATCCGACCCGTTGAAATCCGGATAGTTCGCGTCCCTGTCGCAAATTAACCGAGCTTCCATGGGCCATGATATGCCAAACGCCGGATCGTTCCAGCGCACACCGCGGGCGGCACTTCCCTCGTAAAAAGTTGACATCTGATAGAACACTTCAGTGTCATTAGCCAAGGTTTGAAAACCATGGGCCAGACCTTCCGGAATGAACAGCATGCGGCCGTTGTCTTCGGTCAAGGTTTCTGCGACGTGGTGCAGGTAGGTGGGGGAATTCCTTCTTAGATCGATGATGACATCGTGGATGGCACCGCGGGTGCAACGAACGAGCTTGCACTCCCCAAATGGCTCCGCTTGATAATGCATGCCCCGAAGCGTGCCCTCCCTGTGATTGAAGGACGTGTTGCACTGCACCAGTTCGGCGTTCAATCCATGCTCGGCAAACTCCTTTCTACACCACGTCCGGGCGAAGTAGCCACGGGTGTCGGAGAATCGTTCCAGTTCGATGAGAAAGGCGCCGCGAATTTCCGTTTCGTAGAACCGCATACGAATCAGTGAACCTGAACCTCTGGAATGGCCGTGATGAACTTGCCGCCCCAATCACGGATATAGGCCATTTGCTGCATGATCTCATCCTTCAGATTCCAGGGGAGAATCATGACATAGTCCGGCTTGGTCTCCCGAATGCGATCAGGGGCGAATATCGGAATGTGCACACCGGGAAGGTAAAGTCCCTGCTTGTGAGGACTCAGGTCGACGGTGTAGTCGAGAAAATCGGTCCGTACGCCGCAGTAATTGAGGAGGGTATTTCCTTTGGCGGGCGCACCGTAGCCAACGATGGTCTTGCCCGCTTCCTTGGTGGCGATGAGAAATTTAAGCACCTCGCGCTTCGTCCTTTTGACCTTCTCAGTGAAGCTGTCGTAATACGCCAGGTCCTGAACGCCGACCGCCTGTTCGCGGGCCAGCAAATCGGTGAGCCGCGCTTCCTGTGGACGATTGGCATTGCCGTCATGGCAGGCATAGATGCGCAGCGATCCACCGTGGGTCGGCAATTCCTCCACGTCAAAAAGTCGAAGACCATGGGCAGCAAAGATCTTGCTCACAGCCGTCGCGGACAGATAGGAGTAATGCTCGTGGTAGATGGTGTCGAACTGATTATGTTCCACCAACTGCAGCAAGTGCGGGAACTCCATGGTGATGATGCCGCTGTCCTTGAGCAGCACCTTCATGCCGCCAACAAAATCATTGATGTCAGGCACATGCGCCAGCACGTTGTTGCCCAGCAACAGATCTGCTGACTTTCCTTCAGCGACCAGGGATTTGGCGGTCTCCACGCCGAAGAACTTGACCACCGACGGTATCCCCTTGGCCACCGCCACTTCCGCCACATTTGCCGCCGGTTCGACTCCCAGAACGGGAATGGATTTCTCCTTGAAATATTGCAGCAGATATCCGTCATTACTGGCAATTTCCACCACCAGATTGCTGCTGTTCAAACCGAAGCGACTCTGCATGTCGTCGGTGTAGCGCTTCGCATGACGCAGCCAGCTTTCGGAATAGGAAGAAAAATACAAATAGTCCGAAAAGATATTGGCCGGACTTTCATATTCGGCCAACTGCACCAGAAAACAGGATGTGCACACATATACATCCAGTGGATAAAAAGCTTCGGCCTGACTCAGTTGGGAAGGCTTGATGTTGGAGTTCGCCAGGGGCGACATGCCTAGGTCGACGAACTTGTGGGTAAGTCCGGTCCCGCAAAAACGGCAGTGATAGGTATGGTCTGTCATTCTTCTGATTCCTTTGAGCAGCGGCTGATGGTGCGGAACGATCCGATCGATCAGGCCCGGACCCATTTCAGGTCGGTATTCAGCAAGCCTTTGTTCTGCAGTTTCTGCAGGACTTTGAGACGGATAAAATCGGAGCTACGGAAATCGGTATCGGCAAAGCCGATGGACGACAAGCGGTCCTTGATCTCGCTGATGGCATCCTCTATGCGCACTTGCGGCTGATGATTCGGCGCCAGCTGCTTATAGAGAGAAAAATCGACGCGGTAGGAGCGCTTGTCGGGCTGCGCATCCTTGTTGATCGAAATCGCCGTACCCGGCAGGATGTTGGCGACAATCTCCGCCAAATCCTTCACCTGGAAATTCCAGGCATCGGAACCCGCGTTCACAGACAGACATGTGCCACCGCTACTGGCCTCACGGACACAGGCCCAGGAAATCGCCCGCGCCATATCATTGACGTGGATCAGAGGCCGCCACGGGGTACCGTCGCTGAGAATATCGATCTTCTTCCAAACCATGGCTCCGGCGACAAAATCATTGAGCACCAGATCCAAGCGCAGCCGGTCACTCATGCCGCAGGCGGTGGCGAAACGCAGGCAGGTGACGGAAAATCCTTCATCCGCCACCTCTTTCAATGCCTCCTCGGAAAACACCTTGGACTTGGCATACATCGTCAAAGGATTTAGGTCCGAGTCTTCCTTTCTGGGCGCACTATCGGCGGAACCATAAATACTGCAACTGGAAGCGAACACAAACCGCTTCACCCCGACCTTCTTCGCCAGCCGGGCAATGTCGATACTGGCCTTGTAGTTGATCTCCTCGGTCACCGCCTCGTAGAGATTCCCCATGGGATCATTGGAGATGGCAGACAGGTGCACAACGACATCCACCCCGTCGAGCACCGCCGGGTCCATGTTTCTGACATCACCGAAATACTGAACATCGGCCCGAGTCTCAGGCAATACGTCACAGGCCGTAAGGCAATGGGCAAAATAGCCCATGTCGTAGCCGATGATCTGCGCCTGCGGATAGTCTTGGCGCAGAGTCTTGACGACGCCTGGCCCCACATATCCCATGTTTCCTGTAATCAATATCTTCACAGTGTTATCCCAAGTTCTTAATAACTTCTTCGCAAACGAATTTCGAGAATGGAATGGAGCACGTGAATCCGGGCGAAACGGCGTTCAGCACATGCAAAGAACGCTTATCGGCCTCCAGAATGAAGTCCATCTCCAGACATTTTTTCTTGATGTTGATCAACTGTGCCCGCAGCCCCGGCTTGCCCCATTTGTCGAATTGCGTCGGATCCATGTCCGTCACCATGGTGCTCGCCAGATTCAGCAGGTGACGCTTTGAATATTTCTTGAACTCCTCCATGGAAAGCGCGGCAAAATCGAAAGTTGAGCCCGTCAGCAGTCGCATCTGGTTGACCAGCACTTCCATGCATTCGCCCAATTCAAAATTCCCCAGTCCCTCATAATGCTCGCGCCAGAACGCCGGGATGGCCGTGGGGCCGATCTTAACCATGCCCGAAACGGTCACCGTGAAGTGCACGCCCAGGAAGGGATTCTTCAGGTTGGGAACCGGATAGATATTGGTGCGGAGGAATCCGGGCTTGCGACTGGAAGTCAGATAGATGCCCTTGAAGGGGACTATCGAATAATCCTGGGAAAATCCGAAATCCCGCGCAATGCTGTCGGCATACAAACCTGCCGCGTTGACGGTGTACCCCGCTTCGACAGGTCCACCGCTGGTCAATACCTGTCCGTTCTTGAATCCCAGGTAACGCGTCGAGAAGCGGAACTCGACGCCTTCAGCCAAGGCATCCTCCTGCATCTTGGCCAGCACTTGCATGGGGTCGACCGAGGAGGTGGTGGGCGAAAACAAGCCCCGCTCATGGGTTGCGACCAGTGGCTCGATCTCCCGCGCCTCGGCCGCCGTAATGGACTGCAGTTCGATGCCATTGGCCTTGCCGCGCGCAATCAATTCATCCATGGTCTTCAATTCCGCCTCGTCCTTGGCGACTACCAGCTTCCCGCACTTATTGATGGGAATGCCGTGATGATCACAGAACTCGGTCAGCGCGCGGTTGCCCTCCTTGGTAAAGCGTGCCTTGAGACTATCCGCCGTGTAATAAAACCCGGCGTGCAGCACGCCGCTGTTACGGCCGCTGGTGTGCCGCCCGCAACCGTCCTCCTTTTCGAGGACGACTACCTTGGCATCCGGATAAGCACGCTTGAGTTCGCGCGCCACATTGACGCCGATAATGCCTCCCCCCAGAACCAGAAAGTCACACGTGCTCATGGGGTTTACCAGACCTTCCAGGGCGCTTTGTCACTGGCCCACAAATCATCGAGCACATGTTTGTCGCGCAGGGTATCCATGGGTTGCCAAAAGCCCTTGTGCTTGTATGCCGCCAATTGTCCCTCCTTAGCCAACCTCACCATGGGGCCTTGTTCCCAGACCGTCGTTTCGTCTTCGACGTAGTCTATGGCTTCAGGCTCCAGCACGAAGAAACCGCCATTGATCCAGGCGCCATCTCCGTCCGGCTTTTCGCGGAAGGAGGGCACGCGGGTATCTTCCTCTTTCAAGGTAAACGCTCCAAAACGGCCTGGGGGTTGCACCGCCGTGACAGTGGCTTTCACTTTCTGCTCGTTGTGGAATTTGACCAGTTCGTGAATGTTGACATCGCTGACGCCATCACCGTAGGTCAGGCAGAAAGTCTCATCGCCGATATAGCGCCGTGCCCGCTTGAGACGACCGCCGGTCATTGTCCCCTCGCCTGTATCCACGAGGGTTACCTTCCAGGGTTCCGCGCCGTGCTGGTGCACATCCATCTGGTTGTCCGCCAGGTTCAGCGTGAGGTCGGCCGTGTGCAGGTAGTAATTGATGAAATAGTCCTTGATGACGTGACCCTTGTAGCCACAACAAATCACGAACTCATTGATGCCATAAGCGGAGTAGATCTTCATGATGTGCCAGAGTATGGGCATCGACCCCACTTCCACCATCGGCTTAGGCCTGATCGCGCTTTCCTCGCTGATGCGGGTCCCATAGCCTCCCGCCAAGATTACTGCCTTCATATGCCTCCATCAATTCTTC
This sequence comes from Methyloterricola oryzae, assembly GCF_000934725.1. NCBI lineage: Bacteria > Pseudomonadati > Pseudomonadota > Gammaproteobacteria > Methylococcales > Methylococcaceae > Methyloterricola > Methyloterricola oryzae. The sequence continues at coordinate 415,532 of NZ_JYNS01000001.1, forward strand.
TGGTGGCCTGCACCCGCCACCTTTTTGAGGCTAGTGCCTGATGGCGGTCATGCGCGCACCGAGACATTCGCCCTTCCCAATTTTTTCGGATGCAAAGGGTCACCCGAATTTTCGGTGTACTCCGACTACCGGAATCCCATCTGGCGCGCTGAATCCCTCACTCCGGAACCATAACGGTATCGCCGGGCTGCAGGATGATGTTCTGCTCGAGGTTTTCCCCGTTGACTACCTCGTTATAGTCGAAATTGAAGGTTACCGTGCCATCCTTGGTGCGGCGCAAGACCTTGATATCGTCTTCATCCGCATACACGGTCAGGCCGCCCGCCAGACTGATGGCCTGCATGACGTCAACATACCGACCGACTGGGTATTCTCCGGGCTTGTTGACCTTTCCGATGACGTAGATGACGTTGCCCTTGAACATCTTGACGGTCACCGACACGGCCGGATCCGGCATGAATTTCGATAGGCTGGAGGCGATTTCGTCCCGCAGCTGATCGGCCGTCTTCCCCGCTGCCTTAACGTTTCCGATCAACGGGAAGGTGATGCCCCCGTCCGGCCGCACGGGCACTTCACGGGTCAATTCAGGTTCCTTCCAGACGGAAACGTCGAGAATGTCGCCGGCCGCAATCAGGTATTCCGTCGGCTTCTCGTCAGCCGCAAAGACACTGGCGCCGAACAGACAACACAGGCTCGCCACGATACTCAAGAATTTGCTTTTCACTTTAACCTCGTCTCCAGTTCACTGGTAATTGATCCCGTTGAGCCACGAACTTGGGCTCACCCCGCGTTGATCCAGAACGGCGATGGTCTCACCTGAGTCCGAGGCCGGCAACCCGCGCATCGCGGAGCATTGTCTAGGTATCAAGGGGTAGATTCAAGCCGCCACCTTGTCGCCCCCCCCTGAACGCGGCACGGCAATGTCGATCAGCACTTATTCAAAACAGTCCCGAGCAGCCTTACGCCGGCACCCTCGATCAAACGAGCTGCACGCCTAACCTCGTCTGTGGTGCTGCGTCCAGCCTCAATAACCAAAAGAGCGCTGTCCACGCTAGGAAGGAACGCCAAGGCGTCGTCGCTGGGGAACATGGGTGGCAAGTCGAACACGATGATTCGGGACTGGTACCTGTTTTTGATCTCGTGCACCAGATCATTCATCTGAGGGGACATCAGCATCTCTGAGGAACGTCCTATGGGCCGCCCCCCAGGAAGAATGACGAGACGCTCGATACCGGGATTGATGAGAATCTCCGACAAGGGCACACTGTCAGTCAAGCGATCGCACAAACCGAAATCGGGCTTGATACCGAAATACGCGTGCACTGAGGGCTGCGCCAAATTGCAGTCAACCAGCAGCACGGTATTACCTAGATCCATGGTCAGCGTTATGGCCAGATTGATAGCAGTCAGGGTAGACCCTGCACCGGCACGCGGCGAGGTAACGGCAAGCAGGTTCTCATTGCTTTCACGCAGACGTTGCAGAATCTTGGTCCGCAACACCTTGAAAGCATGGGTATAGCTGCCTGTCGCCAAGCCAGAAATAACCCTGCGCCGTCCCAATACATCAGGCGGGACCGGAATCGTTTTGGTCTGATTGTACGCAATACTCTCGGGTAATACCCGAGCGCCTCTGCTCTTGGGAACCGCTGGGACTGGGGGGCGCGCCAGATTGATCGCCGCCTCGAAGTCATTCTCAAGACGCGCGATCTCAGAGGACTTTTTCTTTTGATCCATTATACGATGTCCACGCAAACCGGAAAAAATGAAGAGAAAGCTAGATACAAGGCAAGATTCACGCCAAAAGTGAAGATGGATCTGGCATCACAAACGACTTTAACCACGGATTCCCGCAGCGCTCAGTCCGCCGATTTTCGATCCAAGACTAGTTGGCAGCCCAGCAAATGCAAGACACGCGATCAGCTTGCGCTCTTTATGCCTTCCCAAGGGACTTTAACTGTTGCCGAGTAACGACAATGTCATCGTCCGCCAGCAAGGGGATATTGACTAGCGGCAGTTCTCCCAAGATATCCGCCAGTTGGCTCTCTTTATAAATCTTGTTGTCGAAAAATTCCGCGATGAAGGCGAAGGCGACACCTGTACCCATAGCCAATACAAACCCCAGAAGCATGATACCGATACGGTTCGGCTTGACTGGTCGATCAGGAAAATCCGGGGGCTCCAACAACGAGAAACGCTCGCCCTTGCCTTTTTCTTCTAGCGACTGCGCAATCTTAGCCTGCAAAAGTTTGTTCTTGATGTCGTGATAACGATCACGTACATCCTGGTAATCGCGCATCAGTTTCTGGTATTCCCGTTCAACCTCAGGAATCCTTGCAAGACGCTGCTCATACATCTCCACTTTCGCCTTCAAACCTGCGCGCTGACCCAGCATGGAGTTGATATTGCTCTGCACGGCCCGGATCTGGGTCTGCGTGGAGATATACGCGGGGTTTTCCGGCGGCGCGTCATCCTGAACACGACGGGCACTTCGTGCGGTGGCCTTCTGTTCCTTCTCAAGCCTTTCGATGGCGCGTTCCAGTTTTATCACATCCGGGTGGTCCTTGGAGTACTTCTCGAGCTTATCGGCATATTGGCTTTTCAGAAGTTCCAGATCCTGAAAATTCTCTCGGCCGCTATTGCCTGACCTTCCCAGCGTCTTCTCTAGGCTGGCAATTTCATTTTTGAGCTTGACCACATCTGGATAGTCCGGGCTATAAAGCGCAGACAGACGAATCAATTCTGTCTTCTTGACCTTCAACTGCTCCTGAGGGCTCATGATGCGTTCACCCGTCGAAGACACCATGCCCTGATAGGGTTCTATGGTGATCAAGGTACCTTCCAGTTCGAGCTTGCGTTGTTCCTGAGCGTCAATCGACTTGGTCAACTGAAGGATCTCATCCTCCGTGCGTAACACAAATTGATTGTAAACATTGAGATTTTCCGGCAGGTAATCTGCCTTCTCAGCCTTGAACGCGGCAATCTCCTGCTCGATTTCGGCAATCTCGCGACTCAACGCCTCGGACTCGGCGCTCAGAAAAGCCGTTGTTTCCTCCGCACTCTTCATGCGCACCTTGATGTTCTCACCAAGAAAGAGGTCCACTAGATCGGTGGTGACCTTTTGCGCCACATCCGGACTATCGCCGTCATAAGAGATTGTAAAGGCGATAGTCGCCTCGGCCTTGCCGCCTCCTCCTTTACGTGGGTCTTTCACGTCGGCACCCACCAATTCCTTTTGTATGTTGGCTTTAACTTTGGCCGGGATCTCCTGCAGCATGCCGACCGCGCGCAGGTCCGGAAAGAGATTGTATTTCTCGGCAATGGCGAGAATATTGTCACGCTTGAGCACTTCCTGAGCGATGCGCTCGATGCGCTCTGATGCGTAGGAGGTGACCGTCGACCGCACCAGGTCATCGGGAATCTCCTGCTCTTCCACCAGCACGGTGGCGGTCGACCGGTAAACCGGAGGCAACAGGAAGGCCAAGGCAACTGCCGCGATGGCCACAATCGTCGCAGGAATCAGGAAGTGATTCTTGCGCCTCGAGATAATGCCAATATAGTCGCCGAAGTGCGGCGCGTTGGTTGAGCCTTGCATGTGTACTTTTACATCCGTCGATGAGGTGCGGCAGAGCGGCCCAAAGGAGCCGCCCGAGCCTGGTTCCGTTACTATAGCAAGTGTACGCGGCCCTGCCTAAGTATTGTGGCCTCGGTGGCCGGAACGGGAGGTTCCGGCTGCGAACCGATTAGCGCCACCGGCTTTCAGTTGGGTTTGACGATGACAAGATAGTTTTCCGGTGTTCCACTGGCACCAGTGGCCATGTTACCAAGCAGGGTGAATGGAGCCGTCACGCTGGTTTTCCGGTAAAGCCGCATGCTGGGAGCCGCCGCGGCATTCGACGTCGTCAACCGCATGCCGGTGTCGACAAACCCGCTGGTGAGCCAGTTGGGCTTGGCACCACCATCATCGTAAGCGACGTAGACCGTGGCTGAACCACCGAAATTCAGGGTCAGATAATCCGAATTGGCGAGCGACTTGTCGCCGTTGTTGGTCATGACCCACACGCCGCCCGCAATCTCCGCCGGCAATTCCCCCGGGTGGTTTACGCTCGACGTGGCGTAACCCGTGATGGTGTAGTTGGCGTCTGCGTAATACGGGTCGCCCACCCCTACTGCGTTCTGTTTGTACGTGGACGGACTGACGCAGCCCCCCTGATTAACGACGCGAACGCAGATGGCATCCAACAGGAACGGCATACCGTTGTCGCCTGAAAAGTGGTTGTACCACAGTTGGGCCATCAAGCTGTAACCCAGTGCGTTGGGATGCAACGTGTCTACAAAAAGACTGAAGCGATTTACACCCGCCCCGAGAAACGCATCATAGAAGTCGGGCCCAATTTCGTCGGGCGCTAGCCCAAGTTGCTCGGAGATTACGCGGTTCATCTCCTGAGCCTTGAGGTTCTTGGCATGCGACTCTGGAGCCGAGTAGAGCGTGGTTTCCGAGTCGCCAAAGCGAGGCGGAATTCTAGCCACGAATGGCTTTTTGCCTGCGTTTCGAATTCTGCGGATGATTTCCAGCATGTTCGCCTTGAATGTTCCGGCACACGCTGTTCCGGAACAGTCCAAGCCACTGGGCACGTTGGTGCCAACCTCGTTGGTCCCTAACATGACTAGAACCTGATCAGCGTCGCTATATTTCTCTAAGGCCGCATCGAGGCGCCCCCTCCCTAGCACTTCCTGCGCGCGGTCACCCGGGAATCCGCTGTTAAAAATGATCGTCGGGGTTTCCGGGTGCAATTGGTTTAAGGCCCCCGTCAGTGGAGCCTCGTACCCCTGCATGTTCTGCACCCAACCATCCAACTCGCTGTTGTCGGCATTGAAATCGTCCCCGAGACCGAAGGTGATGCTATCGCCTATGGCCAGGAAATTGGCTCCCCTGGATCCGATCTGTACATTCGTATCTGAAAACGCAGTAGTCTGACCATTGAGCAGCAATTGCGCGGTCAGGTCCTGCACATGCACGTTGAGGGGTGCCGCGCATTGAGCCTGGAACAAGCCCGGAGCGGCCTGGGACTCGGCTGTCGGCTGCGCAGTACAGGCGACGCCATCCAGGGAGAACTGGACCTGAGCCGTACTGGCAACCGGTTTGTTCATAAGGATCGCCGAGACATTCAGGGTACCACCCGTAGCGACGCTGTAGGCCTCGGGCTTGGCAATGACCAGACTGGTGGCGCCTGAATTCAAATCCACACTGACGTCGTCAAATGCACAAGCGTGGCGGCAATACAGTGCCACCGCACCCGCCTGCAAGTTGGCATCATAAAACCCGAACAATTGGTCATCGCCGTTAACGCCAACCTGAAACAAAGACCCCTTGGCTTCGATGGTGATCGTGATAGGAACATTGGCCTTGTAACCGCGCGCGTTCTTTGCAAGTGTCGTGAACACGCCACCCAGTTTGCGTTCCAGGCGGACTCCGCCGTCGTCCGCGCTGAAGTACAGCCGATAGTAATTGTCATTGTTCACAAAACGGAACATGACACCAATATCGCGCCCCAGATCGGACTGCGGCGTGGCGGTAACCTGGAAGCGGTAGTTTTCCAGACCGCGGGTGGCATCGAAAATGGCGTATGTGCCCTTGTGATAGGCATTCAGGAGGGCGGTACCGTAATTGCCCACCTCGGCGGTCTGCACAAGCTGGCCTCCAGTGACAATCCAGTTGGATGGCACCGCGAGGGAGTCATCGAACATCGTCCAGCCGGTATAGTCGCCATCGTTGAAATTGTCTGAACTGTAAGTAGGGACCGACGAGTTATTACTGACCGTAAACTGGGCCGTGACGCTCTGCACCGCGCCGGTCGTCAACTCGATATTTGCAGTGACGAAATGATTGCCATCGGTCAGTGTTGCCGTGTTGAAGGGCTGAGCAGCGCCAGAAGCGGCCGTTCCCGCGAAATCGAACGGCCCCAGGCCTTCGATGCGGTAAGCGGCGGCAGCCCCATCTAGGAAAAAGGTGACACGGCGAACGTTAGTATCCGGGCCGGTGAAAACGTAAATTTGCCCAGCGACAGTCTGACCATCCAGCGTAACCGGAGAGGCGCGATTGGATGATTTGCTCATCCTCAGTTCGTACCCGCTCGATGCGGCCGTTACGGTCAATGTAACCGGCAAGCTGGCTGCAGTGAATCCACTGGCATTGGCACTGACTGTGGCGGAGTAGGTTCCTACTGGCAGCCCTGTTGTATTGACAGTCAGGTTGACTCCTAGAGAAGAACTAGGGACCGACGAAGTCGGGGTGGCGGTCAACCATCCCGTGCTGGCGCCAGCGCCATACGTTACATTGATACCGGAAGTAGCGGCGCTCCCGTTACTGGTCGACAAGGTGACGCCTTGGGCTGCCGGATTGCTGCCGGAACTCGCCGTGAACGTGGCGCTTGCTGGAGAGAATATCAGCGCAGCACTTGGTGTGACAGCGTTCTTCACCGTGAACTGAGCCGTCACGTTTTCAGGCGTGGCGGATGTAAGTGTTGTGATAGTGGCCTTCAATGTATGAATGCCGTCACTTAGACTGGCGGTATTGAATGGCAAGGCCGACCCGTTTGCCGCTGTGCCAGCCAGATCGTAGGGCTTCACCCCTTCCGTCTTGTACGCTGTGGTCGCTCCGTCTAGAAAAAACGACACACTCTTGACCCCGGTCTCCGGGGTGGTAAAAGCATAAATCTGACCGGCCACAGTCTGTCCGTCCAAGGAAACCGCAGAGGCACGATCGGACGTCTTGCTCATCCTCAGTTCGTATGGGCTTGTGGCGGAAGTCACCGTCAACGTAACCGGCAAACTGACTGCAGTGTATCCGCTAGCGGTAGCGTTGACCGTGGCAGTGTAAGTTCCTGCCGGCAGCCCAGTTGCGTTGACAGCCAGGTTGACACCGACTGACGAACTGGAGATTGACGAAGTCGGAGTGGCGATCAACCATGCAGTACTGCCGCCAACGTCGTAGCTGACAGTGATGCCATACGTAGTGGCACTCCCGTTACTGGTCGACAAAGTGGCGCTTTGGATGGGCGGATTGCTGCCGGCGGTTGCCGAAAATGCCGTGCTCGCTGGAGCGAAAATCAGCGAAGGCGGCGGCGTGACCGTGTTACCTACCGTGAACTGTGCGGTTATGGTTTCGGTTGTCCCTGAACTGGTCAGAACGGCCGCTCTCAAGGTATGGAGACCGTCGCTTAAAGCAGCGGTGTTGAATGGGAACGCTGAACCGTCAGCTGCGGTTCCCGCAAGGTCGTAGGGCCTTACCCCCTCGATTTTGTTGGCTGTCGTGGAACCGTCGATGAAAAAGGATACGCGGGAGGCCCCCGTTTCCGGCGTCGTGAACACATAGATGTTACCGCTCACGGTGCCACCCTCAAGCAGTGACGCCGGACTGCGGCTCGATGCACTACTCACCATGAGATCGAATGCCTGAGCCAAACCCGCCTGCGCCATCAGCAAGAGGCTGAAGACTATCCAGCGCGGAGCGAACTGCCCAAGAATCGAAACCCTGTTGTTCATCGTCGTTTTCATGCTACTACCATAATCACGCCGCAGCGCGTTTCTTGACTTGCCAGAATTAGCCCGATTTGCGCCTTAATAGGCCTGTTCACCGAACACGCCCTTGACCGCCGTCATAGCCAGAATCTTGAAATCCAGCATCGGCGACCAGGAACGTATGTATTCAAGGTCGAAATGGATGCGCCGTTTCAGCATCTCCTCATCGTGGATCTCGCCCCGGCAGCCACTGACCTGCGCCAGACCCGTGATGCCAGGCTTTACTTTGTGCCTGAGCATATAGCCGCGCGCATACTTGCGATATTCCTCATTGTGCGCAACCGCATGGGGCCGCGGTCCCACCAAGGACATTGAACCACCCAGAACGTTAAAGAGCTGCGGAAGTTCGTCTAGCGAAGTGGACCTCAATAGGCGCCCAAACGGGGTCACCCGGGGATCGTTGCGCGTGGCTTGGCGAATGCTGTCGCCATCTTCACACACAGTCATCGTGCGGAACTTAAGAACTTCGATGGTCTGTCCACGCATGCCATAGCGTCGTTGTTTGAAGATGATGGGGCCTGGCGAGGTCAATCGAATGATCAGTGCGACCAGCAGCATGGGAATGGCCAGCAAACCCAACAGCAAAGTCGCGAAAATCACGTCCTGTACGCGCTTGTAAAATCCGTCAATCTGGCTGAAAGGCGATTCGTAGACGCTCACAGTGGGAATGCCCTGCATCGAGGTCCAACGAGAATGCATCAGATTGAAGACGAACAAGTCCGGCACCAAATACACGGATACTGTCGTGTCGGCCAGACGCTCGAGCAAGTTCTCGATCCGCTTCTCCGAACGCAGCGGCAAGGTGATGTAGAGCGTGTCCACCCTACCCTCGCGCGCATCCTCCAGTAACACATCGAAACCGCCAATCAGCTTGAATCGGGTGCGGTCGGGACCGCGACCGCCCGCTTCTGTCCGGTCGTCGTAGAACCCTAGTGCGTTGTAACCCAGCCAGGGCATGCTGGTCATCGATGCAAAGAGGCGCAGACCCAGATCGTTACACCCAACCACGGCGACGCGCCGGGTGTCACTGCTGCACCGGCGAACCAGTCCGGCCAGCAAGCGGAACAAGCTGTGCGACAGCAGGAGGACAGGCGGCAGCGACATTATCCAAGCCAACAACAGAGCGCCAGTCGAGTCCGGAATACCTCCGACAGCCGCAATCAATGCCATCAAGCTCGCAGCGGCGAACGACCACGCCAAGAACAAGCGCCCCGCCTCCTTGTGCATGGGCGAACCACGCCAGTCGTAATAGACCTCGAAGATCTCCGCGAAGAAATTGAAGAGCAGCAGGGCACCTAAGGTGAGCCCGCTGTAATCCGATTGCCAGCCATTGCCCAGGATTTGCGAGCAGGTCCAAAGGCTCGCCCAAATGTAAAGTCCGTCGCACAAACGCTCCAGCGCAGAGATCTTTGACACGTGCGGCCGGATCAACACCTTCGAAGCCGAGTGTTCCAAACCGCGTGCTGGGCTGCGCACCGATTCCCTTGAAATCAGTTCATGAGCGGGGACCGTGGACATCAAAGCTGCTCCAAAATGGTTTCAAATTCTGTACGGACTGTCATAACCCGGTGCGAGTCTCGCAGGCTGCTAATCCCGAGTGGAAGCGAGCGAGAATGTTCGATCTCGACGCCCGATAGCCCTGCGAACTTGTGCCCCCAACAATAGAGACCAGAAAAGCAAAACACATACCAGACAAAATTCATCTTATTAATATCAATGCGTTGATCGTCTTGACCGGCTCAACGCCAGCGTTTGTCCACTGGAACTGTAAAATGCGCTGACACTGTTCCGAACGAACCATCCCGACCGCTTCGTCAAACCGCTGTAAAAGTCAGCATAAACTCAGGCACAAGTCCTGCTTAAAAAAGCCAGGACACCAACATTCCACAGAGGCATGATTTCCGACACGCCTGCGTCCGGGCCGGGAAAATTACCGGATCAAAAGTAACTATTGCCTGGATTGAACGCGGACAGCATGGCGACAATCAGCAACACCGATCACTCGACAAACATGGACGCCGCATGAATATCCCAGATCGCATCATCGAACGACCACCCGTTGGCGCGACCCCTGCCCGCTGGTTTTTCAAGACCAGCGAGGGCCTGATGGGTCCCTTTGAGTCCCTTGACACCGCCCAGGCAATGCTTCAGTCGTTTGTAGCCCGTTGCCAGGCAGGTGATCGGATCGACCAATCAGGAACCCACTGAGTCGATCGCCCTCCGCCCTGTGGCGCCGAACAGCGGTCAGCGTGTACGCGGAATGCGCGGGCTTGGACGATAGCGGGCCCGAGCGTCAGCGGTAGCGGCCACGCGCCGCGGCGCTCTCCGCGCGACGCGCGTCCTGCCATAGGCCATCGTGGCGCGATGAGTCCAACGCATTTTGATGATCAGGAGCGCCATAAGTAGCAGAAGCACCCCGAAAACTTCACCCATGCGTCCTGCGTTGGAAATGGCGCTGATGCCGATGATAAAGAACACGTAAGGGGAAACTTCGTACCACAGGGGCTCTAAGGCTTTCATTGCGTTTGCTCCAGTAAATTGAACCACACAGCAGCAAGAAAGCAGCTTTAATGCCAATCAATAAATCGCCACAATTTCATATTGTTAGAACGAAACCACGGCACTAACACAAGAAACCGTAAACTTTGCTGACGGGCCAGCAGGAACAGAGGAACCACGTATAGAAGTGAATTTAGCGCCGCCAGCAAGCGCAGCAGCCGCGGCCATAAGACAAGCTTTCAGGGAATTTACAACGACCGACTGGCGGTAGCGCGTTCGAGTTTCAAGCCCGCCGGCAACCAGGAATGCAAAGATTGGCTTATGGGCCCGCTGGCGAAAGGGTTCGCACGTGGCCCTCGCTGACGACCAGAACGGAGCCCGCCAGACCGTGGAAAATACCATGCTCCACGACACCCGACATGGCGTCCAGCAACGCATTCAATGCAGCACTGGGCATTTCCACCGGAAAGCGCATGTCCAACACCAGACTACCATGGGATGTCACCGCCAACCCATCCTTGGAGGCGTTCGGCCTCAGTCCCCCTTGGGCGCCGTGACGCTCCAACTCCCGCAGAACCACCTGCCAGGCGAAGGGCATGACTTCCACCGGTATGGGATAACGTTCGCCGATACGCCCAACCAGTTTGCTTTCATCGACGAGGACCAGAAAACGGTCGGAGGCGCGCGCAAGGAGTTTCTCGCGAACCAGGTCCGATCCGCGCCCCTTGAGCAAGGCCAGGTCGGGAGACACCTCGTCAGCCCCATCCACATACAAGTCCAGACTGGTCAGATGCTCCATGGCCACCAATGGCAGACCGAGTTCCTGGGCCTTGATGGTACTGACCACTGAACTTGCCGCGACGCGTATGCGCAAACCTTCTTCAGCGTAGCGGCGGGCCAGCGCTTCGATAAATGCGTTGGCGGTCGAACCGGTGCCCAACCCAATCAACATTCCATCCTGAACGTGGCGAACAGCCTCTTCCGCGACGCATTGCTTGTCGTTCATGGCGGGACTCCTTCAGTTAAATACATCTTCAATCGGCGGAAAGCGCGTCACTTACGCGGAGGCTGCCGCTCTCGCAAATTCTTCTATGGTCTGCTCCGACAACGGGTGATTACCCATCTCCTTGAGCAATGAAAGTGGAATCGTCACATCCTGCGCCCCCGCCAATATGGCCTGCACGACTTCCCGGGCCGACTTGAGGCTGGCGACCATGATGCGTGTCTCGCGGCCGCAGGCGTCCGCCACCGCGCGCATTTCCCCGGTCAGCGCCAAGCCGTCTCCCTGCAGACGGGTACTGCGGTTGACATAAGCGATGGAATACGCCGTCCGCGCCTCACAGCACAGGTACGTTTGAGCCGCGCTGTAGCAGGCGGTCATGCCGACCGTCGTGCCCTCGCGGGCCAGACGCGCGGCGAGCCCAATGTTCTCCGACGTCATGGCGATCTTGAGCGCAACATTGGAGCGCAAAGCGAGAAAGCGCCGCGCCTCGGCCTCTCGATCCTCCAGGGTAGCCCCCGACAACTGATAGAACACGGGACCGGGGCAGATCTCCGTCAATTCCGCGATGACTTCCAGTGCTTTGCGCCCGGTCTGCGCCATCAGGTTGGGGTTGGTGGTAATCCCACCCACGAACCCGAAGGCCATTGCGGTGCGGGCATCCGCGGCATGGGCGGAATCCAGAAACAGCGCCATGATGATTCCTCGAGAGTGTCAGGCCAGCAAGGCGGTGATTTCGCGAATATCCTGCATGACCCAGGTTGGCTCGTAGTCCATCTGCGCCAGGTGTTCCCGCCGGGACGCCCCCGTGAGAACGAGGATGCTGCGTATGCCGGTGCGTACGGCTCCCAAAATGTCCGTATCAAGGCGGTCGCCCACGGCGACCGTCTCCTCGGCATTGGCCTTGAGCCGCTCCATGGCGATGCGATACATGATCGGTTCCGGCTTGCCGATGATGAAGGGCGCTACCCCGGTGGCCGTCTGCAAGGCGGCCAGGATGGCGCCATTACCGTGCGTGAGACCGTGCTCCGTCGGCAGGGACGTATCCGGATTGGTACCAATGAAATGAGCTCCCTCCCGGATATTGAGGGTGGCGGTCGCAATTTTGTCCCACGACAACTCATGATCCATGCCGCAGACCACATAGTCGGCATTCTTTTCGTACAGACCCACCAACTGAAAGCCATTGTCGATGAGCGCCTGCCGCACGCCATCGCCGCCTATGGGAAATACCCTGGCGCCAGGCCGGGCATGCTGTTTCAGATACAGGGCGGCCGCCAGTCCCGAACCGATGATCTCGTCACGGGCCACGCTCACGCCCATGCTGGCCAGCTTAGAGACATATTGGTCCGGCGTTTTCAGGGCATTGTTGGTAGCCAGCACGAATCGCATGGAGCGCCGCCGCAGCGTTTGGAAGAACTCCGCAAGGCCCGGCATGGGCTGGTCTCCCGCCCAAAGTACGCCATCCATATCGATGATGAGGGCACGAACGTCTGCGAGTATATTGGGGTCGGTCATGGTAGCCGCATGGGAGCTGTTAGCTGATGGGAGCATTTTGCATTAAACTGCGCCGCGGCCCAAGTTTCACGCAACCTTGCGCTAGCCGGCAACTCTGTCCGCCGCGAGGCGTTGTCGTGCCCGGTTCCAACCTTCACACCGACCGAATTCGACCGGAGGCTCGCAGCGATGTCCGCACACAACCGTGAATTTCTGACATTACTGCAAAAGGCCGCCGCAGCGATAGGCGACCACGCCGAGGAAGTCGCCGCGCTGGACCAGGCCATAGGTGATGGCGATCACGTCACCAACCTGCAGCGGGGGCTGGAGACGCTGCTACGCGCCGCCGCTGACTGGGAAGCCATGGACTGGCCAGACCTCCTGCAGAAATCCGGCATGAGCCTGATGAGCAGCATCGGCGGCGCGTCAGGCTCCCTCTACGGAACCCTGTTCATGGCGATGGGCAAGGCCTTGAAAGCGCCTGAGGGCTCGGCTGTAAGTCTCGCCCATGGGTTTGCCCAAGGAGTGCAGGCCATGAAACAGCGCGGCAAGGCGGACGTGGGCGACAAGACCATGCTCGATGTGCTGATCCCTGTGGCGCAGGCGTGGAGGGCGGCGACGGAAAGTCAGAGCCTGCCGGCCGTCACCCTCCAGGCCATTGCTGAAGCGGCCCGCGCGGGCTGCGAATCCACCCGCGACATGATCGCAGGCAAAGGCCGCGCATCATTCCTCGGCGAGCGCGCCCGGGGCTACCTGGATCCAGGCGCCAGAACCAGCCAATTGATGATCGAAGCCATAGTCCGGCACCTCGAAGGCAGCACCTGAACCCGGCCCTCAGCAGCCCCAGCGCAGAGCTGCGGTATGCACCGGCGCATCCCACAACCGGATCAGTTCGTCGTCCAGCAGCGTCAGGGTCACGGAAGCTCCCGCCATGTCCAGGGACGTAGTGAAATTGCCCACCAGGGAACGCTCTATCCGGACACCTCTCTCGGCCCAGAAGCGTTCGGCGAGTTCATAGAGCAAGTACAATTCCATTAAAGGCGTTCCCCCGAAGCCGTTGATATGCAGGAGCGCACGCTGCCCGTCGCCTGGTTTCAGTTCCGCTTCGATGGTCTGACCCAACAGTCCGATGATGTCCGTTGCGCTAGCTATTGCCCTGCGCTCCCTGCCCTTTTCGCCGTGAATGCCGACCCCGAGTTCCATCTCGCTGTCGCCAATTTCAAACGTGGGTCGACCAGCCGCAGGCACCGTGCAACTGGTCAGGGCCACACCCATGGACGCTGTAGCACGCACGACCCGCTCGCCCAAGGCCTGGCAAGTTGCCAGATCGGCCCCAGCCTCGGCGGCGGCACCCACCATTTTCTCGACGATGGCGGTTCCGGCCACGCCCCGCCTTCCCATGCCCTGGTGCTCAGGAATGGAAACGTCGTCATGCACCAGCACGATAGCGTGCTGCAGATCCAGCATCTCCGCAGCGATTTCGAAATTCATGACATCGCCCGCATAGTTCTTGACGATGAAGAGTATGCCGCCGCCGGAATCCACTGCTTGCGCCGCCGCCAGCATCTGGTCCGGAGTGGGCGAGGTGAAAACCTGGCCAGGACAGGCGGCATCCAGCATGCCCAGCCCGACGAAGCCGCCATGCAGCGGCTCATGCCCGGAACCCCCACCGGAAATCAGCGCCACCTTCCCTGGCTTGCGGGCAGCCAACCTAGCCAGGTAGCGCGGCTCGCGATTGAACCTGACGATATCCGTATGCGCCCGCGCAAAACCACTTAATGATTCCTCCAACAAGGTGTCGACCGTATTGATGAACTTCTTCACGCGTACCTACCTTCGCATTGCGTTCGTCAAGAAACCAGGTCCCATTATCCCCCGTTTGCGTCGGTCGCCACACCCGCGGCGATTTGAACATAGGCAAACAATCGCGGCCCGAGGCATTGCCGGCCGCCGGCGTCGTCCTCAAGCGACGCCCAGCCTGGCGCTTAAAGCCGCTGCATGCCTTGCAGTAAGCGGGTTCAGCAGTTAGTCTTAATGCTTTAACCGCGCGCGCCATTCGCCCTTGTGTCTACACTTAATTAGGCAATGCGGCGGGTATTTTGCGGTCAACTCGCGCGTAATCGATGGAGGCCAGGGATCACATGACCTTCATAACCCGGGGGCGCGATCAGTGCTCGCACCTTGCCCAGAGCCGATTGCGGGGCAACAGAATGCCGATGTCCGCTAGGTTTTGGAATTTGGGCCATGTCACACGTACAACCGGATTCACTATGTCACTAAGTAGTGCGCGTAGGGCGTGGGTGCGCTTCTGGATGCGCAAGGCGAGCCTCAGCCGCACCGGCCGACTGGCTACGCGCCTGGCCTGCTGGGCGGCGACAGGCCATTACTATGACCGACTGAGGCTTTCCAACCTGGCGCCGTTCGGCTACGTCTCGCCTTCGGCGATCGTCAACCACCGCAATGTCCGGTTGGGAAGATACATCTATTTGGACGATCGGGTACTGCTGTACGGAGATAATTCGGAGGGCATGATCGAATTGGGGGAGAAGGTCCACCTGCACCGCGACTCGATCCTCCAAACGGGGGTTGGCGGCGTAATCCGTATTGGGGCCAGAACCAGCATACAGCCACGCAACCAACTCTCGGCCTATTGCGGCGTCATCGAAATCGGAAGCGATGTACAGATCGCACCGGCCTGCGCCTTCTACCCGTACAACCATCAGATTGCGCCGGGACGCCCGATCCGCGAGCAGGAACTGGTCAGCAAGGGGGGTATCGTCATTGAAGATGACGTTTGGCTGGGATATGGCGTCATCGTGCTGGACGGCGTGCGCATCGGGCGCGGCGCGGTCGTCGGAGCGGGTTCCGTGGTCACCAAGGATGTGCCGGCTGGCGCGATCGCCGTCGGCTCCCCCGCCCGCGTAGTCCGGATGCGGGAATGATGTCTACCCGTATCAGCGCCAGTTACCGAAACCAAGCTGTTTTTGTCTTGGTGTCTTCAAATTAGGGTTTCCAGCAAATTAGCATGAATCGAGCCCAGCAACCCCTGGTGTCGGTGGTCACACCGGTCTACAACGGCGAGAAATACCTGCGCGAGTGCATCGAAAGCGTCCTCGCGCAAACCTACGAGAATTTCGAGTTCATCATCGCCAACAACTGCAGCAAGGATCAGACTCTAGCCATTGCCCAGTCTTATGCGCAGCTCGATCCCCGCATCCGGGTAATCGACGCCACGGATTTTGTCGGAGCCATAGAGAACAGTAATCGCGCTCTCACCTACATGGCTGACGACAGCGCTTACTGCAAGATCCTGCACGCGGATGACTGGATGTATCCGGAATGCCTGGAGAAGATGGTAAGTCTTGCCGATGCGAACCCCCGTGTCGGCGTGGTGGGAGCCTACGTGCTGAGTGGCTGCAAAGTGCGCGGCGACGGACTTCCTTACACCGATACGGTTTTGTCAGGCCGGGCTACCTGCAAGGACAGATTGCAGGGTGGCCCGTATCTTTTTGGTTCGCCCTCTTCCATCCTGATCCGCTCCGACATCGTGCGCAGCCGGGTACCGTTCTATCCGCAAGACAGCCTGCACGTGGATGTGGCGGTCCTGTTCGAAATCTTGAAAGACTGGGACTTTGGTTATGTCCACCAAGTACTGACCTACACACGGCTGCACGAGGAGTCCCGAACGGCGACCATCGCGCAGAAGCTCAACACCAACCGGTTGGAAGGCCTCGCCATGCTTACCCGTTATGGACCGGACTTCATGACGCAGGCTGAATTGAAGCAGGCCTGTGACGAAAGGCTGCAGCTTTACTACGAGGAATTATCTCGCCAGCACATCAAACTGCTCGATCCCGCTTTTCGCGATTTTCAGCGCCAGTCCCTGGAAAACGTTGGCTACCCGTTTAGTCTGCTCGAACTGGTCCGAGCGGCCGCCAGGCTCACCCGCGGCTATATCGCGCGCCCTCTACGGAAGCTGACGGGCAGCGCACAGTCACGATGAAGGACAACACCGCATCCGCAGAGCTCGGGAAACACGCGCAGGCCAGCCGGCCCGCACCGCGCAGCTATCCGGTCAACCTGGTGTCCCTGCGCATGGCCCACCACGCCTCCGCCTCAGGTTACGATCGCCTCAGCGGTTATCTGGGTGCGCAAGTGATCCACGCCCCGCAGCACCTGAGCGTAATGCAACGGATCATCGGCAAGCTTTGCAAGCCCATCATCCGGCGTTCCGGGCTGGCCTGGTATCACCGCGCTTCTTTTGTCACGGAACTGAGCGTTGCCAGGCGGTGGATCTCGACCAAAGGACAGGTTTTCCATTTTCTGTACGGGGAAAACCAGTTCCGCTTCGCCGGTTTGCTGCGCAAGTTGCACGCGGGCAATATCCTGGTGGCAACCTATCACACGCCCGAGCAGCGCTTTCGCGAAGTCGTTACGGATGCTGGATTCCTCTCGAATCTTGACGCGGTCATCGTGATGTCCGACGTTCAAAAGGACTTTCTAGCTCGACACATGCCAATGGAGCTCATCCATTTCGTTCCTCACGGCATAGACACCGATTTCTTCACCCCAGACCCGACGGTCAAACGCGGCGAGGATGGGGCTTTCCGCTGCATCGCCGTGGGCTCGCACCTGCGCGATCACGCAACGCTGGCCGCAGCGGCCCGCCTGATCGGGGATACAGCCCCCGAAGTGCGTTTCGACATCGTGACGCGACCCGAGCTTTTCCGTCATTATTCGCAGTTGCCTAATGTAGACTTGCACTCGTCCGTGACAGACAGCGCCCTGGTTTCCATGTACCAACGCTCAGACCTGATGGTCCTGCCCCTGACCGATGCCACTGCCAACAACAGCATCCTGGAGGCCATGGCCTGCGGCGTGCCGATCGTCTCTACCGAACTTGCCGGCGTGCGGGACTATGTGGATGCCGCCTGCGCAGTCCTGGTCCCGACGAGAGACCCCGAGCGTTTGGCTCGCGCTATTCTGGACCTGCGCGGCGATGATGGCCAGCGGCAGGCCATGCGCGTCGCCAGCCGCCTGAGAGCCGAAGCGTTCGCCTGGACGCGCATTGCTGAGCGCACGCTGGAAGTCTATGACTCAGCTTGGGCTCTACGGGGATGCGGTTCGGAATGAAGCTGAAGCGGTGCTTTTCCATAAGCGGTGCTAGGCTAAGTCCGAAGCCCAAGCGTTCGGTCGCTTGGACCTGGCATGTAAAGCGTGAGCCGCCGTTTCTTTTCCTCGGCCATGCCCGGAATGCACGCCTTGCACGGCCCCCCGAGATTTCGACTTCCGGGCGCGCCGACGCCGCCTCGCTGGCGTGCCGCGGGAACCTCAATTTGTTCAATTCCTTAACTGGATACCAGACCTATGCAAGCCGAACAACCAATCGAGCCTATGGGTAGTGGCCCTTCCGCCCAATACCCGGAGAGATCATTCATACGCATCAGGCCGTCGAGAGGATGGGTTCCGATCAATTTCGCAGAACTGTGGCGATACCGGGAACTTTTGTATTTCCTGGTCTGGCGCGACATCAAGGTGCGTTACAAGCAGACCGTGCTGGGCGCCGCGTGGGCCATCATTCAGCCCTTTTTTACCATGCTGGTATTCAGCCTGTTCTTCGGCAAGCTCGGTAAAATCCCGTCCGACGGCATTCCGTATCCCATCTTCGCCTACGCCGCGCTGGTGCCTTGGAGCTTCTTCGCCAATGGCTTGACCAATGGTTCCAATACCCTGGTGACCAACTCGAACCTGGTAAAGAAAATCTATTTCCCGCGCTTAGCCATGCCATTGGCAACGCTTCTGGCTGGCACCGTGGACTTCACCCTGGCATTCGCCGTGCTGCTAGGCATGATGGCCTACTTCCACATCATTCCGACAGCAAACGTAGTCTGGCTGCCCTGCTTCCTCCTGCTGGCTTTTGTCACCTCCCTAGGCGTTTCATTGTGGCTGGCCACCATGAATGTTCAGTTCCGGGACGTGCGCTACACCGTGCCCTTTCTGACCCAATTCTGGCTGTTCGCGACCCCCATCGCGTATCCCAGCAGCCTGATCCCAGAGGCCTGGCGCATGTACTATGGCCTCAATCCCATGGCCGGGGTGGTCGAAGGTTTTCGATGGGCCTTGCTGGGCACAGAAATCCTCCCGCTCCACATGATCCTGGTTTCCTCCAGCGTTTCGCTGCTCATCCTGCTGAGCGGCCTGGTGTATTTTCGCCGTATGGAAAAGACTTTTGCGGACGTAGTTTGAATCATGAATGACATTGCAATCAGCGTCAGAAACGTTAGCAAGCAGTACCATATCGGTGCGCTAAAAACCCACCGGTCAAATTACAAGACACTGCGCGAGAGTATCGGCAATCTGGTCGTCGGACCCTTCCGGCGCGTCGGCAACCTGCTGCGGGGTAAGGCGTCGGGCGCTGCCGAACTGGACGAAATCATCTGGGCTGTCAACGATGTCTCTTTCGACATCAAGTTCGGCGAAGTCGTCGGAATCATCGGGCGCAACGGCGCAGGCAAGAGCACGCTGCTCAAGGTCCTCTCACGTATCACCGATCCGACCCGGGGCGAAATCGATATCTTTGGCCGCGTAGGCTCCCTGCTGGAAGTGGGTACCGGCTTCCACCCCGAACTAACCGGTCGCGAGAACGTGTTCCTCAACGGAGCGATCCTGGGCATGCGCCGCCAGGAAATCCTCAAGAACTTCGACGAGATCGTCGCCTTCTCGGAGGTCGGCAAGTTCATCGATACCCCGGTAAAGCATTACTCCAGCGGCATGTACCTGCGACTGGCGTTTGCAGTGGCCGCCCACCTGGAAACCGAAGTGCTGATCGTCGACGAGGTGCTGGCGGTTGGCGATTCCAGTTTCACCAGCAAGTGCCTGACGAAAATGCAGGACGTGAGCAAGCAGGGGCGAACCGTGCTGTTCGTATCCCACAACATGCAGGCCATGAGCCGGCTCTGCGAACGCGTGATCTGGATGCGCGAGGGGAAACTGCATGAGGATGGCCCCGCCACCAAGGTCGTCAGCAATTATCTTGGCTCGGTCCTCGACACCAGTTTGTCCGAACTGACATGGCCGGATGTGGAAAAAGCGCCGGGAGGTGACATTGCGCGGTTGCGCGCGGTTCGCGTCCGCCGGCCCAACGGCAAGGTTACCAACCTCTTCGACGTCCGCGAACCTTTCGTGGTGGAAATGGAATACGACGTGCTGCAGTCAGGTTATGAACTGCTGCCTCACGTCCACTTCCTCAACGAGGAGTCCATCGTCATCTTCACGTCGCTGGACGACGACCCGGCATGGCGGGGCAAACCGCGGCCGGCGGGACGCTACAAGAGTTCCGTCACCGTGCCCGGTGACCTGCTGCTGGATGGCCGCATTCTGATCATGCCCAGCTGCCTGGTACTTTCACCGCGTCGGGGCGAATTCGCCGCAGACCGTTACATCGTGGTGCAGATGACCGATGCCATGAATGGCGACTCGGCCCGCGGCTTGTTCACTGGCAATATGCAAGGTATGGTGAACCCGCTTCTGCATTGGGCCACGGAAACCGATTCCTAGTCCAAAACCCGATTGACTGCACGGAAACTCGGGGCGACAGGCACACAGTTCAATCGAACGAGCTCATCTGCCTGAACGCTCCCATTGCCACTACCGGTTCCTGAAGCCCGGAAAATGACACACCTATGAGCCGGACCTTCCTCGGTCCGGCCTCCGTGTGCCGGAGCAGCTCCATGAGCACCGGCATGAGTTCGCCCATCCGCCGCACCGGCAGGTCCTGGCGGCTGCGGCTGCGCGTCACCAGTTGGAAGTCGGCATAGCGCACTTTGAGTGTGACGGTGCTAGCATGCCAGCCGCGGTCCGCCAGTTTTTCCAGCAGCGGCCCCGCCAAGGCGCGTAAGGTCGCCGCCAGCACCGATGGATCGCACACATCCTGCTGAAAGGTCGTTTCGCTGCCCAAGGACTTGTGCGGAGCGGCCCCCTCCATCCCTGACGGCCGCTCGCCTCAGGCTAGTTTAATCCCGGCCGGCACCCAAGCGATGAAACGGAAACGGCATCCGTTCGGTGTTGTAGGTCATGAACAGCAGCATCTGATGAATCCAGTCGGAAAGCGCCTTGCCCCAGCGCGAGCCGCGCTCGGTGACGCGTCCAGTAAACAGATGCGACAAGAACTGGAAAAGAACGACCAACCAGGCCAGGATGCGTACCGCGCCGAACAGGGCAAAAAAGATCACCATGAACAAAAGGCGCAGAAAAGCGTTGGTTGGAATCTGCGGTTCCAGTGGAAGTTCTCTCATGGGGAATGACCGGTAGTTCTGTCTCTATGCAAAATAAAGGGCCGTGATATGGCGACGGCCCTTGGTAACCCTAAATCTGCAAGGCGATGCTTGAAATCCAACCTATCGGAATAGGACCAGCCGAAAACCCGGACCCGCGTGGTCGGACATCAAATTCACCTCGCTAGCCTTGCTGCAGCAGATTGCGCAGATCGATGGTGGCTGCGTTCGCTCGGGCAATGTAGTTGGCCAAGGTTAGGGAATAATTGGCAAAAAGCCCGAACCCACCGCCATTGAGGATTACCGGGCTCAGGAATTCGGCCTGGCCATCCTCCAACTCATGGATGATGGATTGCAAGGACACCATGGCCGTCTTGTTCCCCAGAATGTCGCGGAAATCGTATTCCACGGCGCGCAAGATCTGAATGGTCGCCCAACAGTAGCCCCGGGCTTCGAAGAACACGTCATCGATCATCATCCACGACGTCTTCATCTGCACGGGCTGCAGTTGCTCCGGGCTCAGCTGGCGGCTGTCGCCGGCGCTGGCACTCAGGCGGTTGGAGAGACTACCGAGGCGCTTTTCCAGAATCTCGAGGTATTGCCGCAGGTTGTCGGCGCGCGCGTAGAACTGCGATTCCCGCTGGGCCAAGCGCTCACGGTAATGCTCCATGGCTTCCACGCCCTTGAAGTACTCGGACTCGGAGGAAGGCAACTGCCACGACTTATGGTCGAAATAGAACATCGGTTCCGCCTTGGCCAGGTCAGCGTCCTCCTTGGATTGCGACTGGGCGCGGGCGATATGGTTGCGCAAGGCAGATGTACCGTCACGCAGGGCGGTGAGCGCCCCATATTCCCAACCTGGCATGTTGTCCATGAAGACGCCCGGCGGGAACATGTCATTGGATAGAAAGCCGCCTGGCTTGTGCAACAGGGTCTGCGCCACCTCGATGATGGCAGTCGCATAAGCGTAACCCAGGGGAAGTTCCTTCACGTTCTCGACCCCTGCCGCCTCCATGGCCGCCTTCTGCACATCGAAGCGGTCAGGCTCCTGGCCCCAGTATTCCGTCAGGATTCCCAGAAGCAGGAGCAGGACGACCACTCCCATGCCGATGCTCCAGGCAATGCCCCGTTCCTTGCTCATCTTCGGGCTAAAGCGTCCCGGAGGTCCGACCGGTGTCGGCCCGCGGCTAGGCATTTTCTTGAGCACAGACATCAGCTTGTCCTGGTTGCGTTTTTTATACAGCCGGGATTATATCGTAAGTGAGCTCGCTGGGGCGACGGCTTTGACACGGCAACCCCAGGCCCGATGTTCAAGGGGTATCGCGGTCATGGCGCTTGCGCGCACGCGGATGTGCCTGGTCATAGACGGCGGCCAGGCGCTGGAAGTCCACGTGGGTGTAGATCTGGGTCGTGCTGATGTTGGAATGTCCCAGCAGTTCCTGTACGGCACGCAGGTCGCTGCTGGCCTCCAGCATGTGACTGGCGAAAGAGTGCCGCAGCATATGCGGATGCACCTGTTCGGCCACACCCAGCTTGCGCGCCCAACGCTGGAGCCGCATCTGCACCGTACGCGGCACGATCCGGGTGCCCAGGCGACTGACGAACAGGGCATCCTCCCCGGGCGAAGCCACGTTAGCGCGCTCTGACAGCCATCGCGCCACGGCCTCCGCGGCCTTGCTCCCCACGGGCACGTAGCGCGATTTGCGGCCCTTTCCGGAGCGCACGTGCGCTGAACCGGCCACCAGGTCCATATCCACCACGTTCAGGGCTGTCAATTCACTGAGACGAAGGCCCGAGGAGTAGAACAGTTCCCACATGGCCACATCGCGCGTTTCCAGCGGACCCTCCCGGTCCGCCTCCAGCAGGCCCGACATCTGATCCACGTCCAGCAGACGCGGCAGCTTGCGGGGGGCTTTGGGCGCCCGCACGCCCTGAGCCGGATTGAGGCCGAGCACCCGTTCCTTGATCAGGAAATCGAAAAATCCGCGCAGGGCGGACAACTCCCGCTGCAGGCTGCGACTGACGATGCCCTGCCGATGACGTTCTGCGACATAGAGGCGAACATGGTGCTGCATCACCTGGTCCCAGCCTTCCAGCCCCTGGACGCCGCAGAACGTGAGGAATCGGGAGAGGTCGCGCCCGTATGCGGCACAGGTATGCATCGAAGCCCTCTGGCGCGTCTTGAGCCCCTGCAGAAAGCGCTCGAGCTGTTGACGCGCGGCCGAGGAGTCCACTGGCTTGGCCTATGGCAATCCCTTAAGCAAGGCCACCAGGCGTGCGGCGACGATGTCGCCCATCTGGTTCAGGAACAAATGTCCCATGCCCGCCTCGAAGCGGCTGGCGTTTCGGCTGCCGATGGCCAGAACCCCTTTGAGCCCGGCATGTTGCAAAGGCACCAGGGCGAAGGACATGACGTCGGGCCCCTCGCTCCCAAAGAGCACCTCTGCCTGAAAAGGAGTGGGCTGGCCGCATTCCGGCTTGCCGCTTTCCAGCACATGGCGGAGATGATCCACCTCGGCGCAGTCAGGTGGAATGCACAGGTCCGCGATCGGGCTGTCGATGACCGGCTCCAGCAGGCGCACCGCCACGAAGTCGGCCTGAAAGCATTCATGCAGCAGCCAGCGCAAGCCGCCCAAGGCATCATCCAAGGAAGTGGCGTCCAGAAGGGACAGGGTCAACTGGTGTATGCGGCGCGCCAGCGAATCATTGTCGCGCGCGATCTGCAGGATATCGTTCAACTGCATCTGCAAGCGGCGGTTCTTGTCGCGCAGCACGTCCAGTTGGCGCGAAACCAGGGAAACCGCCTCGCCGCTGGGGTGAGGAACCCGCAGCGTTTCGAGCAGTTCCAGATGCTGGTGAAAAAAATCCGGGTGGGAACGCAAGTAAGCCTCCACGTCGGCAGCCGTCACGCTGGGTTGCTCCTGTCGCTGTGCCTTGCTCAATTTCATAGCTGCAACTTTCCTTCAAAAACGGTGGTGGCGGGCCCTGTCATGAGCACCGCCGAACCACGTCCGGACCAACGGATGCTCAGCGTGCCTCCGGGCAGGTCCACCTGCACGGGAGACTCCAGCAGCCCCCATTCGATTCCGACCACGGCCGCCGCACAAGCCCCGCTCCCGCAGGCCAGGGTCTCGCCGGAACCACGCTCGAACACCCGGAGGCGGATATGTCCCTTGCCGAGCACTTCCATAAACCCGACATTGGCCCGTTCGGGAAACACCGGCGCACCCTCGAGCAATGGCCCCAACTCTGATACCAGTGCCGTCCTGACACTTTCGACCCGCAACACGGCATGTGGGTTGCCCATGGATACCGCACCAAATTCAAAAGCCTGACCCAAGGCTTCGAACCGGTAGACAGGCAACTCACGTTCCGCCAGCAGGGGCACCTCCCCTGGCGCGTGCCGCGGAATTCCCATATCCACCGTGATGTTACCATCGGCTTCTCGGCGCAGTAGGAGCTGACCGGCGCCCGTGTCGACCCTCACCTCCGCCTTATCGCACAGGCCCTGCTCATAAACAAAACGCGCAAAGCAGCGGGCGCCATTACCGCACTGGTTCACCTCACCGCCATCGGCATTGAAGATGCGGTAGCTGAAGTCCGCGCCCTCGCGCAGCGGCGGCGCCACCAACAAAACCTGATCACAGCCGATCCCGAAGTGCCGGTCGGCAATGTGGCGTACGCGCTCGGCAGTCAGATCAACCTGCTGGCGAACCGCGTCGATCACCACGAAGTCGTTGCCCAGGCCGTGCATTTTCGTGAAATGTAGCATGGATCAGTCCAACAGGCTCTCGCCGGCAAACAGCGATGCCAGATTTTCACGGGGGCGAACCAGATGGGCCCGCTCGCCGTCCACCATGACCTCGGCCGGGCGGGGTCTGGAGTTGTAGTTGGAACTCATGCTGAAGCCATAGGCCCCGGCCGATCGCACCGCCAGGAGATCCCCCTCGCTTACCGCCAGTTCCCGGTTCTTGCCGAGAAAGTCGCCGGTTTCGCAAACCGGCCCCACCACATCCACCGTGAGGCTGCCGGCCGAACTCTCCTGGCAAACCGGCACGATGGCCTGCCAGGCGTCATAGAGCGCCGGGCGCAGCAGGTCATTCATGGCGGCATCTACGATGGCGAAATTCTTCGCGCTGGTGGCCTTGATGTGCTCGACCCGGGTCAGCAGGATGCCGGCGTTGCCGACGATGGCCCGGCCCGGCTCGATGATGACTTCAAAGTCCTGCCCCTTGAGCTTCTCGGCCACCAGGGAGGCCAACTGCGCTGGTTCCGGCGGTTCCTCGTCGCGGTAGCGTATGCCCAGCCCGCCGCCCAGATCCAGATGATGGATCTGCAGTCCGGCTTCGCGCAGGCGCAGTGCCAGACCCAGCAGGCGGTCCAGGGCATCGAGAAATGGCTCCGTCGTGGTCAGCTGCGAACCGATGTGACAGTCGATGCCCACCACATCCAGATGGGCCATGGACGCCGCGCGCCGGTACTCAGACACCGCCTGCTCGATATCGATCCCGAACTTGTTTTCCTTCAGGCCTGTCGAAATATAGGGATGGGTGTTGGCGTCCACATCGGGGTTCACGCGCAACGAAACCGGCGCGCGCAGCCCCATTTCACCCGCGATACGGTTCAGTCTGTCAAGCTCCCCGGGCACCTCCACGTTGAAACAGCGGATGCCGGCCTGCAACGCCCGCCGGATCTCGTCCTCGCGCTTGCCAACGCCGGAAAATACTACCTTGGCGGGGTCGCCGCCGGCCGCCAGCACACGCTCCAGTTCGCCCACCGAAACGATGTCGAAACCAGAACCCAGGCGGGCCAGCAGATTGAGCACCGCCAGGTTGGAGTTCGCCTTCACCGCATAGCAGATCAAGTGCGGACCTTGTGAATAGGCCTGGTCGAACACCTTCCAATGACGCTCCAGGGTGGCGCGGGAATAGACATAGCAGGGTGTGCCGAACTGCTCGGCAATCGCCGACAAGGGCACGTCTTCGGCGCAAAGCACGCCGTTACGGTAATTGAAATGGTCCATGCGCTCAGGTCATCAGAAGTCGTTGGGGTCCGCCATGGGAGCATAGCCATCCTGCGTCTCGTCCATATCCGGCGAGGGCTCTTCCGGCTGCGGGGTCGGGGTCGGGGTCGGTGACGGCGCCGCCTGCGGCTTGGGAGACTGCTTTGGCTTGGCTTTGGGCTTCTGCTGGGCTTTTGCCGCCTTGGGCAATTCGTCCTCAGGCATGAACAAAGGGCCTTTCTGCCCGCATGCCACGAGCAGAGCCGCAACTAACACCACGAAGGCGGTCACGCGTGAGGTAGAAAACATGCTGATCGGTGTAGAATCCAGTGGCCGCGCGAACCCCGGCGGCCCGCAGCGAAAAGGGGGAAGTTTAAAGCAAAAGTTCGCTCATCCCAACGCAAACACGCACGCATGAGTCCACAAGCTTTTCAGCGCGCAGTCCTGGACTGGTTTGAAATCCATGGCCGCAAACACCTGCCCTGGCAGCAGGCCCCGACCGCCTACCGGGTCTGGGTGTCCGAAATCATGCTGCAGCAGACCCAGGTCGCCACGGTCATTCCCTACTTCAGCCGCTTCATGCAGCGCTTTCCGGACCTTCCGACGCTGGCAGCAGCGGAGTTGGACCAAGTCCTCAGCTACTGGGCAGGCCTCGGCTATTACAGCCGCGCCCGCAATCTGCACTGCGCGGCGCGAGAGGTTGTCGAGCGGCACGCTGGCAGGCTGCCGGAGCGCCTCGAGGCCCTCGCGGCACTGCCAGGCATCGGGCGCTCCACGGCCGGCGCCATCCTCAGCCTGGGCCACGGACTACCCGCCGCCATCCTCGACGGCAACGTCAAGCGGGTGTTAAGCCGCCACGCCGGTCTCGCCGGCTGGCCCGGCGAGACTCGCGTGCTGCGGGAACTGTGGGAGCTCAGCGAGCGTTACACGCCGACGTCGCGGACTGCAGAATATAATCAGGCCATGATGGACCTGGGCGCCACGGTGTGCACCCGAACGCGACCACGCTGCGATGCCTGCCCGTTAAGCGGCGACTGCGAAGCCCATCGAAGCGGCCAGACGGCCTCCATTCCGGCCCCGCGCCCCAACCGCTCAATGCCGGTCAGGCGCTGCCTGCTGGCGGTCCTGAATAACCGGAACGGCGAATTCTGGCTGCAGCGCAGACCCCCCATCGGCATCTGGGGCGGACTCCTGAGCCTGCCCGAATTCGACAGCCTGGACACTATCCATGAATGGTGTATTCAACGCGGTCTGGAAGTCGGCGAGCTTGAGTGCCTTCCGGAACGCCGGCATACTTTCAGCCACTTTCACCTGGATTACCGACCCGTGATCGGGGTGGCAAAAGCCCGGTACAACGCGGCGGAACCGGGGCACGGCGCCTGGTTCGCCCCGCATCCGGATCTAGCCCTTCCCGCACCGGTTCGCAGGCTCCTGGAAGAGTGCGCCGCCGGCGCCTCCCAATCCTCAACACACAAGGCTTGAACCTGACATGAGCAGAATCGTGAACTGCGTGAAACTCGGCACTGAAGCCGAGGGACTGGATGCGCCGCCTTTTCCTGGCGAGGCTGGAAAGCGCATTTTCGAAAACATTTCCAAGCAGGCTTGGCAGGAATGGTTGCGCCACCAGACCATGCTGATCAACGAGCATCGCCTGATGCCCTTCGAAGCGCAAGCCAAGCAGTTTCTCGCTCAGGAGCGTGAGAAGTACCTATTCGGCCCTGGCGCGGCCCTGCCGGAAGGTTACGTACCCCCCAAAGCGGGCTAGGACCGCCGGGTTGCTCTCGCCTGCGGGCTCGTCTCTGCCTCAGAATAGTTGGTATTCGTCGGAAGACGGGGGCGCTTCCTCCGCGGGGTAATATTCATCCCGCGGTGCCGGTTCGCTTTCCGGCGACGACTGCAGCGGGCGCTCATCCATCACCGGCGCGGACACAGGCATGGCCGCAGGACCGGCGGCCGAGATACGTACCGGGATGCCCGTCGGTTCGCTGACCGCCGCCTTGAGCGCCTCGGTGTCCAGACTCACCGGGCGCTTGGCGGTTTTCTTGGCGACCTGATCCATGGCGCGCGCGTAGAGTTCCTGAAAGCTCATGCGATCCTCGTCCAAGGGCTGGCTGACCTCGATATAGAGATCGTCGCCCATCCAGCCCAGCTTGATGGGCTGATTCACCAGGCGCACGGTGGTGCCCACCGAAACCAGCGGGAACAGTTTCTCGATGTCCTCTGGGTACATGCGGATACAGCCATGGGTCACGCGCATGCCGATGCCATAGGCTTTGTCGATGCCGGTACCATGAATCAGATAACCCGGCACGCCCAGTTTCATGGCGTAGCGGCCCAACGGGTTGTTCGGCCCGGGCGGCACGACGTCCGGCAGGAAATCACCGTCCTTGGCATGCTCGGCCTTGATGGTGGATGGCGGTCGCCAGGAAGGGTCCTTCTGCTTGGACATCACCTTTGTCGCCCCCAGCGGTGTGCGCCAGTCCATGCGTCCGATGCTGATGGGATAGGTGATCACCCGGGTCGCCGGCGTTTTCGCGGTGGCGTCCGGGTAATAGTAAAGGCGCATTTCCGGGATGTTGACAACGATGCCGCCACGCGGCGCTTCCGGCAGGATGAAGCGGCGGGGCACGAGCACATCCTTGCCCTCCCCGGGTAGCCAGCGGTCCACCTTGGGGTTGGCCATGACGATCTCGTCCTGACCCAGACTGTACTCCCGGGCAATATCGATGAGGGTGTCCTCGTGGCGGGCCTTGGTGTAGCGCACTTCGCCGATCAGATCATCCCCCGCGGGCGGCAAGCTGAATACCTCCGAGTAAGCGGCGCCCGCGTAATATGCGGCCGCAACCGCAAAACCTGCGGCCAGGCCGCTCTTCCTGAAATACCACAAATTGCGCGACATTCTTTCGTCCTTAACCATGATGTTACTTGTTTGGAGCGCTCTCACCGCCGAATAGTTCGAACAGGCGTGGCAGCAGGGCCGCCAATTCCAATGACATGATGGAGAAATCCACGTCGAAACGCTCGACTTCGTCCGCGGCTTCCACTTCGCTCGCCTGTTCCTGAACCAGATCCAGGAATTTTAGTCGCTTGATGCCCAATGCGTCGTCCAGGACAAAACCGAGACGGTCACTCCAGGTGACCGCCAGCTTGCTGACCTCCTTGCCGGCCTCCAAGTGATTCTGGATTTCCGGAGCCGACAGATCCTGCCGCTTGCAGCGCACGATACCGCCATCCTCCCCGGTGGAGCGCAGTTCGCACTCGTCCTCGAGCACGATGTCGGACGGCGCGGCGCCCTCGCTAAGCCAACGGGTCAGCACGGCCGCTGGCCGTTCATTGCTGGCGGGCGGCGACACAGGCAGGCTGTCCAGGCACTTGCGCAGCCAGGACGCCAGTTCCTCGGACTTCTTGGAACTGGCGCTGTCCACCACCAGCCACCCGCCTTTGGGATCGATGTACGCATAGTTGCGCCGGCTGTGGCTGAAAGCCCGGGGCAAAAGCTCGTGGATCACTTCGTCACGCAGGGCGTCTCGCTCCTTCTTGCCCAGGCGCGAGCCCTTGCGCTCCTCCTGCTCCAGCAACCGCTCCGCCAGAATTTCGTTGACCACGGACGCGGGCAGGATCTTCTCCTCCTTGAGGGCGCAGACCATCATGCAGCCATTGGTGGCATGCACCAGTGGGGCGTCATCGTCGTTGCGGCCAACGGGCGGGCACCAGCCGTAGCTGACCGGCTCGAGGCTCCCACAGGGCCTAAAACGGCCGCTTTGCAGGCGCTGCTCGAGTTCCTCGGCGGTGAGGGAGAAAGGTTCGGTAAATCGCAATAGAGACAGGTTTTTAAACCACATGGGCGTCGATGCTGGAATCCGTCCAAAAGTTTTAGATTATCCAGACGGAACCGGCCTTTGTCACGATGTGTCACCTGGCGGCGACAGCGATTTGGGAAATAGGCTGTTCCCGATTGACACGGTTCGCAATCGATACCACTATATGTTTCGAAACGAAACCTTCACCCCATCTCTATCAAGCCCGAGGTGACTACCGTGCGTCCACGAGCCCGCCTGACTGATCACATCAAACAGGACATACCCGCCGGCCTTGTCGTGTTCCTTATCGCCCTGCCCATGTGCCTCGGCATTGCCCTGGCCTCGGGCGCACCTCTTTATTCCGGCATCATAGCCGGCATCATCGGAGGTCTGGTGGTAGGCAGCCTCAGCCGATCGCCTCACAGCGTGACCGGACCGGCCACCGGCCTGACCGCCTTCACGATGTTTGCAATCCAGGAACTGGGCTCCTATGAGGCCTTCCTGCTCAGCGTCGTTTTCGCAGGCTTGCTGCAGATCCTCCTTGGACTGGCCCGCGCCGGGCTGATCGCCGATTACTTTCCCTCCAACGTGGTGCAGGGCATGCTGACCGGCATAGGCCTGATCATCATCCTCAAGCAACTGCCCCATGCCCTGGGCTGGGACATGGACGCCGAAGGGGATTTCGCCTTCTTCCAGAACGACGGCAAGAACACCTTTACCGAATTGGGGAGCCTCCTTAGCAATCTGCATCCAGGCGCAGCCGCAGTTTCCCTCCTTGCCGTGGCGGGCATGATCGCCGTGGACGTCCGGCGCAAGCTGGGCTGGATCCCTGGCAGCCTGGCAGCCATCCTGGCCGGGTTGCTGTTCAATGAAATCCTGTTGGCACTGCATAGCCCCTGGGCCCTGAATGGATCACACTTGGTCAACCTGCCGGTGACCCGCGGCCTTGCCGATTTCGCCCAAGCGGTGGATTTTCCCGACTTCAGCCGCTGGAACGATCCCAAGGTGCTGGAATTCGGCCTGATGATCGGCCTGCTGGCCTCGGTCGAGACCCTGTTGTGCCTGGAGGCGCTCAGCAAGCTCGATCCCGAGCGTCGCTATGTGCCGCCCAATGAAGAGCTGGTTGCGCAGGGCGTGGGCAATGCCCTGTCCGGCATGATCGGCGGCCTGCCGATGACCTCGGTGGTAGTGCGCAGTTCCGCCAACCTGGAAGCGGGAGCCCGCAGCCAGTTGTCCACCATCTGTCACGGCGCCCTGCTGCTGCTGGCGGTGCTCGCCATGCCCGCGCTGCTCAATCATATTCCGCTGGCGGCGGTTGCCGCGGTGATGCTGATGGTCGGTTACAAGCTGGTGCGCCCGGAGGCCTTGCGCGCCATCTTCGCTCAGGGGCGCGATCAGTACATTCCCTTCCTGGTCACGGTGGGCGCCGTCCTGCTGACGGACATCCTGCGCGGCGTGGCCATCGGCCTGGCCGTGAGCATCCTTTTCATCCTCCAGCGCAATTTTCGTGATCCCCTGTCGTTCTTCCGCAATCGGCACATCAAGGACCGCATCATCAAGATCGAGTTGAGCACCGAGGTCTCGTTTCTCAGCCGGGCCAACGTCCTGGTTTCCCTGGCCAGCGTGCCGCCCGACTCCCGCCTGATCATCGATGCCTCCAAGAGCGCTTACATCGATGCCGACGTGCTGGAGATCATCCGTGATTTCATCCAGATCAAGGCGCCGGCGAAGAGCATCCAGCTCACCCTGCTGGGCTTCAAGAGCGAGTATGCCATCGAGAACACGCCCAGCATCTACGACGTGGTCATGGCCGAGGAACCCGCGCAGACCGGGCAATTGATCGATGCGCCCAACCTGCACAAGCGCCTGCAGTCCCGCCTGAATCCGCACCTGGCCTTGCAGTTGCTGAAGGAAGGAAACTTCCGCTTCGTCAACAATCTCAAGGCCCAGAGGGACGTGGTCAATCTCATCGGCATCACCAAGGACGGGCAGCATCCCTTCGCCACGGTACTGAGCTGCATCGATTCGCGGACATCGTCCGAATTGATCTTCGACCTCGGGCTAGGTGACATCTTCAGCATCCGCATCGCCGGAAACATCCTGAACGAAGACATACTCGGCAGCATGGAGTTTGCTTGCAAAGTCGCGGGCTCCAAGATCATCGTGGTGCTGGGCCACAGCAAGTGCGGAGCCATCAAGGGAGCCTGCGACCACGTGCAGATGGGCCATCTCAGCGGCCTCGTAGCCAAGGTCCAGCCCGCCATCCGCAAGGTCACGCACATACCGCCGCCGCACAACTCGAAGAACCCGGACTTCGTCCACAGCGTCGCGATCAACAATGTGAAATGGGTCATGCGGGATATTTATCAGAGCAGCGAAATCCTCCGCGAACTGGTGGATCAGGGCAAACTGGGCATCGTTGGCGGCATGTACGACGTCGAGACCGGCATCGTCGAATTCTACGAAGATGCCTGGTACATGCCCAAGGCCCAGAACGAGGAACTCCCCCTGGCCGCCATGGCCATGAACTGAAGCCGGGTGCCCTCCCCGCCGCCCTCCGGCGGCGACCTCCCTTCCCCGCCGCGGATCATGGATCTCCCCCGGCGGGGCTTTCATGCCAGCCTGCTGTCGCTATACTGCCCTCCACGAGAACGCGAAGGGCCCCTGTACTGGCCGCCCTCCTGCCTTCATCCATCCACCCGTCCCGAGCAGAATGGCCGCCATGAAACCGCTTCATACCCCGTTGCCGGCGGATAAGCTTTACACGCCTTGCGACGGCACCCTGCTGGATTTCGGAACCACCGAGGAACTGGCCGATGCCGATGTCATCATTGGCCAGGACCGCGCCCTCACCGCCATCCATTTCGGTGTCGGCATGGCCCGCCCCGGCTACAACATCTTCGCCCTGGGCCCTCCCGGCTGCGGCAAGCTGACAGCCGTCAAGGAAATCGTGACCCGCGAAGCCCAGAACCAGCCTCCGCCGCAAGACTGGTGCTACGTGACCAACTTCGACCAGCCGGCCAAGCCCCTGGCCCTGGGCCTGCCCGCCGGCGTCGGCAAGCGGTTTGCCCAGGACATGGAGCATCTGTGCGAGGAACTGAACACCGCGATACCCGCTACCTTCGAGGGCGAGGAATATCGCACCCGCGCCGAGGACATCGAGGAAAAGGCCAGGATCAAGGAACTGACCTCCCTCAACGCCTTGCGCGGCGAAGCAAGAAAGCAGAATGTCAGCGTCATCGAAACGCCCACCGGCTATGCCTTCGCGCCGGTGGACGCCAATGACCAGGTGATGGGCCCGGAGCAGTTCGAAAAGCTGAGCGAACAAGAACAGCGTGCCTTGCAGGAAACCATCGCCCAGTTGCACCAGAAACTGGAAAAGCTGCTGCGGCAGTTTCCCATCTGGCGCAAGGAGGCCAAGGAACGCATCAAGCGTCTGAACCGGGAATTTGCCGCCCTCTCGGTCGGCCACTTGATCGCGGATCTGCGGCAGCGCTACGCGGAGCATGCACGCATCATGGAATACCTGGCCGATGCGGAACAGGACATCGTCGAGCATGCGGAAGAGTTCTTCCCGCGCTCGGACTCGTCCTCGCCTTTTGCGCTTGGCGGCCGCCGCAACATCCTCTCCCGCTACCGAGTGAACCTGCTGGTGGACCACGCAAGCAGCCATCAAGCGCCCATCGTGTGCGAAGACCTGCCCAGCCACGGCAACCTGATCGGGCGCATCGAATACCAGGCCCAGCTCGGCGCACTGGTTACCGATTTCACCATGATCAAGCCGGGGGCCCTGCACCAGGCCAATGGCGGCTATCTGATCCTGGACGCGCGCAAGCTCCTGATGCAACCCTTCGCCTGGGAAAGCCTGAAACGCTGCCTGCAGGCAGGGGAAATCCGCATCGAATCCCTGGAGCGCACCCTCAGCCTGGTCAGCACCGCCTCGCTGGAGCCGGAACCGATCCCCCTGAACCTGAAGATCATCCTCACCGGGGAACGCTTGCTCTACTACCTGCTCTGTCTGTACGACCCGGAGTTTCGCGATTTCTTCAAGGTATCCGCCGACTTCGACGAGAGCATGCCCCGCAGCGGGGACAGCGTCGCCCTGTATGCACGGGTCATCGCCAGCCTGGCCCGTCGCGAGGACCTGCGGCCCCTGGACAAGTCGGCGGTATGCCGCGTGATCGAGCACGGCGCGCGCCTGGCGCAGGATTCCCAGCGCCTGACCACGCAATTGCGCGAACTCAACGACCTCTTGAAGGAGGCGGATTATTGCGCCGGCAAGGCCGGACGTAAGGTCATCGGGCGAGACGATGTCGTCTCCGCCATCGAGCATCAGGTCTATCGCAATGCGCGGGTCCGAGATCACGTCTACGACGCCATCCAGCGCGGCACCCTGTTCATCGATACCCAGGGCGGGGCCATTGGCCAGGTCAACGGCCTGTCCGTGCTCAGCCTGGGTGAGTTCGCCTTTGGCCAGGCCTCGAGGATTACCGCCACCACCCGCCTGGGCTCGGGAAAAGTGGTGGATATCGAACGGGAAACGGAACTGGGCGGCGCCATCCACAGCAAGGGCGTCATGATCCTGTCCAGCTTCCTCGCCTCCCGCTACGCTCGCAGCACGCCCTTTTCCGTCGCCGTCAGCCTGGTGTTCGAACAGTCCTATGGCGGGGTGGAAGGCGACAGCGCCTCGCTGGCGGAACTGTGCTGCATCATCTCGTCTCTTTCGGGGCTGCCCGTGCTGCAGTCCCTGGCGGTCACCGGCTCGGTGAACCAGCACGGCCAGGTGCAGCCCATCGGCGGGGTCAACGAAAAAGTGGAGGGCTTTTTCGACATCTGCGCGGCGCGGGGCCTGAACGGCGAGCAGGGCGTGATCATTCCCGCCGCCAACGTGCCCCACCTGATGCTGCGGGAGGATGTCGTCGAAGCGGCGCGCGCCGGTCGATTCCACATCCACGCCGTCGACTCCGCGGACCAGGCGCTAGAACTGCTGCTGGCGACACCTGTGGGGACACCGGATGAAGAGGGGCGATTCGCAGCAGACACCATCAACGCGCGTGTCATGAACAAGCTGGCGGAATTCACCGACATACGGCAGCGCCTGAATGAGCCATCGCCAAAGAACGGAAGTGCGTGATCCACATCAGGGCGAAAAACTGGTTTATATAAACCATTTCCGCCTCTATTAAAAAAATAATGGTGTAAATCCACCAATAAGCGATTGCAGTGCATGCCGCTCTCTGGTTTAATTGGTTTCGTTACGAAACCAGGCGAGCGAGCCGCAACCTTGACCGACTGCCAACCGATCATCCTCTCTTCGCCACGACCCTCCGGCGGAGAAGCCACCACCGGAAAAGGAGAGAATGACCGCGTGACCGGCTCCCTACCTGAGCTCACCGCCTCTGCAACGCGCGAGCCACACATCATCGTCGGGGAGTCGCCCGCCATGCGGGAAGTGACCGGGCTCATCCGGCGTCTGGCGCCTTCGGATATCACCGTCCTGATACAGGGAGAACCGGGAACCGGCAAGGAACTGGTGGCGCGCACCATGCACCAGCTCAGCCCCCGTGCATCGCAGCCCTTCGTTAGCGTGAACCTGGCCACTATCCCCTCCCACCTGGTCGAAGCCGAGCTCTTCGGGCAGGTCCAAGGCATGGGCGAGGGAAGCTTAAGCCGCCGCTACGGCTGCTTCGACCAGGCCCACGGCGGCACCCTGTTTCTGGACCGAATCTGTGAATTGCCTCTGGACATGCAGGCTCGCCTGTTGCGCGTGCTCAATTCGGGCGAGTTCTTCCCGGCGGGCGCCCTGGAACGTGTCACTGTCGACGTGCGGCTCATCGTCGCCTGCGCGCGGGAACTGGAACCGCTGGTGAAAACCGGCGAGTTCCGCGAAGACCTCTACCACCGGCTCAACGTCATCCGCGTGCGGCTGCCCCCGCTGCGCGAGCGCAGCCAGGACATCGGCCCCCTGCTGCGGTATTTCCTGGAAAAAGCCGCCAGCGAACTGCGCTGTCCCGCCAAGATCCTGAGCGCCGAGGCGGAGCAATTCCTTCGCCGCTGGGACTGGCCTGGCAATGTGCGCGAACTGGAGAACACCTGTCGCCGCATCACTGCCATGCTCAGCCAGCGACAGGTAGAACTCGATGATCTTTCGGCGGAACTGCTGGGCGCGCCGCGCCTGAGCCAGCCGACCACCCTGGATTGGGAGGAATGCTTCGAAACCTGGGTGGATCAGCGACTGCGCCTGGGGAACGACAATGTGGCGCGCGATGCCATCCGCTCCGCCGAGAGCATCCTGATCCGCGCCGCCCTGCGCGTCACCCGAGGCCGCAAGCAGGACGCAGCGCGCCTGCTGGGATATGGCCGCAACACCCTGTCCCGCAAGCTGGCCGAACTGGATTTCGAAGTGGACTGAAAGGCTATTAACCCGGCCGGGTTAATGCGGGGCACGGATGCCCCGGCGCGGCCACTAGCCGCGTCAGCCAAGGTCGGGCGCGAACGACCTTGGCGTCGGCCCGAAATACCAGGCGGGTATTTTGGGGCCTAATTTATAGGTTACGGCGCCGCGTCCGCCAGAACCCGGCGCACCCGCTGCAGATCTTCCTCGGTATCAACACCGGCTTCGGGGGCACGCTCCACCGGCAGCACGAAGATACGCTCCCCCATCCACAGGATGCGCAGTTGCTCCAGGCACTCCACCGCCTCCAGAGGCGAAGCCGGCCAGCAAATGTAGCGGCGCAGGAAGCCCGCCGAATAGGCATAGATGCCGATATGGCGCAGATAGGGAAAGCCTTCGGGCAGCGCGGCCTCACCACCCTGGCCTGAGAAGGAATCGCGATGCCAGGGGATCGGGGCGCGGCTGAAGTACAGGGCATTGCCGTCCCGATCCAGGATCACCTTCACCGCATTGGGGTTGAACACTTCCGCCCGCTCGCTGATAGACGCGGCCAGGGTGGCGACCCGGCAGCCCTCCTGCTGGGACAAGGCCACCGCCAGGCGGCGTATCAAATCGGGGCGCATCAGCGGTTCGTCACCCTGCAGGTTCACAATCAGGGTTTCATCCCCCCAGCCCAGCCGTTCGCAGACCTCGGCGATGCGTTCGGTGCCGCTGTGGTGATCCGGCCGCGTCATCAGGGCAGTGACCGGAAGCGATGCCACCGCCTCGACGATGCGCTCGTCGTCCGTGGCCACCACCACCTGCTCCGGTTCCGCCAGCAGCGCCCGTTCGCACACATGGGCAATCATCGGCCGCCCGGCGATGGGCAGCAACGGCTTGCTGGGCAGCCGGCTCGATCCGTAGCGAGCCGGGATGACGACCTTATACGCTATCGCCATGGGCCGCGGGGCCAGCGCTATGCTTTCCTTGCAGGGCGTCGTATTCCTCCAGGCTGAGCCGGCGCGCCTCGGACTCCAGCATCACCGGGATGTCCTCGCGGATCGGGTAGGCCAGCCGGTCGGCCTTGCAGATCAATTCCTGTTCGTCCTTGCGGTAGATGAGATCTCCCTTGCAGACCGGACACACCAGTATGTCGAGCAGTTTTTTATCCATCGCGTTTCGCCTTCAGTCGGTTCAATAGTTGCTGTTCAAAGCCATCCGGCAAGTGGGCCGTAACCGGCACGTACCAATGATCGGAGCCCGCAAAGGTGCGGCACTTGACCGCATCCTTCTCCGTCATGAGCAACGGCACACCCTCTGGCCCCTCGAGATCACCGGGCACGAAGCGGTGGTGGTCCGGGAATGACCGCCCCACCACCTCCAGCCCTGCCGCCCTGAGATGAGCGAAGAAACGCTCCGGGTTGCCGATACCGGCCAGCGCCCGGCAGGCGGTGCCGGCGAACGCCGCCAGCGGCCTGCGCTCACCGGGGTCCAGCAGCTTGACGGCCTCTCCGCCCTCCAGCCGCATGGGGAACTCTCCCGCCTGGGCGACGCCGCCCTGGCACACCACCAGATCCACGCTGGCCAGGCGCGAAGGCGGTTCCCGCAGCGGGCCCGCCGGCAAGCAGGCGCCGTTGCCGAAGCGGCGGGTGCCATCGATCACGGCGATCTCCAGATCGCGGGCCAGGGCATAATGCTGCAGGCCATCGTCCGCCACGATGATGTCGCAGCCCGCAGTGTCCAACAAATGCCTGGCCGCCGCCGACCGCACCGGGTAGACCGCCACCGGGCACGCGCTGCGGCGCGCCATGAGCACCGGTTCGTCGCCCACCTCGCCGGGGTCGCTGTCCGCGCCCACCGAGACCGGCGCCGGCTGCGGTCGGCCGCCGTAGCCGCGGCTGACGATGCCCGGGTGAAAGCCCGCGCGCGCCAGGATCTCGGCCACCGCGATGGTGAGCGGCGTCTTGCCGGTGCCGCCCACCGAGAGGTTCCCCACCACCACCACCGGCACCGGCAGCCTCTCGGCGCGCTTCAGCCCCAGGGCATAGGCCTTGCGCCGCAGGAACACCACGCCCGAGAACAGCCCGGCCACTGGCCGCAGCAGCATGGGCGGCTCAGGCCGGCCGTACCACTGATCCTGTATCCAGCCGGTCAGAGCGGCGGAAAGCTTCAAGCCAAGGCCCCGTTCAGGGCTTTTCCTCGGCGGAGACCTTGGCGGCAAAGCTGATGTGCACGAAGCCCAACTGGCTCGCGGCGTCCAGCGCCGTCATCACCGCCTGGTGCGGCGTCTTCTGGTCAGCGCTGATGATCACCAGGGGGTCCTTGTTGTCGCCCGCCGCCTGCAGCAGGGCCTGACGCAGGGTATCCACCTCGGTATTGATGGTCTGGTGCTGGTTGACGATGTAATGGCCCTCGGCGTCGATGGCGATCTCCACGCCCTTCTCCTCGGTCTCGCTGGAACTGGAGGCCTCCGGCAGCTTGATGTGCAGGGCCGCCTCGCGGCTGAAGGTGGTCGTGAGCACCAGGAAGATCAACAGCACGATAAGCACGTCGATCATCGGGATCAGGTTGAGATCGGGCTTGTCGTCCCGCTTCGGCCGGAAATTCATGGCTATTCGTCGCGCTCGCCGTGCAGCATTTCGATCAGGCGCAAGGCTTCCTCTTCCATCTTGACAGCCAGGTCGTCCACGCGCC
Source organism: Methyloterricola oryzae (assembly GCF_000934725.1). Classification (NCBI taxonomy): domain Bacteria; kingdom Pseudomonadati; phylum Pseudomonadota; class Gammaproteobacteria; order Methylococcales; family Methylococcaceae; genus Methyloterricola; species Methyloterricola oryzae. Next base: position 454,248 of record NZ_JYNS01000001.1, read on the forward strand.
CAAGGAAGTAGCGGTGGAACATCAAACTGGGAATGGCGATGGCCAGGCCCGAGGCCGTGGCGATCAAAATCTCGGAAATACCACCGGCCAGGTGCGCCGGATTGCTGATCCCCGCCTCCATTGAAAAGGTGGAGAACACCTTGATCATGCCGAGCACGCTGCCCAGCAGGCCCAGGTAAGGCGAGATGGAGGCGATGGTGCCCAGGGTGTTGAGGTAGCGGCCCAATTCATGAACCACGGCGCGCCCCGCCTGCTCCAGACTCTCCTTCATCACCTCGCGCCCGTGCCGGTGGTTGGCCAGGCCAGCCGCCAGCACCGCGCCCAGGGGCGAACTGAGGCGCAACTGGCGCATATGGGTTGCGTCCAGCTGACCCTGGCGATGCAGGTTCCAGATCTGCGGCACCAGGTTGCGCGGCATGATGCGGCTGGAACGCAAGGTCCAGAAGCGCTCGGCGATGATCGCCATGGCGATGATGGAACAGGCGATGATGGGCCACATGACCCAGCCGCCCGCTTTGATGACTTCAAGCACGATTGGCTTCCTTCACTAAGATGCGCCCGGCAGTCGCGCGCGCCACATTCTAACCCAAGCCCGGCGCAGCGGCACGGTCGGCGGGCCGCTCCACCCGCCACCACACGATCAGGCCCGCCAGGGTGCTGGCGCCCGCCGCGATGCTGAACACCCAGGACGGACCCAGTACCGTCCAGAGTTCACCGCTGTAGTAACTGCCCAACATGCCCCCCAGGCCGAAGCTGAGACTGCTGTAGAGGGACTGGCCCTTGCCCAGCTGGCCACGGCCGAAGTAGCGCTGCACCAGTTGCACCGAAACCACGTGAGTCGCGCCGAAGCTGGCGGCGTGCAGCAACTGCGCCAGCACGATCAGCGACGACGAATCCACGTACCACGCGATCAACCACCAGCGCAGAGCACCCAGCATCACGCTGAGCAGGAGTATTCGGCGGGCGCTGTAGCGCCGTTGCAAGCGGCTGAAGTACAGAAACAGGATGATCTCGGCCAGCACGCCCAAAGCCCACAACTGGCCGGTCTGACCGCTGTCGTAGCCGCTTTCCTGCAGGAAGATGGAAAAAAACACGTAGTAGGGGCCATGTGCCAGTTGAACCAGCATCGCCACCCAGAAAAACGCCGCCACGCCTGGCGTCCGCAGAATCCGCCAGAGCTTCGAGGCGCTCCCCTGACCGGCGGCGATGGATATCTCGCGCAGGCTGAGGGTCACCAGGGCCATGGCGACGAACAGCAGGAACACCAGTTGCGGCAGGCACTGGATCAGCAGCACCGACTTGAGCGCCGCCCCCACCGCCAGCACGGCCACGACAAAACCGATGGAACCCCAAACGCGAATGCGGCTGTAGCGATGGGCATCGCTTTGCAGAAACCCCAGGGTCACCGCTTCGAACAATGGCAGGGGTGCGTTCCAGAACAGCCCCACTACCGAGGTGATCAGCAGCATCCAGCCCAGGCCCGAATAACGGTCTACGAGAAAGAAACTGAGAGCGGTGAGGCAGGAGGACAACTGGATCAGCCGCACGCTTCGGTCGCTGTGATCCGCCAGCCAGCCCCATAGATTGGGCGAGACCAGCTTGGTGCCCGCCAGCACGGCCATGATCAGCCCAATCTGGTCCGCGCCGTAGCCGCTCGCCTGGAGATACAGCGACCAATAGGGCAGAAAGCTGCCCAGGGCCGCGAAATAGAAGAAATAAAACCCGGAGAGCCGCCAGTACGGCACCGGTGCGGCGCCACCCATGGCCCTCAGTCGTGTCGGGCCGCCGGACTCATGGGGCCGCGGCGGGGATGGGCTTCAATTCAGTGATGACGTCCTGGTTCTGGGCGCGGTGACGCAGGTAATGATCCAACAGCACGATCGCCATCATCGCCTCCGCGATGGGGGTGGCGCGGATGCCGACGCAGGGATCATGCCGGCCGGTGGTGATCACCTCCACCGGCTCGCCCCGCACATTGACGCTGCGTCCCGGCAGTCGCAGGCTGGAGGTGGGCTTCAGGGCGATGCTGGCGACGATGTCCTGGCCCGAGGAAATGCCCCCGAGGATGCCGCCGGCATGATTGCTGAGAAACCCCTCCGGCGTGATCTCGTCGCGAAACGCCGTGCCCTTGGCCTCCACGCACCCGAAACCGTCCCCGATCTCGACCCCCTTGACGGCGTTGATGCTCATCAGGGCGTGGGCCAGGTCCGCGTCCAGGCGGTCGAAGATGGGTTCGCCCAGCCCGGGCGGGACGCCCATGGCGATGACATTGATGCGCGCGCCTATGGAATCGCCCTCCTTGCGCAAGGCATCCATATAGGCCTCAAGTTCGGGAACGCGATCGGGGTCCGGGCAGAAGAACGGGTTGTTGTTCACCTCTTCCCAAACCAGGCGCTGCGGCTTGATGGGCCCGAGCTGGGCCAGGAAACCGCGAATTTCCACTCCCAGCCGCTCACGCAGGAACTTGCGGGCGATGCCCCCCGCCGCCACGCGCATGGCGGTCTCACGCGCCGAGGAGCGCCCGCCGCCGCGGTAGTCGCGGATGCCGTATTTCATGTGGTAGGTGTAGTCGGCATGGGCCGGGCGGAATTGCTCGGCGATCGCCGAGTAGTCCTTGGAGCGCTGGTCGGTGTTCTCGATCAAGAGACCAATGGGCGTGCCGGTGGTCACGCCCTCGAACACGCCGGACAGGATCTTCACCTGGTCCGCCTCCCGCCGCTGGGTGGTATGACGCGAGGTGCCGGGCTTGCGCCGGTCCAGATCGCCCTGCAGGTCGGCTTCGCACAGTTGCAAACCTGGCGGGCAACCGTCGACGATGCAGCCCAGGGCTGGCCCGTGGCTTTCGCCGAAGGAGGTGACGGTGAAAAGTTTACCGATGGTGTTTCCAGACATTCTTGATTTTCTCTAAACCGGGCTGGGATTCGCCTTTGCGCATTCCAGCCGACGTAGCGGAGCAGGGACCAAGCGCACAGGCTTGCCCGGCTGCCGGGTGACCAATTGTTGGACTATGGCTGCGCCAACCGTTGAAACATCTCCGTTCCCCTGCCAAGAGGAAGGAGCAAAAAGATCGGTCGGCAACAATCGACTAAGCCTCCGCCGCAGTCAAACCGCCCCGCTCTTCCTCAGCAGTTCCGCCAAGGCCTCGGCGACCGCCTTGTAGCCCGCCGCATTGGGGTGCACCTCGTCGGACTTCATGGCGCTGTTCATCACCACCGAGCGCATGATCCCGCTTTCCAGCGGCAACTTCAGTTCTTCCGCCATCTGGGCATAGAGTTCGGGAGGCGATAGCGTCAGGCCGAACCTGGGCACCGCCATCAGCACCACCTCCACGCCGCGGGACCTGGCCAGGGCCACCATGGCGCGCAGGTTGTCGGCGGCCTGCTTCTCGTCCAGGCGGCGCAGGAAGTCGTTGCCGCCCAAGCACAGGATCATCAGCCGCGGCGTGGTTTCATCCAGCACCCCCGGCAGGCGCGCCAAGCCTTCGGCCGTGGTTTCGCCAGGAATACCGGCATTGACCACCGTCCGCCCGATCAATCCTTGCAAGACCTCTGGATAGGACTCGCCATCCCCCGCACCGGTTCCGTGGGTCAGACTGTCACCAAACGCGAGGATCACGCCGTCCGGCGGCACCGGAGTCAGCTTGGGGCTGCTGGAGCAACCCAGCAACAGACAAACCACAAGCAAAACAATACGCATCGTCCCTCTCCCTTGCAAACCTTCTTCCTGGCCTGCGGCCACGGCCTAGCTCAAAAGGGCTGAATACTCCCTAAGCTGCTCCGCCGTCAACAGGAACACCCCATCGCCGCCCCGTTCGAAGTCCAGCCAACAGAACGGCACTTCCGGGTAGGCCTCTTCGAGCGCCTCGGCGCTGCTACCCACTTCCACCACCAGGATTCCCTCGGGCTTGAGAAATTCGCCTGCCTCGCGCAGGATCTGTTTTACGGCCGCCAGGCCATTATCGGCGGCCTCAAGGCCCAGCTTCGGCTCGGCATGAAACTCCGCCGGCAGTCCTTCCCACTCCTCACTGTTCACATAGGGCGGATTGCTGACGATGATGTCGTAGCGTTTTTCCGGCAAGGCTGCGAACAGATCGCCCTGGTACAGACTGACCTGGTCTTCCACCTCGTGCCGCTCCACGTTGCTGGCTGCCACGTCCAGGGCATCCGCGGAGATATCCACCGCATCGACGTCGGCATCCGGAAACGCATAGGCACAGGCGATGGCAATGCAGCCCGAGCCCGTGCATAGGTCAAGAATGTCTTCGACCGCCTCCGGCTCGCCAATCCAGGGGCTGAAGCGCTGCTCGATCAACTCGGCGATGGGCGAGCGCGGCACCAGCACCCGCGGGTCCACCTTAAAAGCCAGGCCGGCGAACCAGGCTTCCCCCGTCAGGTAGGCGGCGGGCAAGCGCTCTTCGATGCGGCGCTGCAGCAAATTCAGCACGTCCTCGCGCTCCTCGAGGCTCAGGACACAGTTGAAATAGCCGGCGGGCAGATCGTGCGGCTGGTGGATGGCGTGCAGCACCAAGGCCGCGGCCTCGTCGATGGCGTTGACGGTACCATGCCCAAAACACAGCTTGGCCTGGTTGAAACGGCTGGCTCCCCAACGCACATAATCGCGAAGGGTGGTCAGGGCGGAGATCACGGCGCTGCGGTCATTCATGGGTGCCCTCCAGAAGAGGCCGGGCTTGCGCCCGCGACTGGCTCGAAGGTCAAGGATAGAGGCCGATGGCGCGAAGCCCGGTGGTTTCGGCCAGACCGAACATGAGGTTCATGTTCTGCACGGCCTGTCCGGCGGCGCCTTTGACCAGATTGTCAATCACCGACAAGACCACCACAGTATCACCACCCTGAGGTCGGTGAACAGCAATCTGGCAGCGATTGCCGCCGCGCACGTTGCGCGTATCCGGATGGGAGCCCGCCGGCAGCACATCCACAAAGGGCTCGTCGCGGTAGCGGGCCTCGAACAGGGCTTGCAGATCACCGGCCTCGCCGGTCATGCGTGCGTATAGCGTCGCGTGGATGCCGCGTATCATGGGCACCAGGTGCGGAACGAAAGTCAGGCCCACCTCCCGCCCGGCCGCTCGCGCCAGACCCTGGCGGATTTCCGGCAGGTGGCGGTGCCCGGCCACGTTGTAGGCCTTGAAACTCTCGCCCGCCTCGCTCATGAGGATGGGGATCTCGGCCTTGCGGCCCGCGCCGCTGACGCCGGACTTCACGTCCGCGATCAGGTGATCCATTTCGATCAGCCCGGCCTCCACCAGTGGCAGCAGGCCCAGCTGCACCGAAGTCGGATAGCAGCCGGGGCAGGCGATCAAGCGCGCGTTGCGGATCGTCTCGCGATTGACCTCGGGCAGACCGTAAACCGCCTCGGCCAACAGGTCCGGACAAGCATGGGGCTCGCCATACCACCGCGCCCACTCGGCCGGATCGGACAGCCTGAAATCGGCCGCCAGGTCGATGACCTTCTTGCCTGCGCTGACCAGTTCCGGCGCCATGCGCATGGCCGTGCCATTGGGCGTGGCGAAGAACACCACATCGCACTCGGCCAGGGCCGAAGCATCCGGCGCTCGGAATACGGCATCCACATAACCACGCAGGTTGGGATAGGCCTCGTCCACCCGCTTGCCGGCATCCGCCCGGGAGGTCACCGCGGCCAAGCGGACATCCGGGTGCAGCGCCAGGATGCGCAACAGTTCGACCCCGGTATAACCGGTGCCGCCGACTATACCAGCCCGTATCATGGAGCCAGCCTCAGGCCCGGATAGCCGCTGCCCCAATGCGCCACGGTTGTCTCTTCACGAAGCAAGCGAAACCTGGATGCCAGGGGCGTCAAGCCGACGCGGAATGGGACTCGACGCGCACCTTCAGCTTCTGTCCCGGCTTGAAGGTGACGACGCGGCGGGCGGTGATGGGAATTTCCTCGCCGGTTTTGGGATTGCGGCCAGGGCGCTGGCGCTTGTCGCGCAGGTCGAAGTTGCCGAAACCGGACAACTTCACCGCCCTGCCCTCTTCCAGGGCTGTTTTGATCTCTTCGAAAAACTGATCCACCAGAACCTTGGCGTCCCGTTTGTTCATCCCAAGTTCCGTCAGCAGCTTTTCCACCAGACAGGCTTTGGTTAAGGCCATAAGTTCAATCCCTCAATTTTCCATTAAAGACATTGACCAACTCGGCCACGACCGCGGTCATGACCGCATCCACCCGCGCATCCGTCAAGGTATCGGCATCATCCTGCAGCACGAGGCCCAGGGCCAGGCTCTTCTTGCCGGCCTCGATGCCGGGCCCCTGGTAGACATCGAACAGCAACACCTGCCGGATCAGATCCCGGGCGCAGCCCTGCACGCAAGCCGCCACGTCCGCCGCCTTCACCGTCTCGTCGACGATCACGGCAAGATCGCGCCGCACCTGCGGGAAGCGCGACAAGGGTTTGAATGCCGGCACCTCGCGCGACAGCAAGATACCCTGATCCAGCTCGAACAGAAATACCCGGCAGTCAAAACCCAGCTCTTTTTCCAGCGAAGGATGCAGCATGCCAGCCCAGCCCAGCTTTTCCCCGCCGAGCGTAATGAGCGCCGACTGCCCCGGATGCAGGGCCGGGTGCTGCCCAGCGACAAAGACCACATCGCCTTCATGTCCCGTCAGGCGCAGGATGGCCTCCAGATCGGCCTTGAGGTCGAAGAAATCGACGCGGCGCGTGGCCTCGCCCCATTGCTCCTCGCGCGCATCGCCGAGAACCAGGCCGGCCAGGGACTTTTCCTGAACGATGGCGCCCTCGCGGCGGGTGAAGCGCAGGCCCGCCTCGAACAGACGCACCCGCGTCTGCTGGCGGTTCAGGTTCTTCAAGGCCGCATCCAGCAGGCCGCACCAAAGACCGGTGCGCATCACGCCCAGTTCCGAGGAGATGGGATTTTGCAGCGGGATGACTTCCAGCTCCGGCTCGATCTTGAGCTGGGTGGCGGCATCCACGAAGCTGTAGGTGATGGCCTCCTGGTAGCCCCGGTCCACCAGCAGGTCCTTGATGCGCTCGATATCCACCACGGCCTCGGACACCGGGCGCAGTTCCATGTGGGACGCGGCATCGGTCCTGGGCAGGCGGTTGTAACCGTAGACGCGGCCGATCTCCTCGATCAGGTCCACCTCGATGGCGATGTCGAAGCGAAAGCCCGGCGGCGTCACCTGCCAGCCCGCAGGCTGCCTCTGCACCTGCATGCCCAGGCGACGCAGGATGCTTTCGACTTCGTCGTCGGCAATGACGATGCCCAGCAGCTTGGCGACGCGGGCGCTGCGCAGTTGGACCGGCGCGCGCTCCGGCAGGTGTTCTGCCGCCAGCGCCTCCACGATGTGCGCGGCTTCGCCGCCACAGATGTCCACTATCAGTTGCGTGGCGTACTCGATGGCCCGCGTTTGCATCTCCGGATCGACGCCGCGCTCGAAGCGGTGGGACGAATCGGTGGCCAGGCCGTAGCGGCGCGCCTTGCCCATGATGGCGAGGGGCGCGAAGAAAGCGCACTCCAGGAAGATGTCCCGGGTGCCTTCGCCCACCGCCGAATCCGCGCCGCCCATGATCCCGGCCAGCGCCAGGGCCTTAACCTCGTCGGCGATGACCAGGGTTTCCCCATCCAGGGTGATCTCCTGATCATTGAGCAGTCGCAGGGTTTCGTCGGCGCGGGCCAGACGCACTTGCACCGAACCCTCGAGCTTGGCCGCATCGAAGGCGTGCAGCGGCTGCCCCAGATCCAGCAGTACGTAATTGGTCACGTCCACCAACGGTCCCAGGGAACGGACGCCGGAACGGCGCAAGCGCTCCTTCATCCACAGCGGCGTCTCTGCCGTGCGGTCCACGTTGCGGATCAGGCGTCCCAGGTAGCGCGGGCAGGCCTCCGGTGCCTTGAGGTGCACTGCCAGTTGCCCGTCGCTGGCGGCCTTGACCGTCGGCGCCGCCGGCACCGACCAGTCCAGGCCGTTGAGCAGGGCCACCTCGCGGGCGATGCCCTGCACGCTCAGGCAATCGGCGCGGTTGGGGGTCAGGTCGACCTCGATGATGGAATCGTCGAGTTTAAGGTATTCGCGCAGGTCCGCGCCGGTGGGCGCGTCAGCCGCCAGTTCCAGGAGCCCCGCCTGACCGTCCTCGAAACCCAGTTCCTTGGCGGAGCACAGCATGCCGAAGGAATCGACGCCGCGCAGCTGCGACTTGCCGATCTTCATGCCGCCCGGCAACTCGGCCCCCTCCACCGCCAGCGGTGCCTTCAGGCCGACCCGCGCATTGGGCGCGCCACAGACGATCTGCAGGGGCTCGGGACCACCCGCCGCCACGCGGCAGACGCGCAAACGGTCCGCCTGCGGGTGCGGCTGCACCTCCAGAACCTCGCCCACGCGCACGCCGTGGAACGCCCCGGCGGCGGGTTCGACACTGTCCACTTCCAGCCCGGCCATGGTCAGCTGCGCCACCAGATCGTCCGTACTCACGGACGGGTTCACGTATTCTCTAAGCCACGCTTCGCTAAAGCGCATATCGCAACCTTGTTGTCGTTATGTTGTGGCGGTCAGGAGGCCCGGAACTGCTGCAGGAACTTCAGGTCGTTCTCGAAGAACATGCGCAGGTCGTTGATGCCATAGCGCAGCATGGCCAGCCGCTCCACGCCCAGGCCGAAAGCGAAGCCGGTGAAGCGCTCGGTGTCGATGCCGACGAAACCGAAGACCTTCGGATGGATCATGCCGCAGCCCATCACCTCCAGCCAGCCGGTGTGCTTGCACACGCGGCAGCCGCCGCCGCCGCAGATCACGCACTCGATGTCCACCTCGGCGGACGGCTCGGTGAAGGGGAAATAGGAGGGACGGAAGCGGACCTGGATGTCCTTCTCGAAGAACAGGCGCAGGAACGCGTACAGGATCCCGCGCAGGTCGGCGAAGCTTACGTCCTCATCCACCAGGAACCCTTCCACCTGATGGAACATGGGCGTGTGGGTCAGGTCGGAATCGCAGCGGTACACCCGGCCCGGCGCGATGATACGCAGCGGCGCGCTCCCGCTTTCCATGACGCGGATCTGCACCGGCGAGGTATGGGTGCGCAGCAGGGTATGGGCGTCGAAATAGAAAGTGTCGTGCATGGCACGAGCCGGATGGGACGCCGGGATATTGAGGGCTTCGAAGTTGTGGTAGTCGTCCTCGATCTCGGGCCCCTCCACCACCTGGAACCCCACATTCTGGAACAGCCGGCAGATGCGGCGCAGCGTCAGCGTGACGGGATGCAGCCCGCCGCCGCCGATGCCGCGGCCAGGCAGGGTGACATCGATGGTCTCGCTAGCCAGGCGCGCCTGCAGGGCCTGCGCTTCCAGGGCGCCACGCCGCTCCTCCAGGGCATTCTGGAACTCGTCGCGGGCCAGGTTGATCTGCTGCCCGGCCTCGCGGCGCTCTTCCGGGGACAACTTCCCCAGTTCCTTCATGCGCTCCGTGAACAGCCCTTTCTTGCCCAGGTACTGGACACGCACCTGGTCCAGATGCGCCAGACTGTCGGCTGCGGCCAGCTGCTGGCGGGCCTCCGTCAGAATCGATTCAAGGGGAGCTGTCACGGGCCTGCTCACATTACGGTAGGTCGAAAACGGCAAAAGGCTGCGTTGGCAGCCTTTTGCCTGGGGACAAGGGCCTGATTAGGCGGACTGGACCAGCTTGACCAGCTGTGCGAAACCTTCCTTGTCGTGCACCGCCATGTCGGCCAGCACCTTGCGATCCAACTCGACGGAGGCCTTCTTCAGACCGTCCATGAAGCGGCTGTAAGACAGGCCGCACTCCCGTGCCGCAGCGTTGATGCGAGTGATCCACAGCGCGCGGAACTGGCGCTTGCGCTGCTTGCGGTCACGGTAAGCGTACTGTCCCGCCTTGATAACCGCCTGCTTGGCCACGCGGTAGACACGGCTACGGGCGCCGTAGTAACCCTTGGCAAGTTTCAGGACTTTCTTGTGTCGGGCGTGAGCGGTAACGCCACGTTTAACTCTGGGCATGGGATATCCCCTCTCTCTCTAACTCTTAACTCGGTGGATCAGACGAAGGGCAGCATGCGCGCGGCGCTCTTCACATCCGAAGGATGCAGGAGGCCGGTGCTGCGCAACTGACGCTTACGCTTGGTGGTCTTCTTGGTCAGGATGTGCCGCCGGTGCGAATGGCTGCACTTGAAACCGCCCGAGGCGGTCTTGCGGAAGCGCTTGGCGGCGCCCCGGTTGGTCTTCATTTTCGGCATGGATCAAATCTCCAATGTTTCTCAGGACTTCTTTTTCTTGGGGGCCAGGGTCATGCTCAACTGCCTGCCCTCCAATTTGGGAAACTGCTCCACAGTGGCGTGCTCCGCCAGGTCAGTTTCGATTCTCTTCAGCAGATCCATGCCGAGTTCGCGATGCGACAGCTCGCGACCTCTGAATCTCACGGTAATCTTGGCCTTATCGCCATCGCTCAGGAAGCGCACCAGATTGCGCAGCTTGATCTGGTAGTCGCCCTCGTCCGTGCCCGGCCTGAACTTGATTTCCTTGATGTGGATGAGCTTCTGCTTTTTCTTCGCCGCCGCCAGTTTCTTGGCCTGCTCGAAGCGATATTTGCCGTAATCCATCACCCGGCATACGGGCGGCTCAGCGGTGGGCGAAATCTCCACCAGATCGAGATCGGCATCCGAGGCTATCTGTTTCGCTTCGCGGCTGGAAACAACCCCAACCTGTTCGCCGTCCGCTCCGATCAAACGTACCTGCGGGTAGTTGATCTCGTCGTTCAGGCGCGGCTCTTTTCTATCGTTCGCAGTGATACCTTATTCCTCCACATCAAGACATTACACGGGTGCGGCCCGTGTCGATGCTTCATCGACCAGCCTTTGGACTATGTCCTGTAAGGTGAAATTACCCAGGTCCACACCCTTTTGAGTGCGCACGGTGACAGATGACGCCTCAACTTCCTTGTCGCCGACAATCAGAAGATAAGGCACCCGCTTCATCGAGTGCTCGCGGATTTTAAAGCCGATCTTCTCATTTCTCAAGTCGCATTTTGCGCGCAAGCCTCGCGCATTCAATTCCTTAGCCACCGATTCGGCATATTCGGCCTGACGGTCGGTGATATTGAGCACCACCACCTGGGTCGGCGCCAGCCACAAGGGGAAATAACCGGCGTAATGCTCGACCAGAATGCCGATGAAGCGCTCCATGGAACCCAGGATCGCGCGGTGCAGCATCACCGGCGCCTGTTTCGCGCCACTTTCGGCTACATACACGGCGCCGAGGCGCTCGGGCATCGAGAAATCCACCTGAATGGTGCCGCATTGCCAGACGCGGCCCAGGCAATCCTTTAAGGAAAATTCGATCTTGGGGCCGTAGAAAGCACCCTCGCCCGGCTGCAACTGCCATTCCAGGCCCTTGCTGTCCAAGGCCTGTTGCAATGCCGCCTCGGCCTTATCCCATACCTCATCGGAACCGACCCGCTTCTCCGGTCGGGTGGACAGCTTGAGCAGAATCTCGTTGAAGCCGAAGTCCGCGTAGACCTTCTGCAGCAGGTCGATGAAGGTCGACACTTCCGACTGGATTTGGTCCTCGGTGCAGAAGATGTGCGCATCGTCCTGGGTAAAGCCACGCACGCGCATGATGCCGTGCAGCACGCCGGACAGCTCGTTGCGGTGGCAGGAACCGAACTCCGCCAGGCGCAGCGGCAGATCGCGGTAGCTCTTCAAGCCCTGGTTGTAAACCTGGATGTGGCAGGGGCAGTTCATGGGCTTGATGGCGAAGTCGCGCTCTTCCGCCTGGGTGGTGAACATCTCGTCCTGGAACTTGTCCCAGTGGCCGGACTTTTCCCACAGGGCGCGGCCCACGATCGTCGGCGTCCTGATCTCCTGATAGCCGTTGTCGCGAAACACCTGGCGCATGTACTGCTCAACCGTCTGCCACAAGGCCCAACCCGCCGGATGCCAGAACACCATGCCCGGGGCTTCCTCCTGCACGTGGAACAGGTCCAGGGTCTTGCCGATCTTGCGGTGATCGCGCCGCTCCGCCTCTTCCAGACGGTGCAGATAGTCCTTCAAGTCCTTCTTGTCGGTCCAGGCGGTGCCGTAGATGCGCTGCAGCATCTCGTTGCGGGAATCCCCGCGCCAATAGGCACCCGCCACCTTCATCAGCTTGAAGGCCTTGAGCTTGCCGGTATCCGGCACATGGGGACCGCGGCACAGGTCGGTGAAATCGCCCTGGGTGTAAAGCGAAAGCTGCTCGCCCTGGGGGATATCCTCGATGATCTTGGCCTTGTATTCCTCGCCCAGCCCACGGAAATAGGCAACCGCCTCGTCGCGCGGCAACACGCTGCGCTTCACTTCCAGAGCCTGCGCGGCCAGTTCTTCCATCTTCTTTTCGATGGCCGCCAGATCCTCCGGCGTGAAGGGACGCTCGAAAGAGAAGTCGTAGTAGAAGCCGTCCTCGATGACCGGACCAATGGTCACCTGGGCATTCGGGAACAGGGATTTGACAGCCTGGGCCAGCAGGTGCGCGGTAGAATGGCGGGTGACTTCCAGACCTTCCGGATCGCGGCTGGTAATGATGGCCAGGTCCGCGTCGGACTCAATGAGGCAGGACAGATCCACCAGCCTGCCGTCGATCTTGCCGGCCAGCGCCGCGCGCGCCAGCCCCGCGCCGATGGACTCCGCCACCTCGCGCACGGTGACGGCTCGATCGAACTCGCGCTTGGAACCATCGGGCAGCGTTACAACGGGCATCTCGCGAACTATCCGGCCAAAAACTGCATGAACAAAAAAGCATCGCTAAGCGATGCTTTGGGAATATGGTAGGCGCGATTGGATTTGAACCAACGACCCCCACCATGTCAAGGTGGTGCTCTAACCAACTGAGCTACGCGCCTGCTTTAGGTCATTCGTCAAGGCTGCGCAGTATAGTGGAGATTCCAAGTGAATGGAAGCCCCAATTCCAACATAGGTTGACGGGGGCCCATCACTTGCTCAAATCTTTTCGTTCGTTCGACATGGCTCCGAACGGTTCAGTATTCGCCACCCACCCAACCGGGTCCGCCCAGAAGTTGGACAAAGCGCACAGCGGAAAGCCAGACGCTCAAACCGTGCCCACGTCAGCGTGGCCATCCCCTTCTCTACGGATGAGCCAACAATAATGGATGCGAGGATTTCGCTGGAAATCCGTCGGAATGCTCTTTACCGAGATATCCTCGGCCACCAAGCCATCCAAGCTTTGCAGCCTGAACTTGCGAAAATTGGTGGAGAAGATCAAAAGCCCCCCGGGCGCAAGCAGGCTGGCGGCCTGCCTGATCAGTTCCGGGTGATCCTTCTGAATGTCGAAGGCAGCGTGCATGCGCTTTGAGTTGGAGAAGGTGGGCGGGTCGAGAAAGATCAGATCATAGCGGCGTGTCTGCCGCTTGGATTCCTCAGCCAGCCAGGCCAGGCAGTCGGCCTGGATCAGTTCGTGTTTCGACCCTGCCAGCCCGTTCGCCGCTAGGTTGCGGCGCGCCCAATCCAAATACGTGTTGGACATGTCCACGGTGGTGGTCGACACCGCACCGCCCACTGCGGCGTGCACCGTCGCCGAACCAGTGTAGGCAAACAGGTTGAGAAAGCGCTTGCCACCGGCCTTCTGCTGGATCATCAGGCGCGTACTGCGGTGATCCAGGAACAACCCGGTATCCAGATAGTCCTGAAGGTTCACCCATAATTTGCAGCCGCCCTCCTCCACCAACAAGAAGCGTCCGCCTTCGGCCTGCTTCTCGTATTGTTCTGCCCCCTTCTGGCGACGCCGCACTTTGAGGAATAGGTGATCGGGCGCGATTTCAAGAACGGCGGGCATGACCGAAAGGGCTTCCAACAGCCTTCCCTCGGCCTTCTTCGGGTCGACGCTGGCCGGCGCTTCGTATTCCTGCACATGCAGCCAGCGCTCATCACCCTGGTAGATATCCAAGGCCAAGGCATATTCCGGCAGGTCGGCGTCATAAACGCGGTAGCAACTGACCTGATTCTGACGCGCCCACCGCCCAAGGCTCTTCAGATTCTTGCGCAGGCGGTTGGCGAACATCTGGGCACCCGGCGTGGCGGGCTGCATGGCCAAGGCGGCTGCCCGGCGCAACAGACGGGCGACTTCGCCGCTCTCTCCCTCGCCATGGGGCACGAAAAAGCGTTCCGGATCAATCTCGAAATTGAGCAGCTTGCATTCCAGCGCTCCATTGAACAGCCGGTACTGCTTGTGTGAGCGGATACCCAAGCGAAAAGCCAGTTCCGGGTTGCCGGTGAGCACGCTGGCGCGCCAGCCTTGGAAGTGAGACTGCAGGGTCTGGCCCAGCGCCTCGTAGACGGGGCGCAGGGTCTCCACTTCGCCCAAACGTTCTCCGTAAGGGGGATTCACCACCAGCAGGCCGACAGGTTTGCGCGGCCGCACTGTCTCGGCCGATGCCTTTTCCACGTGGACATGGCCGCGCAACCCAGCCCGTTCGAGATTGCCCAAGGCGGCGTGCACGGCCTTGCGGTCGAGGTCATAGCCATGGATGGCGACTTTACAGGCTTTCAAGCCCGCCTCGCGGCGATCCTCGGCCTCGGCCTTCAAGGTCTCCCAAAGGGGAGCGGCGTGCCCCTTCCAGCGAAGAAAGCCGAAATGCTCCCGCGTCAGGCCCGGTGCGATGTCGGCAGCCATGAGCGCGGCCTCTATGGGCAGGGTGCCGGACCCGCACATGGGGTCGATCAGGTCTCCACCCTGCCGAGCGATTTCGGGCCACCCGGCGCGCAGCAGCACCGCTGCCGCCAAATTCTCCTTGAGCGGCGCGGCTCCACCTTCAAGGCGGTAGCCGCGCTTGTGCAGACTCTCCCCGGACAGGTCCAGACTTACGTGGGCCGTATCCCGATCCACGAACACATTGACGCGGATATCCGGCCGCGCGAGTTCCACTGTCGGCCGCACCCCGCAGAGTTCGCGGAACTGATCGACGATCGCGTCCTTGACCTTCTGGGCGCCGTAGCGGGTGTGTGTGATGGCCGAGCGGATGGTCGCGAAATCCACGGCCAGGGACGCGTCTGGCACCATGTGTTCCGCCCAGTCCATGGCTGCGATCCCGGCATACAGAGCCTCGGGCGTCGCGGCCGGAAACTCCGTCAACTTGAGCAGCACGCGATTCGCCAGACGAGACCAGAGGCAGGCGCGATAGGCCTCCGCCAGGCCACCGGAGAATTCGACGCCCGCACGCGCTTCCCTTGCGTCGCCGGCACCGAGGGCAGCAAGCTCTTCAAGCAACAGGCGTTCAAGACCCAGCGGCGCGGTGGCGAAGAATGTCAGTGTTTCGCTCAATGTTTTACCTCAGCCAGCGTTCCCCGCGACGATCATCTCGCGCAGGGATGTCTCACCCGCCTGAGACTTCAGAGCGTCTTCGAACCCCGCGTGAAAAGCCTCTATGGCCGCACCGCAACGCGTCTCAAGCATGCTCAGATTTGCCTCGTCATGGGCTTCGCGCAATGCGCAAAGCAGTTCAGCCATGCGGATTGCCGAAAGGTCCCGGGCGGGCACGAATCCAGGGTCATCAGTTCCCACGGACATCAACAACCCCCGATCCCTGAGCACATCCAGAAGTTCATTGACACAGTCCTCCGGCAGTTCCAGGGCTTCCGCCAACGCTTCGGCCGTCCAGGCGGGGCCGCCTTCGAGAAAACGGCATCCCACCAACCACATGAGCGACAGGCCCACCCGCTCGAAGGATCGCGGACCCAGGCGCAGATGGGTGGAACGCCAACGGAGGTAGCGCGGGTGCTGGCAATAAAAAGATACCTGCACGCCCAGCAGCACGATCAGCCAACTGACATACAACCAGATCATGAACAGCACCAGGATCGCGAAACTGGAGTAAACCGCATGATACTGGGCCGAGCCGGCGATGAATCCGGCAAATGCCCAGCCAGCGGCCTTCCATGCCAGGCCGGCTGCAGTTCCTCCCACCAGGGCGGCGCGGCCGCTGACTTTGGCATTGGGAACGTAGCGATACAGAAATGTAAAGGCGGCAATGACGAACGCGTAGGGCAGCAAGACATGCGCGGAATGCAGGACGGGCTCGAACAATCCGCGCCAGGCCCGCGTCCGCGGCCCGCCCTCGACCAGGTCACTCAGGCCGCCGAACAGCGAGACAAGAAGCAGGGGACCGACCAGTGTGAAGCTCAGATAGTCGCTAAAGCGCCGCAGCAAACTCCGCGATGTCTTGGTGCGCCAGATGTGGTTGAAGGACTCTTCGATCTTCTCCAGCAGCGACACACTGGTGTAGAACAGAAAAGCGAAGCCGAGAAAGCCCAGCAAACCGACCCGCAGTTTCTTCACAGATTCCAGGATGCGGCCTGCCACGGCCTCCGCGTTGTCACCCAGCGGCGCCAGCAATTCCAACAGCAAGGGCTCCAACTGGCTTTCGCCGCCGAACGCCTTCATGATCGAGAAGCTCACTGCCAGAAGCGGCACCAGCGCCAGCAAGCTGGTATAGACCAGGCTCATGGCGCGGTAGTCCAGCCCGCCCTGCTTCACCTCGCGCATGACCGCGAGAAAGGCCTGCGCCGAGAAACCGGTCTGGCTCCGAAGGGACTCGCCCCAGCGACTGACGAAAGGTCCGTAGGCGCGCATGCTGCAATTCCGCCCTCGATTCATTCGAATGGGACCTAGGCCCCGCCCGAATCAATCAGACAGTGCTGCCTCCAGTACCCCAGCGCAGCCCTGCAACTGCCGGCCGTATAGTGCTGCCAGGGCCTCGACCCGCTGCGCAGCGCGCAACAGGCCCGGCTTGGCGCGCCAAGTGCCGCGCCTGAACCCTGATTGCCCCTCGTGATAGGCGAGGTACTGGTAGTATGCATCGCTCTTGCTCACCCCCAGCTTGCTGTAGGTCTGGTGAATGTACCAGGCGACGAAGTCCACGGCGTCGACAAAGTCATCCCGGTCGGCGCCGCCATTGCCGGTCGTTCGCAGATACCAATCCCAGGTCTCGTCCTTTGCCTGCGCGTAGCCGAAGGCCGAAGAGGGCCGCCACAACGGAATACCGAGAAAGCGCACCCGCGGCGGCCTCGCATCGTCCACGAAAGAGGATTCCTGTTTGATGATCGCCATCTGGACGGGGATGGGCGCGCCCCAGCGTCGGAAAGCCTCATGGGCTCCCGCATACCAGTCGTCCTTTTCCCGGAATATGGCGCAAAGATCACTGGTATGGGACGGAGGCGCCGTGGCGCAGCCCGAGAGAGCCATGGCGACCAGCCCCAAGCAGACGTCCCTGACGCGGAGGGTAACGCGCCGCCCGCGGCTACCGATCCACCATGGCGCAAGCCTTGCCAAGTATCAGCGATGTGAATCAGCCCTGCTTGGAATTGTTGGCGGCGTAATCGTTGATCTTCTGCGTCAGCTTGTTGAGCAGACTGTCGAAACCTTCCCGGTCGATGACGCTGGTGTATTGCGCCTTTTTCAGGGCCAGGTCGCTGATGCCGTCAACCACAATGTTGATGATGGCCCACCTGCCCCCGCTCTGGTTCAGCATGTATTCGAACTTGACCGGCTTCTCCTTCGGCGCCTGCAAGGCGTAGCGGAGGGTGACCCGGGTCGGTTTCACGCTCTGCTCGGATTCGTACTTGAATTCCTCGCCGGCATAATCGTTGAACTGCGCGGCGTAGGTGGCTACGCTGAGATCCGCCAGTTTCTGCACGAAGGACTTTTTCTGCTGCTGGTCCAGGGATTTCCAGTGGTTCCCAAGAGCAATCTGAGCGATGGCATCGAATTCATGGGTTTCCCGCACCACCGAATCCAACTTCTTGTAGCGACCCTGATAGCCGAGCTGCTTGGCGTTCCTCATCACATCGATCAGGACGCTGTTCAACTTGTCCACGGTCTGCTTGGGACCGCCAGCGGCACTCTCTTCGGCGCCGACTGCCTGTGACAGGCAGATCAGGAGAAACCCGATGACGATTTGGACGTACATTGCACACCCCATGTTTCACGGAATGCGCTGACTATATCATAAAGACCCCGGCCCGCCTCCAGTTTTGTAGACCCTGCGCAACAAATCGACCACTTACAAGCAACACATCAGGCTATTTCGGCGAGCCGTGCAAGCGAACCAGCAACTTGGCCTCGGACAGTGAAATACCGAATTCGGACACCAATTCCTCCGCGCTGGCCCCCTGGCGGATGCGTTCGATTGGTCCATGATAGGTCGGGGGGGCATTGCCGGCGACGGGCTCCTCGCGAATGCTCTCGCAACGCTCCAGACATTCACGCAAGCGCTTGCCGTGGTCGGCCAGAGTCCGGTCCAGGTGCACTCCGGCGGACGACATGCCGGCCAGATCGTTACCCTGCCGCGCCAAGGCTCGCGTCAGCTTAAGCTGATCCTGCTGCAGCAGCGCGATGGCCGTGCGCATCCGCCAGTGGGCCAGACCGAGGGCGGCCACCAGCAGGATCAGAACCACCAGCACGAGGATCAGCATTTCCTGTGGCATATCAACGCGGCGCCGCCGGTGGCGTCGGGGTCACGACCGCCGATGTCTTGTCCGCAGATTTGGACTGCAGCTTGATGGTCACCCGGCGGTTGCGATACCGTCCTTCCTCCGTGTCATTGGACTGCATGGGGTGATGCTCCCCGTAACCGATGGCGGCCATGCGGTGAGGCTCGATGCCATTGCGCATCAACTGGTGCACAACACTAGCGGCACGGGCCGCAGAGAGTTCCCAGTTGGACGGAAATTCCCGCGTGTTGATCGGCTTGTTATCGGTGTGCCCCTCGACCTGGATCGTATTTTTTACACTCTTGAAGATGTCGGAAAGCTTTTCCAGCATCGGCGTAACCTCCACCGAAAGATCCGCTCGTCCGCTGGGAAACAGCAGCCCGCTCTTCATTTCCACTTCGATCCAAGACTCATGGCGCTTCAGTTGTATCAGATCATCCTGGATATAGGGCGCCAGTTCGCGCTCGATGCGATCGGCGACACCTTGCAATTGCGCCTTGTCGTCGCCGGCGCTGCCGCCACCTCCGGTATCCACTACATCCGGTGACGACGGGCGCGTGTCGGGAGCAATGGGCAATTCCGCGCCATCCACCGACTGAGTGATGGTGCCAAGCTGGATGGGATCCGCGCTGCGCTCGATGTAACCGGGCTGCTTGGTCGTCGTGGAAAATGCGGTATTCAGGGTTTCCGACAGGACCTTGTATTTGCCTTCATTGACCGAGGATATGGAGTACATCACCACGAAGAACGCGAACAGCAAGGTGATGAAGTCGGCATAGGACACCAGCCAACGCTCTAGATTCTCATGCTCTTCGTGCCGCCCCTTGCGCCGCATTACTTCACCACCTTTTCGGGTTCCTCGACGAATCCGGACAGCTTCATTTCGATGTTGCGAGGATTCTCGCCCTCGGCAATGGAAATGATGCCTTCCAGCATCAGTTCACGGTCCTGCTGCAGTTTCTGGCTCACCGCCTTCAGCTTGTTGGACATGGGGATGAATAACAGGTTGGCCAGGCCGACCCCGTAGATGGTGGCGACGAAGGCCGTGGCGATGCCGCTGCCCAATTTGCTGGGATCGGAGAGGTTCTGCATGACGTGGATGAGGCCCATGACGGCACCGATGATGCCGATGGTGGGAGAGAATCCTCCCATGCCCTCAAGCACCTTGGCGGCCTGCAGGTCCCGCTCATGCCGGGCGAACATCTCCACCTCCAGGCTGTCGCGGATGGAATCCGCCTCGTTGCCATCCACCAGCAGTTGCAGGCCTTTGCGGGCGAAGGGGTCCTTTTCCCCCGAGATCATGTTCTCCAGGCCCAAAAGACCCTCGCGCCGGGCTACGGAACTCCAGCCGGAAATCTTCTTGATCTGTTTCGGCCCGTCCAACAGTGGCGGCACGAACACCCACTTCATCGCCTTCAAGGCATGCAGGAAGGTGCTGAGGGGGGTCTGCAGGAGCACGGCACCCAGGGTACCTCCCATAACGATCACGATGGCCGGCCCGTTCAACAGGGAGCCGATGTGACCGCCCTCCCAGGCATTGCCACCGATGATGGCTCCCAGTCCTATGATGACGCCAATGATGCTTAATGGGTCCATGGGGGACACTTCGTGGGACCGCGGGGCGATCCTTATGAGTTCGGTTCAGGCGAAAGCCCGAGCAAGCGCTCATCCCTTCCGGGTGGTCCGGCGCTTCCTGGGATTAACCGAATCGGCGCCGTCATCCAGCCAGTCGTGCATTCTCGCGCGGAGTCGCATCATCGCCTGGCTCTGGATCTGGCAAACTCGCGACTCGCTCACACCCAGCACCTCGCCGATTTCGCGCAGGTTCAGTTCTTCCTCGTAGTACAGCGAAACCACCAGGCGCTCGCGTTCCGGCAAACCGGAAATGGCGTCGGCCAGGGACTTGGCAAATCCGCTCTGGCTGAGACGGTCGAAGGGCGCCGCGCGCATGTCGGTGCACCCATCAAGCACCGAATCACCGGCCTCCAGCAGTTCCTCGATGCTGAAGATGCGGCAACTCATGGCATCCTGCAGGATCAGGTGATATTCCGACAAGGGCATTCCAAGATGCTCGGCCACTTCCGCATCACGCGCGTCACGGCCGGTCTTGGCTTCGATGGCACGGATGGCCTCGGCCACCTCGCGCGCCTTGCGGTGCACGGATCGGGGCGTCCAATCGTAGCGGCGTAGCTCGTCCAGCATGGAACCGCGGATGCGTATGCCCGCGTAGGTCTCGAAGCTCGCGCCCTGGGAGGGATCGTAATGCTGCACGGCTTCAAGAAGCCCCACCATGCCAGCCTGGATCAGGTCGTCCACCTGTACGCTCGGCGGCAGGCGACTGAGCAGATGATAAGCGATGCGTTTGACGAGGGAGGCATGCTCTCGAACCAGGACATCCGTTTCGTCTGCCTGCATCGAGGCATACATGGCAATTCCGTTCATAAAGCCGCCGCGCTGCTGTACTCGATCATGCGTTCGACGAAGAACTCGAGGCGGCCGGACACCGCATCGGACATCGGCAAAGCCTCCGCTTTCCGAGCCAAGGCGCGGAAGGCCTGCGCAGACTTGCTCTGCGGATACAGCAGACTCACGGGCCCCTGCCTCTGCACCGACTTCTTGAGGTAATCGTCCTGGGGAATCGCCCCGAGATAATTGAGCGCCACATCCAGATAACGGTCGGTCACCTTGCACAGCTTGGTGTACAAAGCCAAGCCCTGCCTCTCGTCCGGAACCATGTTGGCCAGGATCTGAAAGCGGAAGACGCCGTAATCGCGGTTCAAGAGCTTGATGAAGGCGTATGCGTCGGTCATGGAGGTTGGTTCGTCGCACACCACCAGAAAGATTTCCTGGCAGGCACGGGCGAAATTGACCACGCTACCGGAAATTCCCGCTGCAGTGTCGACGATGAGCACGTCGATATCGCTCCCGATTTCGCTGAAGGCCCGGATGACACCCGCCTGCTCGCCCACGGTCAGTTCGGACATGCGCTGCAGACCGGAGGATCCCGGCACCACTTTGAGACCGCCCGGCCCCTCCACGATGATCTCTTCCAGCGAACGCTCGCCGCTGAGCAGATGGGACAGGTTGTATTTGGGCTGCAGGCCCAACAGGACATCGACATTGGCGAGCCCCATGTCGGCATCCATCAAAGCCACATGATGGCCCAGTTCATTGAGGCACACGCCGAGATTGACCGAGACGTTGGTCTTGCCGACCCCGCCTTTGCCGCTGCTCACTGCGAATACACGAACCGGTCTGGGCTGTACCATTCTTCTGATTCCCTCAGCCTGATCGCGATTATACATTGGCATATGCCACCCAGTCCTCATATCCGTATGATTCATATCCTTCAAGGTCGGGCCGCCCGTCAGCGCGGTCGGCAAAACACTGATCTAATAGTAGATGAGTTCGCGCCAGATGCAGGTCTTCCGGCACCTGCTGGCCATCGGTCACCAGGGATACCGGCAGTTTTTTCTCGATCAGGACAGAAATCGCTGCGCCCAACTGCCCCGCCTCATCCAGCTTGGTAAGGATGCAGGCCTTGGGATCGAAGGCGCCAAACGCCGCGATGGCCTCTTCCATGACCCGCGCCTGGGTCGCAGCCGACAAGACCAGGTAGGACTTCACGGGAATCTCGTCCTGGCGCAAGACCGCGAGCTGTTCCGCCAGCCGCAGGTCCTTGGGGCCCATTCCAGCCGTGTCGATGAGCACCAGGCGCTTATCGCAGAAACTGTTGAGCAGGCTCCGCAACTCGCCCGCGTCCGCCGCCGAGCGCACCGGCACGTCCAGAATACGCCCATAGGTCGTCAGCTGATCGTGCGCCCCGATGCGGTAGTTATCGGTGGTGATCAGCGCCACCTGGCGCGGCCCGTGCTTTAGGCGAAAGCGCGCGGCCAGCTTGGCGATGGTGGTGGTCTTGCCGACGCCGGTGGGACCGACCAGGGCGACGATGCCGCCATAGTCCAACAGGTTGTCCTCGACGATGGGCAACTGGCTGCCGATCAAATCCTGGCAGCCCTGCCAGGCCAGTGAAAAATCGGCCACACCGCCCAGGCGGTTGGCTAATTGCAGGGCAATTTTCTTGGAAAAGCCGCGCTCCGACAGGTTGCGCAGCAAATCGAGGCGCGCGGGAGCGGACTTCAACGAACTGTCCCAAGCCGACAAGGAGCAATGGGCATCCAGCATGCGCCGCATCTGCTGCATTTCCTTGCGCATCTCCATGAGCATGCCGTTCGACGGACTTTCCACCGGAGCTGTTTGCGGACGGACCGGGGCTGAGGGTGGCTTTGCCACCGTCTCAGCCCTCGCCTGCGTCTGTGGGCGGCTGCGTGGCGTGCTGGTCGGCTGGGGCGGCGTCTGACGCAGGGACTGGGTGGCCTCGCGGAACGCTTCGTCTGCGCGGCGCTGCGATTCCTTGCGGACGGCCGTTTCCCCTGGCTGTGCCATGGACGGTTCCCGCGCTTGTGCGCTGGTTCCGGACGGCCACTGATCCATCATCGACTGCTCGTCGAAATCGCGGGCCGCCACGATCTCAACGCCGCCATCCACCTTGCGGTTGGACAGAATCACGGCGTCCGGCCCCTGCTCTTCGCGTACCATGCGAATGGCCTGCTTGATGTCCGGAGCAAAGTACCGCTTGATCTTCATGACACCACCTCATCGTCATCATCCGCGCTGGCCAATGGTGGCGACCACCTTGACCTGCCGGTCCTCGGGAATTTCGTTATAAGCCAGCACGTTCAGGCCCACGATCGTGTGCCGGACGAAGCGTGCCAGCCAGGGCCTGATTGGCGAAGACACCAGCAGGATGGCGGGCTGCCCTTCCATTTCCAGCTTCTGTGTCTTTTCTTCCAGGGCGGTGTGGATCTGTTCGGCCAACCCCGGTTCAATTCCCGCGGTGTCCTGCCCCGTCGTCTGCAATATACGTTGCAACAACTGTTCCAGATCCGGATCGAGGGTGATGACGGGTATCTCCTTTTCTATCCCACTGATTTTCTGAACAATAAGCCGGCCGAGGGCCGCGCGCACCACCGCCGTCAAAATGGCGGGATCCTGGCTCCGCCCCCCGTACTCCGCCAAAGTTTCGGCGATGGTCCGGACGTCGCGGATGGGAACGTTCTCCTGCAGCAGGTTCTGCAGCACCTTCACCACCACGCCCAGCGGCAAGGTCTTGGGCACCAGGTCCTCCACCAGCTTGGGCGCCATGCGGCCCAGGTTGTCCAATAGCTGCTGGGCTTCTTCATGGCCAAACAACTGGTGCGCGTTGGACTGCAGCAAGTGGCTGAGGTGGGTGGCCACCACGGTGCTCGGATCCACCACGGTGTAGCCCAGGGTCTGGGCGTGGTCGCGCTGGTCCGGCTCGATCCAGACCGCTTCCAGGCCGAAGGCCGGATCCTTGCCTTCAACGCCTTTGAGCACGCCGTAGACACGGCCCGGATTGATGGCCATGAGGCGTTCCGGCAAGACTTCCGCTTCCCCGGAGGTGACGCCTAGCAAGGTGACGCGGTAGGCATTGGGCGACAGATCGAGATTGTCGCGGATATGGACGGAGGGAATCAGAAAGCCCAGTTCCTGGGACAATTTCTTGCGTACCCCCTTGATTTTGGACATGAGCTGCCCGCCCTGATTCTTGTCCACCAGCGGAATCAGGCGGTACCCCACTTCCAGCCCGATCAGGTCCACCGGCTGCACATCGTCCCAGCCCAGTTCCTTCACTTCCGGGGCCGCCAATTGCGGCACGGCGCGTTCCTCCGCCACCACCAGCGCCTGCTGGCGCTTGCGCTGGGTGATCATGTAGGCCGACGCGCCTAGGGCCGACGCCAGCAGCAGGAACACGAAGTTAGGCATCCCAGGGATCAGCCCCAGCAGGCCGATCACGGCGGCGCTGAGGGCCAATGGCTTGGGATCCGCAAGGAACTGGGTGCTGAACTGCTGACCGATATCCTCCGTGCTGCTGGAAACGCGGGTGACGATGATGGCGGAAGCCACTGACAGCAGCAGCGAGGGCAACTGCGCCACCAAGCCGTCGCCGATGGTCAGAAGGGTATAGTTGTGCAGGGCCTCGCCGAATGGCAATCCATGCTGAGCGACGCCGACGATCAACCCGCCGATGATGTTGATGAACAAGATCAGGATGCCGGCGACGGCGTCGCCGCGCACGAACTTGCTGGCGCCGTCCATGGAGCCGTAGAAATCCGCCTCGCTGGTGACTTCGATGCGCCGCGCGCGCGCTTCGTCCTGGTTGATCAGGCCGGCGTTGAGGTCGGCGTCGATGGCCATCTGCTTGCCCGGCATGGCATCCAAGGTGAAGCGCGCGCTCACTTCGGACACGCGCCCCGCGCCCTTGGTGACTACCACGAAATTGATCACCACTAGGATGATGAAGACGACGATACCGACGGTGTAGTTGCCGCCGATGACGAACTCGCCAAAGGCCTCGATCACCTTGCCAGCGGCGTCCGGCCCCTTGTGGCCTTCCATCAAAACCACGCGCGCCGAGGCCACGTTGAGGCTCAAGCGCAACAGGGTGGCCACCAAAAGCACGGTAGGAAACACCGCGAAGTCCAGCGGCCGCAGGGTATACAACACCACCAGCAGGATCAGGAGGGAAAGCGCGATATTGAAGGTGAACAGCAGGTCGAGCAGGAATGCTGGCAGCGGCAGCACCAGCATCGCCATCATGAGCAGCACCACGAGTGGCGCACCCAGCCCCAGCCCGGTCACTCCCCTCAGTCTGCTCAGGACGCTGATCGTCGCCATATGAGTTTCGCGTTAATGGGGATTGTTTGCCGCGCGAAGCCCGTCTTCAGGCTTCCGGCCCCTGTTTGAACTCGTCCGGCACGCGCAAGTCGGCGGGCGGCGCCGGTGTATCCCCGCCGAACTGCCGGGCGGCCCTCAACTGGTAAACATAGGCCAAGACCTGAGCCACCACCAGATAGAGACCCGCCGGAATCTCACGCTCCAGTTCCGTGGAATAGTAGAGGGCGCGAGCCAGAGGAGGCGCAGCCAGCAGGGGAACTCCAGCCTCCTGGGCAATGGAACGCATCTGCGCAGCAATCAGATCGGTACCCTTGGCCACGACGGTGGGTGCGCCCATCGCACTCTGGTCGTACTTGAGGGCGACGGCGAAGTGGGTCGGGTTGGTGACCACCACGTCCGCTTTTGGCACCTCCTCCATCATCCGCCGCCGCGCATATTCCATCTGCAGGCTGCGGATCTTGCCCTTCACTTCCGGCTTGCCTTCGATATCGCGCATTTCATCCCTGACCTCCTGCCGGGTCATGCGCAACTGGCGCGTGTAGCTCCAGAGTTGAAACGGCACGTCGATTGCCGCAATCAGCACCAGCGACGCGCACAAATAAAGGAGGCACTTGACGATCAGTTCGCCCGCGCGGCGCGAGGCCGGCTCCAGGGATTGCCGGTTGAGACTCAAAAAATCGTCGAAATAATGCATGAACAGCAAGGCAGTAACCCCACCGATCAGTACAAACTTGAGCAGTGACTTGACCAGTTCGTTCAGCGCCTGCGGCGAGACCATGCGCTTCAAGCCCGTCAGCGGATTCAGCTTCTCCCACTTCGGGGCGTAGGCCTCATGGCTGAAATTCCATCCGCCCAGGGACATGGGCGAAGCCAGCGCCACCAGCGCCATGAGCAGCAGGAACGGGGCAATCAGTTTCACCGCTATCCAGAAATCCTGCACCAGGTGCTCGATGATGGCTCGATCTTCGAACAGATCGTGGCGGGTCAGGCGAAAATCCGCCTCCATCAAGGACCACAGGTTCTTCATCAACAGGTCGCCGAAGAAATAAATCACCACTGATCCGGTAAGCAACAAGACCAGGGTGTTGAGCTCCCGTGAACGAGGGATCTGGCCCTTCTCCCGCGCCTCGCTGAGACGTTTTGCGGTGGGTTCTTCAGTGCGTTCCTCCTGGTCTTCAGCCATGTCCGGTCTTCCTCATGGCTGGAGGTTGCGGATGATGAGGAATCCCTCGTCGAGGAATTCGGCGAACAGGTTCATCACCCCCGGCAGCCCGATCCAGATCAGCAGCAGGCCGACGAGCAGACTGACCGGAAAGCCGACCGAAAAGATGTTGAGCTGGGGTGCCGAACGGCTGGCGATGCCAAAACCCAGGTTGATCAGCAGCAGGGCCGTGATGATGGGCAGGGACATGAGGGTACCGGCGGCGAAGAAGCGGCTGCTCCAGCGCAAGGTTCCCCACACCTGCTCCTTGGTGAGGCCTTCGGTTCCTATGGGAATGCCGCGAAAACTCTCGGCGATGAGTTGGATGGCGACCAGATGGCCATCCATCTGCAGAAACAGCAGGGTCGCCAGAACCAGATAGAACTGCGAAATCACCGGCACCTGCACGCCGCTGGAGGGGTCGATCATGGACGCGAAGCCGAGGCCCATGCTATAGGCCACGCTCTGGCCTCCGAAAATGACCGCCGCGAACACCAGGTTCAGGATCATGCCGAACAGCGCACCGATCAGGACCTGCTGAATGCCTACCATGAATCCGGACAGGCTGAAGATGTCGATGCCGGGCATCGGCGGCAGGGTAGGCATGACCACGACCGTGACGCCCAGGGCGATCAGGGTGCGCATGCGCATCGGCACGTTGTGGCTGGAAAAGATGGGAATGGCCAGAAAAAGCGCGCCGATGCGCAGAAACGGCCAGAGAAAGCCCCCCACCATCGCCAAGATTTCCGATTCGCTGAATCGCATTTGCGGCCACCTAGCCTAGAAGGCTGGGGATGCTGCGCACCAGGCCTTCGGTATAGTCGACCAGAAGACGCAGCATCCACGAACCGGCGAACAGCATGATCAGCGCCATGATGATCAGCTTGGGCACGAAGGTCAGCGTCATTTCATTGATCTGTGTCGCCGCCTGGAACATGGCGATGAGCAGGCCCACGGCCAAAGTGGACAGCAGAATGGGGGCGGTCAGCTGCACGATCACCAGCATCGCCTGGCGCCCCAAATCGATGATGGTATCCGGAGTCATGCTGGGCTACTCGGCGAAAAAGCTCGCCGCCAGCGTCTCAACCACGAGAGCCCAGCCGTCCACCAGCACGAACAGCATCAGCTTGAAAGGCAGGGAGATCACCATGGGCGAAAGCATCATCATACCCATGGACATGAGGATGGTGGCAACCACCAGGTCGATGATCAGGAACGGAAGGAACAATAGGAAACCCATCTGGAAGGCGGTCTTCAACTCACTGATCATGAAGGCCGGAGCCAAAAGGGTCAGCGGCGTCTCCTCGGGCGAGGCGATGGCGGCCCTACCGGAGATACGCACGAACAACTCCAAGTCGGTTTCCCGCGTTTGCCGCAGCATGAATTCCCGGAAGGGCAACACCGCCCGCTCCAGCGCCGCGGAATCGGCAATCTCCTCTTTGAGATAAGGCTGCACCGCCTGCTCGTTCACCTTCTCCAGCACAGGCGCCATGATGAACAGGGTGAGAAACAGGGAAAGCCCGAGCAAAACCTGATTGTTGGGCGTCTGTGCCGTGCCCAGGGCCTGGCGCAGAATGGCCAGGACTATCATGATCCGAGTGAACGACGTCATGCTCAGGAGGATCGAAGGCAGTACGGTGAGCGCCGTCATCAAGGCCAGAATCTGGATCTTCACCGAGTAGCTTTGCCCCCCTTTGCCGTCGGGAGTGATAGTGAAGGCTTCCAGGGTCGCGGGCTCTGCCAGGACGTCCCCGCATGCGCTCGTCATGAGCACGCACGCCACTGCGGCGAGAGCGAGGCGATTCCAGTTCATGAGTCCCGGCCTGACATCAGATGCTTGAAATGTCGTACGAAGGGTTCCTGCTGAGCGACGTCCCCACTCAGCCGGATGGCTTCTTCTCCTTCCAGAACGCACAGAGTCTGCACGCGTCCCGGCGCAACCCCCAAGACCAGTTGCTTCGCCCCGGCCTGCACCAGCACGACCCTTTCCCGCGAGCCAAGGGACAAGGCCGCCAGCACCTTGAAGCTGCCGGGTTCGAGCCGCGAAAACTGGCCCAGGCGGCGCAGCGCCAAGGCAAAGACGAACAAGGCCAGCAGAACTGCGCCGAATGCTAGGGTCCATTGCAATAGATCGACGCGCGGCTCTGAGCGCAGGGGCACATCTCCCGCCAGCACACATCCGGGAAGCCACAATCCCAGGATCGTCAGAGCGGTCCCTCTGATCATTTCAGCTTCCGCACGCGCTCCGCCGGACTCAGCACATCGGTCAGGCGTATCCCGAACTTGTCATTCACCACCACCACCTCGCCGTGCGCGATCAGCGTACCGTTGACTAGTACGTCCATGGGTTCCCCGGCCAAGCGATCCAGTTCCACCACCGAGCCTTGCGTCAGCTGCAACAGGTTGCGGATGTTGATACGGGTCCGGCCGATTTCCATGGAAATGGTGACCGGCACATCCAGGATGACGTCCAGGTTGATATCTTCACGCTTCGCATCCGGGGGCGCAGCCTTCTCGCTCAGATTACCGAAGGTCGCCGGTTCCGGGGCTTTTTCCTCGCTGGGTATGGACTTTCCCGCCTCCTGGAAGGCAGCGGCCCAGTCAGCCGACAAGTCCTCGTCTTCGGCACTGCTTACGTCATTTTCGCTCACGGCCTTAAGGCTCCATCATCCAATCTTTGCCAATATGTCCTGCGGTTCCTCGGCTTCAGCCATTCGCTGCGACCTGCTCAGCAGCTTGACGGCGTAGTTGGAGTTGAAGACGCCGAACTTGCCTTTGAACACGGGGACATCCTCAATCATGACAACCACCTGCTCCGGGATATCCACAGGGATCACATCCCCGGGCTTCATCTTGAGTATGTCGTGGAGCGACAGCGTCTTTTCCACCAGGGCACTATAGAGTTCCACCTCCACATCCATCATCTCGTTGCGCAAGGCGCTGCGCCAACGGTCATCCGCCTGGCCGCGGTCGCTCTGGATACCGGCATCCAGCAGATCCCGGATAGGTTCGATCATGGAATAGGGAATGGTGACGTGCAGGTCGCCCCCACCGCCCTCCAACTCGATATGGATAGTGGACACGACCACTACTTCCGCCGGACTCACGATATTGGCGAACTGCGGGTTCACTTCCGAGTTGATGTATTCGAAGTCCACCGTCAGCACCGGCGCCCAGGCTTCCTTCATGTCGCGGAACACCGCGTCCAGGATGATGCGGATCACGCGCATCTCGGTCGGAGTGAACTCCCTTCCCTCCACTTTGTTGTAGTACTGGCCGGTGCCGCCGAAGAAATTGTCCACCGCGGTAAACACGAGATTGGGGTCCAGCACCATCAGCGCCCTGCCGCGCAGGGGCTGAATGCGGATGACATTCAGGTTGGTAGGTACGAACAGGCTATGCACGTACTCCGAGAACTTGAGGATCTGGACTCCGGCAACGGTGATCTCTGCTGAGCGGCGCAACAAGTTGAACAAACTGACACGGAAATGACGGATGAAGCGGTCGTTGATCATCTCCAGCGTGGGCATGCGCCCACGCACGATACGGTCCTGGCTGGCGAAGTCGTAGGATCTGGCCTGACCATCGTGAGGGGACGGAACCGGCTCCGTGTCGACCTGGCCGCCATCCACCCCATGCAGCAGTGCGTCAATTTCCTCCTGGGAGAGCAGATCCTGGACGGCCATGGCTACTGCATGACGAAACCGGTGAAATACACTTCGTCCACGCCTTCCTTGAATTCGGTCTGTTCAACCAGAATCTTCTTGATTTCCTCCTTAATCTTGGCGCGCAGCGCCGCCTTGCCCTCCGGCGTCTTGAGAACGGCAGGATCGTCCCCACCCAGCACCATGAGGATGTTGTTCCTCACCATGGGCATGTGCAGGGTTACGGCATCGAGGATCTTCTGGTCGCTGCTGGCCAGGCTGATTTCGATCTGAACCAGGCGCGCCTCCGGGTTGTTCTTGAAATTGGCGGCGAATGGCGGCGTCAGAGCCATGTAAATTACCGGCTTTTCCTGCACCGGTTCGTGCGTCTCGGCCGCTTTGCCATGCTCTCCGCCTTTGTCCTTGGGAGGGAAAATCCCGAGGAAATAAAGTGCGGCGAAAACCGCCAGCAGGGTTACCAGCACCGCCCCGATAATGATGAATATCAGGCCTTTGGAAGACGACTTGGCCTTTTCCTCACCAAGATCGAGCTTTTCTTTCTCCGCCATACTGGATCCTCGGTACGATTGCGCGGCCGTCGGCGGCATGCGAAAACGCCGGCCGGCAGGCTGCTAAGTCTGTCCGGCGCCGTCAACGGCAGTTGCGATGAAGTTTGTCACGACCGCAGGCTGGCGTACAGAGCCCCGCCTGGATGATGAAGCGCGGCTCCTGATGTGCCGCCAGCTCCCCTTGCCGCGAGGGCGGCTGGAGCCACAGGTCAGAAACCGAACTCCTTCAGCAGGTCGTCGACATCCGCCTGGGAAACCTGGTCCTGAACATCCGCGGCAGGCGCCCCACCCGATGCCCCGTCGGCTTTGACGCCGAAGGTCGCAACCATCTTTACCAACTCACCCTCAAGTTCACTCACCAGACGGATCACCTTTTTGATGGTCTGCCCGGTCAGGTCCTGGAACGACTGCGCCATCAGTACGGTAGACAGATCCGCTTCCAACTCGTCACGGAATTGCCACAGGTACTGTGCAGCATCGGAGGAAGGGTCCAGACTTTTGATGTGCTTGTCCAGGGCATCCATGCGGTCAAGATACTTGTCGACGATCTCGATGGTCTTGTTGGCGGCGTCTTCGGTACTTGCAATGATCAGTTGCAGCTTGTCCACTGCCGAGGGCATATCCCCCGTCGCCATGTCCTTGATCTTCGGATCGATGGCGTCTTGAAAGCCGCGAATGGAATCGTGCAGGATACGTGTGACGCGCCCGACCTGAAGGTAGAGGTCACCTTTGCCTTGGGCCTTGGTGATGCGTTGTACCGCCTCGTCGGCCTGCTCGAACTTGCCATTGGCGATGGCTTCCATGAAAACCATCATATCGTTCAGCAAGAGCAGGCGCGGATCATCCGAAGCCTCGAAGCGATGATCGAAGAAGTCCCGGAGTTCCTTGAAATGATCCACCACGTCAATTCCTCGCGGCTTTAATGGGCAATGAAGTAATTCTGGGCGTGCATACCGGCGATCAAGCTACTTGCCCAGTTTCTCGAAAATCTTGTTCATCTTTTCTTCGAACACTTGAGGCGTGAAAGGCTTCACGATGTAGTTGTTCACTCCGGCCTGGATGGCGTCCACCACGATCTGCTTCTCCGTTTCGGCCGTTACCATGAGTACGGGCGTGTCCTTCAAGTCCGGATCGGCGCGAATGGCGCGGAGCAAGTCGATGCCGGTCATATTCGGCATGTTCCAGTCGCTGACCACGAAGCCGTACTTACCCCCTTTCAGCATTTCCAGCGCCTGCTTTCCATCCTCTGCTTCATCGACATTGTTGAAGCCAAGCTGCTTGACTATCGATTTGACGATTCTTCTCATGGTGGAGAAATCATCAACCACGAGAATTCGCATGTTTGGATCGGGCATTGCGGTGATCTCCTAAAAGTCCTGAACTGTCTTTATCTTGGCGTTATTGGCGGAGACTGCAAGAGATGTCTGCGGGGCTTGAACAACCTGCGGCTGGCGCGTTCTGGCTGGCTTGAAGTATGGTCCAAATTCCTCATCCTGCAAGGCAAGCCGGGCGCTGCGCGGCTTACACCCGGTGGCCGACCTTTCCGGTGGAGACCAGATAAGACACCAGTTTTTCACCCATCTCGGGCAAAGAAACCACTTCGTCCACCCCGCCTGCTTCCACCGCCGCCCGGGGCATGCCATATACCACGCAGGAGGCCTCGTCCTGGGCAAAGGTATGAGCGCCGCAGCGCTTCATATCGAGCATGCCGTCCGCGCCGTCGCGGCCCATGCCGGTCAGTATCACGCCGATTGCGTTAACCCCGGCCGTCTTGGCCGCAGAATGAAACAGGACATCCACCGATGGCCGGTGGCGGTTGACCGGGGCGTCCTGACTCAGTTCCGTCACATAGTTGGCTCCGCTGCGTTTCAGCAAAAGATGGGAATGGCCCGGTGCGATGAACACATGACCGGGCAGCACACGCTCACCACCACGCGCTTCGACCACGGTGAGTTTGGGGCAAACGCGGTTCAGCCGGTCGGCGAAGCTCTTGGTAAAGGTTTCGGGCATATGCTGGGTAATCAGGACTCCAGGAAAATCCGGCGGAAGCTGAACCAGCAGGTCTTTAACGGCCTCGGTACCGCCCGTTGAAGACCCGATTAGCACCACCTTCTCCGTCGTGCCCAAGGAGCCCAGCGAGGCGACCTGGCGTGGACGCGGAGCGGCCTCCGTGCCGGGAAGATGCCTTCTGATGCGTGCCCTGGCGACCATGCGGATCTTCTCCGCAATTTCGTCGCTGTAGGATTCAATGGTGCGCGCGATGTCGAGTTTGGGCTTGGCAATGAAGTCGACGGCGCCCAATTCCAGGGCCCGCAGGGTGATCTCGGTTCCCGACTCCGTCAGCGAGGAGAACATCAATACCGGCATGGGGCGAAGACGCATGAGGCGCTCGAGAAAATCCAGGCCGTCCATCCTTGGCATTTCCACGTCCAGGGTCAGCACATCGGGATTCAAGGCCTTGATCATCTCGCGCGCGGCATAAGGGTCGGGCGCAGCGCCCACCGCCTCCATGTCGCGCTGACTGTTGATGACCTGAGTCAACAGGCTCCGGATCAATGCGGAGTCGTCGACGATCAGCACTTTAATGGTCATTAACTGCCTCTCTTGGAAAGGGACTGTCAAAATTCGGTCCAATCCTCACTACCGGGAAGCGTCGCCGGCGGGTGTGCATTGTTGACCGCCGCCCTAGCCTGGCTCGCGGGCCTGGCCGCAGGCAGAACAGGCCTTCGCGGCATTGCTGCTAATAGCCGCGCGCCATCCTGAGCGATCTTGAACAGCGCAACCGTGGTGGACAGATTGCTTGCCTGCTCTTCCAAAGACTCAGCGGCGGCAGCGGCTTGCTCCACCAAGGCGGCGTTCTGCTGGGTTGCCTCGTCCATACTGACTATGGCGTGGTTGACCTGTTCGATGCCGCTGCTCTGCTCCACCGAGGCCGCCGCGATCTCGGACATGATGTCGGTAACGCGACGAACCGAAGCTACAATTTCGTCCATGGTGCGGCCGGCCTCGCTTACCAGTCTGGCGCCGTTTTCCACCTTCTCCACGGAATCGCCGATCAGGCCCTTGATTTCCTTGGCCGCAGAGGCTGAGCGCTGCGCCAAGCTGCGTACCTCGCCAGCCACCACGGCAAAACCCCGCCCCTGCTCACCCGCGCGTGCCGCCTCGACCGCCGCGTTGAGTGCCAGGATGTTGGTCTGGAAGGCGATGCCGTCGATGACACTGATGATGTCGACGATCTTTTTGGAACTCTCGTTGATGGCGTGCATGGTGCCTACCACTTGCTGCACCACATCGCCGCCCTTGGCCGCGACGTCAGACGCGGCCAAGGCCATCTGGTTGGCCTGACGGGCATTGTCTGCGTTCTGCTTCACTGTGGACGACAACTCTTCCATGCTGGACGCCGTTTCCTCCAGGCTGGAAGCCTGCTGCTCGGTCCGGTTCGAGAGGTCTGAATTGCCGCTGGCGATTTCCTTGGACGCCGTGTTGATGGCATCGGTCGCGTCTCGAATGGACAGAACGCTGCTAGCCAGATTGTCCACCGTGCGATTCACGTCATCGCGCAATTGAGCAAAAGTTCCCTGATACTCGGCCGTGATCTTTTCCGTCAAATCACCACGCGAAAGTGCGCCCATCACGCGCACGACTTCCTCCACTGGCCCGACAATGGCGTCCAAGGTGTCATTCACGCCCTGCACGATCTTGCGGTAGTCTCCATTGTGATTCCCTGCATCCGCTCGAACGGCCAACTTGCCTTCGACGCCGGCCCTGGAGAGCACCTGCGTGTCGGCCACCAAGGCATTGATGTTGTCGATGGCCAGGTTGAGGTTGTTCTTGATGGAGTTGAAGTCGCCATGATAGGTCTCAGTAATCTTCGCGGGTATGTCGCCGCGGGCGATGCGTTCCAGACAGTCCGCCGCCATGGTCAATGGCCCGATCACGGCGTCCAGCAACCGGTTGACGCCAACGCCCGTATCGCGATGAAATCCATCGGGCAACATGTCCAGATTGGCCCGTTCCGACAGGTTGCCAGCGATCGCCTCCTGCACAAGCCGCCCGACCTCCTGTTCCGCCGCAATCTCGTCGGTGCGATCGAGCCATTCAGCGACCGTGCCGATGCGCTGTCCGCTCTTGTTGATGACCGGCGTCAAAGTCTCCACGAACGTGTGGCGACCGAAACGGAGCACGGATCGGTGACTGCCGTGGAGATTCTCGAGCCTATGCGACTGATCTTGGAGATTGCCGTGGAACTGCCCGATATGGGTACCGACCAAGTTGAGCGGGTCGAAGCCAGCGACGCTGCGCCCGATGTCTTCCTGGCAGCGCGACAATAGCCCTTTCAACGCATGGTTGAGGTAGATGATCTTGTGATCATTGTCGGCAATCATGACGTTGGCGCCGACGTTATCCAGGCCGATCTGAACACGCACCGCGCCGTTTCTGAACTTCACCTTTTCGGCCTCCTCAAATCCGAGCCGAATCTGCAGCGACTTCACGCCTTCAAGCAGCGTGCCGATTTCGTTGTGGTGCGTCACATCAATCTTGCGGCCCAGGTTGCCGTGAGTCAGTTCGGTAAACTCGGCCATCGCGTACTGAAGTGGCCGCATGATGCCCCGCAATATCCAGGCACCCCAACCAAAGCCGAGAGTCACGGCGACGCCCAGGCTTAGCAAGGCCATCCACAGCAGGTCGTGCATCACTTCTGCCGTATGGGCATTGGGAAATCCTAAGCTCACCTCGGCCTGTCTGCGGGTCACCTCGCTCAGGGTGTCCATGCGCGCCAGCAATTCCCGGATCGCTTGGTGTAAGTGCACATCCGAGTCTTTCCAAGCCTCGGGGCGCGGATTGTCGCGAGCCAACAGCGCCGCACGCGCGTTCGTCTGCAGGTCCCTGTAAGCTCCCATCACCGAATCCAACGGCACGACGGAAATTTCGCTCGATAGCATCGCCCGTCGCGCCTTATCCAGGTTGGACAAAATCGCCCGTCCCTGCTGGTCCAGACGATCGAGCGCGGCGTCTCGTTCCCTGGGGGCCAATGAACCACCAAGAGCTTCATCCAGGTCCATGAATTGCCGCCCAACCGAACCCTGGGCCTCCCTGACCGAATCAATGACCTCGAACAGCAAGGTCGACAGTTCCGAGTTAGACCGGATCAGGTCGCGTGACTTGGACAGCATCGTGGAGTCAACCACCGCCATCATGGCAAACAACAGACCGAACAGGCCGATCATCCCAGCGATGCGGTTGCGGATGCTCAGATTTCCAGCCCAGCGGCGGAAGCGACTGGTGAGGTCGGGTGCCAGGAGTTCCCCTTCCTTCAGTCCAAGACGGCAAACGCCCTCGCGCATATCGCGGTAAAGATTCTCCGCGAAAGCAATTTGCTCGCGGGTCGCCTTGTTGCGCATGGACATGTAGCCGATGCACTTGCCGCCTTCATACAGAGGCGTGGCATTGGCCACCACCCAGTAATGACCGCCGTCCTTGCGCCGATTCTTGACGATGCCGGTCCAGGGCTTGCCGCTCTGCAAGGTGCTCCATAGGTCGGCGAAGGCCGCCGACGGCATGTCCGGGTGACGCACCAGGTTATGGGGTTGCCCGATCAGTTCGTCCTCGGTAAAACCGCTGGCTTCGATGAAATCCGCATTGCAATAGGTGATCCTTCCCTTCAGATCGGTGTTCGACACGATCATGCAGTCATCGGGCAGCACGTATTCCTTGTTGGTCACTGGAAGATTTACGCGCATGGCAACCTCGTTAATGTTTCTAATGGTTACGGCGGATCGCCGTTGTCAGGCCTGTAGCCGCCCCGCTTCAAAACAGATCCACGTCGCCGGCCACCTTCTCCGCGGCCAGGCGGATGCTGTATTCCTGCTCGCGCCGCATGATCGTATCGTTGTGCAAGGCGCGCAGGCGCTTGATCAATACGCGCCCGGACTCAGGAAAAAAGTAGACTTTGCGGGGATATATATCCAGGAGGTCTTCGGCCACGATGGGGATATCTTCAGCATGCAGGTACATGCGCACGAAATGCGCGTTGCGCTCGCCCACATTGGAAACCGAAAAGCCGCGCAGCACGCTGCCGCCGCCGAATACCTTGGCCTCCAGGTTCTGCCGGCGTCCGCCCAATTTCAGCACCTGGTTGATGAGCAGTTCCATCGCATAGGTGCCGTACCGGGCCGAGGCGTTGATGGGCTCGCCGATCTCGTTGGCGCGAGGCAGCATGAAATGGTTCATGCCACCGATGCCGTTGACACGGTCACGCACGCAGGCCGATACGCAGGAACCCAATACGGTCACCACCAGCATCGGTCGCGTAGTGGCGTAGTACTCGCCCGGCAGTATCTTGACCGCGTCGATATTGAAGTTACGGTCAAAATAGAGATTGGGAGCCAGCGCGTCTTCGGAAAAGTCGGTCATGGCAGGGCTCCAGTTCAGCGGCTGGTCTCCAGCGGAGCGGTGGCCTTCGCCAGCCCGTAGACGGTCTTTCCCTGCAGGCGAAACAGATCGGAAACATGGTGCAGGCTCTCGGAATGGCCCGCGAACAACAGTGCGTCCGGCGTCATCAGCGGAACGAAGCGCTCCAGTATCTTGCGCTGCGTGGCCTTGTCGAAATAGATCATCACATTGCGGCAGAAAATAGCGTCGAACGGTCCACTGATCGGCCAGCTGTTATCCAGCAAATTGAGACGCTTGAAGGTGATCAGGCTTTGCAACTCGGGACGCACCCTGGCAAACCCCTCATGGGGACCCTTGCCTTTCAGGAAGAAGCGTTTGGCCGCTCCATCGGGCAGTTTTTCCAACCGGTCCAACGGGTATACACCCGCTCGCGCCTTGTCCAGCACGTTGGTGTCGATATCCGTAGCCACGATCTCCACCGGCGGGCGATAGCTGTCAAAGGCGTCGATCACGGTCATGGCGATGGTATACGGCTCTTCCCCGGTGGAGGAGGCTGAACACCAGATGCGCACAGGCCTGCGGCTGACACCCAGGATGTGTTCGGCCAGAATCGGAAAGTGATGAGGCTCCCGAAAAAAGGAGGTCAGGTTGGTGGTCAAGGCATTGACGAAGGCCTCCCATTCTTCGCCATGACCGACTTCGAGGTGATCGAGATATTCCCGAAAGCTCTTGGTTCCCGTAAGCCTCAGCCGGCGGGTAAGCCGGCTGTAAACCATATCCTGCTTTCTGTCGTTGAGTGCGATGCCGCAATGGTCGTACAACAACTTGCGTATCGTCTCAAAGTCAGCCTGAGTAAACGGGAATTCTCTCTTTTCCGTCGCCATGTTCTTCGCACTGTCGTAGCACCGCTGGGAAACCCACTCCGCCTTCGCGCTTCGCGCTCCGCGCCGGGCGATTGACGCCTCTCTCGCAGGAAACGCGCCATAAGAGGCCGCTACATCGTTTTTCTGATTCGCAAAAGCCCGACAATACTGGGGGCAATTCCACGACCGATCGCGCTCTGGGCAAGACGCCGCCCTGGGGCGGCGTTCGCTCCCAGGACTAGAATTCCGTCCAGTCGTCCTCGGCCACCTTGGGCGGCGCCTTGGAGACCGTCCGCGCAGCGGCGGGCGCCGCCTTAACCACGGACTTTGGAGCCGGGGCGGGAAGATTCCTCGCGGAAACACGGCGTCCAAATTCCCGGTTGACCCTAAAGCGGGCCGCGGAGTCGGCCAGGGTGACCGCCTGCTGCTCCAAGGATTCGGCTGCTGCCGCCGCCTGCTCCACCAGCGCCGCATTTTGCTGAGTGCCTTCGTCCATGCTCACGATGGCCTGGTTCACCTGCTCGATGCCGCTGCTTTGTTCCAGTGACGCCGTCGCGATCTCCGACATGATGTCGGTCACCCGCTTCACCGAAGCCACGATCTCGTGCATGGTCTGTCCCGCTTCCGACACCAGTTTGGCACCGCCTTCCACCTTCTCCACCGAATCGCCGATCAGGGCCTTGATCTCCTTCGCCGCCGCCGCTGAGCGCTGCGCCAAGTTGCGCACTTCACCCGCCACCACCGCGAAGCCGCGGCCTTGCTCACCGGCTCGTGCCGCCTCCACGGCTGCATTCAA
Source organism: Methyloterricola oryzae (assembly GCF_000934725.1). Classification (NCBI taxonomy): domain Bacteria; kingdom Pseudomonadati; phylum Pseudomonadota; class Gammaproteobacteria; order Methylococcales; family Methylococcaceae; genus Methyloterricola; species Methyloterricola oryzae. The sequence goes on from NZ_JYNS01000001.1 coordinate 492,945, forward strand.
AGCCAGAATGTTGGTCTGGAAGGCGATGCCATCGATGACGCTGATGATATCCACGATCTTGCGGGAACTTTCGTTGATGGCGTCCATGGTCCCCACCACCTGCTCCACCACGCTGCCACCGCGCATGGCCACTTCCGACGCGGCCATGGCCATCTGGTTGGCCTGGCGGGCATTGTCGGCATTCTGCTTCACCGTGGATGAAAGTTCTTCCATGCTGGAGGCGGTTTCCTCCAGACTCGAGGCCTGCTGCTCGGTCCGGTGCGACAGGTCGGAGTTGCCCGAGGCGATTTCCTTGGACGCCGTGTTGATGGCGTCGGTGGCCTCGAGAATGCTGGTCATGCTGTCGGCCAAGTTGTCCAGGGATACATTCACGTCATCACGCAGGCGGGCGAACATACCCTGATAGTCGGCGTTGATACGCTGGGTCAGATCTCCCTGAGCCAGCCCCTCCAGCACCCGGGCCAGTTCTTCCAATGGCCGGACTACGGCATCCAGCACCTTGTTCAAGCCTTCTCCGGTGTCGCGCAGGAAGCCTTGCGGCATGGACTGGGTATCGATGCGGTCACCCAAATTACCCACTGCGGCCTCATTGACGATGCGCGCCACCGCTTTCTCGGCGGCGATTTCAGCGGTGCGGTCGATCCACTCCATAACGGAACCGATGCGTTCACCGCTCTCGCTGAGCACCGGATTGACGATCATGAGAAAGTTGCGTCCGGCCACCTTGAACGGTGCTCTGAAAGTCTGATTCAAGGAGTCGAGGACCTTCTTGGGAGGCTCCTTGGCCCCGGTGCCGCCGCCCTTTGGCTTGATGAACTGATCGGTCTTGGTGCCCACTAACGTCCTGGCATTGAACCCGGGAATCTCATTGCGGAACGCATCTTCGAACTGGGCCAACATGGACACCATGGCTTGGTTGACATAGACGATGGTGTTGTCGTTGTCCGCAATCATCACCGAGGTGGAGACATTGTCCAGGCCCTCACGTATGCGGGTGTTCTCCGCCAGCAGGCGCTGTTCCCTGTTGCGCTGGGCAAGTTCTTCGGTGAGGTCGGCCCATTCGGCCACGCTGCCCAGATGCTCGCCAGACGCATTTCTTACGGGACTGGCAATGATCCGGAACGTGCGGCCGCCGATCTCTGTAACAACGGTGGCGGGTTCACGCATCACTTTGAGCATGGTCTGCTGGTGCTGCGGCTGTTTATGGAATTGATCAATGCTCTGCCCGACCAGTTTTTCCGGGTCGAAGTTGGGGAAACGGGTGCGGAACACCTGAGCAACGCCGCGCAGGGTGTCGCGCATCGCCTTGTTCATGTAGATCACCACCCGGTTCTCGTCGGCAATCATTATGTTGTTTGAAGCCTGCTCCATGGCGACGGCGATGCGCTCAAAACGCAGCGACTCCGCGCGCATTGCATCCATGTCCGAGTTCAGCTTGACCTGCATGTCCTTGGCGGCCTGCAGGATCTTGGCGATCTCGTCATTACGCTCAATTTCGATGTTCAGGTCGAGTTCGCCCTTGGCCATGCGCGCGAAATAGCCATAGGCGGCATCGACGGGCACATTGACGGCGCGCATCAGGAAATAGCCCATGACGATGGCCGCCAGCACGCCGAGCGGGATCAGTGTAACCGTCAAACTGCGAGCCTCGGCCACATCCTGCTGAATCGTGCCCAGTTGACCCTTGGCATCATCGAATTGGGCCTGCACGAGCTTAGACACCTCATCCGAGATGGGGTCGATCTTCGAATATAGCTCATTGATAGTAAAGGCCGCGATACCAGCCTGATCCTGCTTTTCCATGAGTCCCTTGAGCCGCTCGATGGCCCGGTCCGCGGTCGCCATCAAGGGTTCAATCCGCATCAAGGATTGCCTTTCATCCTCGGTACCGGAGCTTTTGGCAATCGCGGTAAACTGTTCCCACGTCTGACGAATCTTTGTCTGTGCCTCTTCAACATTGCGCAGCCCCTGCGACCAGGTGAGATTGCCGTTGCGGGTCTTGTGGGCGGTATCGACGATGTTCACCGCGTACATGTCCGCCACCACCTTGAGGTTCATCAGATGGGTCATGCTGTCGTCCATGACCTCCTTCAATCCGTCAGCGCTGCGCTCCATGCCGCGTAGCCCGCTCCAGCCAAAGCCCGCCAGCATGGCGGACAGCAGGGCGATTACCACGATGAGACGGTGTTTGATGGTTACGTTTTTCATGTCAGTTCGGTCCCATTGAAACGGCAGAAGGCGGCGCAGGAGCCCGGCCTGCATTCGGCATTCCTCATAAGCCCCCAGACGCAAGGCCCTGAACTGCTAAGCCAGACAGCAGGCCGCAGAGGCTTTTAGTTTTTTGGAAGGTGGGACAGCGGGCCTGGCGCAAGGCCGCCGGCGTCCTTTCCTGCTTATTGTTCGATCGGACTCGCCATTCCCGGCGAAGCCGCACCTGACAATCCAGACGCGGCCTATGACTCACGCTTGCGCTCAGTGCATACCGACTTCGATGAGCGCCATGTCATCGGACGACATCAGCTTTTCGATTTCCACCAGGATGATCATGCGCTCATCCAGGGTACCCAGGCCGGAAATGTACTTGGTATCGAGCCTTGACCCGAACTCCGGCGTCTGACGGATCTGTTCATCAGAAAGCGAAACCACGTCGGAAACACCATCGACCACCATCCCGATGACCCGCCCCAAAATGCTGAGAACGATGACCACGGTGAACTGGTTGTACGCCACGTTCGGCAAACTGAACTTGATGCGCATGTCGATGATGGGAACAATCGCGCCGCGCAGATTGATCACCCCCTTGATGAAGGGGGGCGCGTTGGCGATCTTGGTCACGGTGTCGTAACCGCGCAGTTCCTGTACCTTCAGGATATCGATGCCGTACTCCTCGTCGCCGAGGGTGAAGGTGAGATATTCCCGTGCGGTCGTCCCGGCCGCCGTTGCCTCTAGCGTGTCTTGCATATGAACCCCTGTCTTATTTTGTGTGTCGTGTGGCTGACACGCACCCGGCTCAGGCACTGGCGTGCATGTTCCGTGCGTGCTTCACGTGCAATTCTTTTTCCAGGCGCTTGATCGCCCGAATGGTGACGCTGGAAGCAGCCGCGAACTCGCCATCCGGCCCGAGCAACTTCTCAGCAGCCTTCTTGTCGCCTACCTCGTTCCTCCTGACGACCTCCGCCGCGCAACGGTGGAACTTGGCGTGCGCCGTCTTCAACTCGCCAAAGGCACTCATGTCGGAATACTGGTCGCCGCCCTCGCCGTGAATCCACTTACCCAGATCGCAGGCGTTGTCGCGCCCGACAACCGCCGGATCCAGCTTCTCGCCTGCACCATCCAGCGCGGCCCGCAGCCGCGTCTTCCAACGGGTGTGGGCCTGAACGGCATTTTCCAGTAGCAGGGTTTCCTTGGCTTCCAGTTCTTCCTCGTCCGCCGCTTCGGGCACAGCTTTGGAAGCGCGCTGCGGTGCCTGATCATGGTCGGCATGCCTCGCATCTACGCTGGCATCGATCATTTCCTCATCCAGGATCAGCAGCTTATCGGAGAAGGTCATGGTCTTGCTCATGCGCACCAGACCCGTGATGTCCAAGATCAGGGCGACCTTGCCGTCACCCATGATGGTGGCGCCGGAAACGCCGGCGACCTTCTTGTAATTGGTCTCCAGGCTCTTGATCACCACCTGGTGCTGCCCCAACAATTCATCCACCAACAGGGCCACGCGAACGCCGTCTGCCTCGACGATCATCAGGGTACCGTCTTCCGGCCGCCTGATCCGGGTGGGCGCGTTGAATACCTGATGCAGTACGATCAGAGGCAGGTATTCGCCCCGGACATGCACCACCCAACCTTCGCCGCCAACGGTCTTGACGTCTTCCATCCTGGGCTGCAGGGATTCGATGATGCTGGTCAAGGGCACGATGAATATCTCACGGCCCACGGCGATGGACAGGCCATCCAGAATGGCCAAGGTCAGCGGCAACCGGATGGTCATCTTGGTGCCGGCGCCAGTATAGGATTCGATTTCGACGCGACCGCCCAGGCCTTCAATGTTCTTTTTCACCACATCCATGCCAACTCCGCGGCCGGATACGTCGGTAACCACCTCGGCGGTTGAGAAGCCGGGTGCCATGATCAGGCCCCAGACTTCCTGGTCGCTCATGGCGTCGGAAACCGGAAGGCCCTTCTCCCGCGCTTTGCTCAAAATCCTCTCGCGGTTCAACCCCGCGCCGTCGTCCTGTACCTCGATCACCACGTTGCCCCCCTGATGGAAGGCGCGCAGGATCAGGTTGCCCTTGGGATCTTTCCCCTTGGCGACACGGATATCGGGACCTTCGAGCCCATGATCCAAGCTGTTGCGGACCAGATGCGTCAAAGGATCGGTAATCTTCTCGATCAGCCCCTTGTCCAGTTCTGTGCCTTCGCCCTGGGTCTTGAAGTTCACTTCCTTCTTCAGCTTCGACGCCAGGTCCCGCACCATGCGCGGGAACCGGCTGAATACAAAGCTCATGGGCATCATGCGGATGGACATGACGGCTTCCTGCAGGTCGCGGGTATTGCGTTCCAGCAAGGCAACGCCATTGAGCAGGTTCTCGTGCTGGACCGGGTCCAACTCGGATGCCGTCTGCGCAAGCATGGCCTGGGTGATGACCAGTTCGCCCACCAGATTGATGAGCTGATCGACCTTCTCCACGTTGACGCGGATGGATGAATCGGAGTGTGCTGCCGCCGCGGCGGTTTTCGGATCGGCCTTGGCCTCCGTACTGGGTTTGGGCTCCACCGCCGCCGGCTTGGCGGCAGCGACAGGCGTGGCCGCTACGGCAGAAGCAGGCTTGGCGGGTGCTGGGACCGGCGCTGCTTTCTCCGTCGTGGGGGCTGCTTTCGCGGCAGGCGCTGGTTCTGCCTTGGCGGCAGGTGCAGGCGCTTTCTTAGCCACAGGCGCCGCCTCGGGTGGTTCCTCTGCGAAAAAGCCGAAACCGTCGTCCGCGGGCGCTTTCGCTGCCGCAGCAGGTTGGGCCTTGGTCGCAGGTTCTGGCTCATCCGGCCCATCGCCGAAGAAACCGAAGCCATCGTCATCTTCCAGTTTGGCGGGCTCTTTTGCAGCAGGTGCAGGCGCCGCTTTCGGCAATTCTGATGTGGCGGGCCTGGTCGCGCCCTCCAATTCAATGGTGTACTGTTCCGGTTGCAGAAAGAAAGAGAAAGCCTCCGTGATATCCTCCTGGCCCTTGCGGTTGACGAGACGCAAGACGACCGGGGTGTCCGGCTTCTCACCAGCCTCGATCACTTCGAGAGCACCAAGATCCTTGAGACTGTCGAGCAGCCAATCATAGGAAGCCACTTCCGCCAGGGAGGTCCCAGCCCGGCTGAATTGAATACGGTAGGGCGTGCCTTCCGCCGGATATGCCGCGGTCGGTTGAGCCGGAGCTTCTTCGACTACCACAGCGGGTTCCGGTTTTTCGGCCTCTACGCTGGGTTGAAGCTGCTCGTCGCTGGCCAATTGGTTCAGCACGGCGCAAATGGCATCCGCCTGCTCCTGTTCCAGTACCGCGCCGCGCTGGCGGCTGTCGATCTGACTCTTGAGGATATCCGCAGCCTGCAGGAAGGCGTCGACCATCTTCTCGGTGGGCCGCAGCTCGGACTTTCTGAGTCTGTCGAGGAGAGTCTCGAGGATGTGCGTGACGTCGGTCATCTCCGAGAAGCCGAACATTCCGCTACCGCCTTTGATGGAGTGCGCGGCGCGAAAGATGGCGTTCAACTGGTCAAGGTCGGGCTCATCGAGATTCAGCGCGAGCAGGAGGGTCTCCATCTCGGCCAAATGTTCAAGGGCTTCCTCGAAAAAGGTCTGATAAAACTCGCTGAGGTCAAGGCTCATGGGAAACAACCTTCAAGCTGGAAATCCAAACGGCCGGGGGTAGCAAGGTCTACCCCAGTACCTTCCTCACGACTTGGATGAGCTTCTCGGGATCAAACGGCTTCACCATCCAGCCCGTGGCCCCTACTGCCTTGCCCTGCGCCTTCATGGCGTCGCTCGACTCCGTGGTCAGCATGAGAATGGGGACTTTGGCGTATTCGGGCAGCGCACGCAGTGACTTGATCAGAGTCAGACCATCCATGCGCGGCATGTTCTGGTCGGTCAGCACCAAATCAAATGCAGCCCCCTTGGCCTTTTCCAAGCCGTCCTGGCCGTCGACTGCTTCGACGACATCGAAGCCCGCACTCTTTAGGGTGAAGTTGACCATTTTGCGGATCGAAACCGAATCGTCCACCGCAAGTATCGTCTTATTCATGGATCCAATGCTCCTGTCAAAAACCGGTCCGGCGTCGTCTGCGACAACTAGAATAGCTCAATCTCTCCGGTCCTCATGTGGCCCTGAGATACCGGATTGGTCTTGTGTTCGTCGATGATGGCGACATGGCGCGCGATGGATTCCCGAAGGTGTTCCAACAGTTCGGCCAAGCTCGCCCAATTCTGTGCTTCCGAGGCCGCCTGAATCTCACCCAGTACCCCGCGCATCGCTGTTACGCGGTGCAGCGCATGATCGATCAACTGATTGGTCAGGTCCTGAAACTGTAGCGTGCGGACCGCCGTGTTGAGCAACTGTTCCAACTCACTGGTACCGGCGTATTCCGGTTCAGCCGTCAGGGGAGAGGAGTCTCCCCCTTTGTTCTGCGCCTCGCGTCCCGAAAGATGCGACAAGCGGATGCCCGGATGCTGAGCCAGTTGCTCGTTGATACCACTGAAGCATTCGGTCAGGGTATCGATGGCATCTTTCAGCAGACTCTGGGTCTGCGTCAGTTCATTGTCGGAAAACTGGAGTTGCCTACTGAATTCCACCGCCATATAACGGAGCACACCCTGAGTTTCCAACCGAAGCATCTCCAGGTGCTCGCTGGCACCGGAGGACGATGCGGACATGTCGTTCATGAGCTCAAACCTACGGTTACATGGCACCTATCAGCCAATTGATTACGCACGCAACAACTCCTTCTGGGACACGACACAACGCAAACGCCGGTTCAATTCAAAGCAACCCAACAAGCCAGCGCTTCCCGCCGTCCACGAACGGAGAACCGGCCAATGGCATCGAGCCGGTCCCCGCCTTGAGAATGGATGATCAGGATCGCCGGCTCATCATGCAGAGCCCTGACGACCACTGGCTTTGACAGCGCGTGCGGAAGGCTTCCTGTAAGCCGATGCCAGTCCGCAACAAGCGAGAGCACTCAGCGGGTATCAGCCTGAGTGGAGTATAGTAGAATGCAGATTTTTGTTAGGCGGACACGTGGAGGCATCAGGCCTTGTGTGCTCCGGCTCCGCCGAACCTGGCTCTGCGCCCGATCAGGCCGGGTTTCAGGCTTGACTGACGTTCCAGATCAGGTCGGCGTATTCGCGGATGGTGCGGTCGCTGGAGAAACGCCCCGAGCCAGCCACATTCAAGAGTGCCTTCCTGGCCCATTCCTCGGGTTGTTGAAACAGCAGGTCGACGCGGGCCTGGCATTCCACATAGGACGCGAAGTCCGCCAGTACGCAGTACCTGTCGCCGCCCGTCAACAACGAATCGATCAGAGGTCTAAAGCGCCCCACTTCCCCCGGCGAAAAATGACCATTCGCGATCAGATCGAGGGCCTGCCCCAAATCAGCGTTACCGTGGTAGTAGTCCCAGGGGTTGTAGCCGCCGTTGCGCAAATCGCGCACGCCATCGGCGGTGAGTCCGAAAATGAAGAAGTTCTCCTCGCCAACTTCCTCGCGGATCTCGATATTGGCGCCATCCAGAGTGCCGATGGTCAGGGCGCCATTCAGGGCCATTTTCATGTTGCTGGTCCCTGATGCCTCGGTGCCCGCCGTGGAAATCTGCTCGGACAGGTCCACCGCCGGGATCAATTCCATCGCCCGCGACACATTGTAGTTGGGCACAAATACCAGCTTGAGCTTTCCGCCAATGGCGGAATCGTGGTTTACCACCTCGGCCACGTCGTTGATGAGCTTGATGATAAGCTTGGCCATCCGGTAGCCGGGCGCTGCCTTGCCGCCGAGTATGACACAGCGGTTGGCCACTGCCGCATCCGGATTCTGGCGCAGGAAGTTGTAACGGGTGATCACGTGCAGGATATTGAGGAGTTGGCGCTTGTACTCATGTATCCGCTTGATCTGGACATCGAAAAGGCTTTGGGGGTCCAGCTCGATGCCTTGCCGTTTGGCAATCAGCTCGCTCAAGCGCTGCTTATTGGACACTTTCACCGCCCGGAACTCCTTCAGCAAAGCCGGATCAGCGGCGACGCTTCGCAGCTCCGATAACCGTTCCAAGTTGTTGACCCAGCCGGTGCCGATGGCGTGATTGATCAGGGAAGACAGCCCCGGATTAATCTGGTTGAGCCAACGCCTGGGCGTGACGCCATTGGTGATGTTGACGAAACGTTCCGGAAAAAGTGCCGCGAAGTCGCGGAAAATGGTGCTCTTCATCAACTCGGAATGCAGCTTGGCGACACCGTTGACCTTATGGCTGCCAATGATGGCCAGATAGGCCATGCGCACGCGCTTTTCACCTTCCTCGTCGATCAATGAGACCCGCCGCAACAGATCCAGGTCGCCCGGGTGCTGCTGGCTGAGTCCACGCAGGAAACGAAAGTTGATCTCGTAGATGATCTGCAGATGTCGCGGCAGCAGACTTTCGAACAGCCTCACCGGCCAGGTTTCCAGGGCCTCCGGCTGCAAGGTGTGATTGGTGTAGGAAAACGTGCGGACGGTGATGTCCCAGGCTCTTTCCCACTCGATCCCATAAACATCCATGAGCAGGCGCATGAGTTCAGGAATGGCGATGCAGGGGTGGGTGTCATTGAGCTGAATCGCCGCTTCATTGGGCAATTCGTCGAAGCGGTCGTGGTCTTCCGAAAATTTCCGCAGGATATCCTGCAAGGATGCACAGACGAAGAAGTACTCCTGCTTCAAGCGCAGTTCGCGTCCCATCTCCGTTGTGTCGTCGGGGTAGAGGACCTTGGACAGATTCTCCGAGTCGTTCTTCTCCTCAACGGCGCGGATGTAATTGCCCTCGTTGAAATAGGCCAGCTCGAAGTCGCGCGAGGCTTTTGCCGACCACAGACGCAGGTTGTTGACCGTCTCACCGCCGTAGCCGGGTACCGGCATGTCATAGGCCATGGCCATGACATCCTCGGTGTCGACCCACTGATGCCTGGGCCTGCCCTGCTCGTCCAGCAATTCCTGGACACGACCGCCAAACTGTACCCTGAACAACAGCTCGGGCCTGGAGAACTCCCATGGATTTCCATAACGCAGCCAGTTGTCGGGCCGCTCGATCTGGGCGCCATTTTCGATGCTCTGCGCAAACATCCCGTACTCATAGCGGATGCCATAGCCGAAACCGGGCAGGTGCAGGGAAGCTAGGGAGTCCAGAAAACACGCGGCCAGCCGCCCCAGGCCGCCATTGCCCAGCCCAGCCTCCTCCTCCATTTCGCTCACCCCCTCCAGTTCCAACCCCACGTCCTCCAGAACCTGCCGGATCTTGTCTTCCAGGCCCAGGTTGAGCAGGCTGTTTTGTAAAGCCCGGCCGATCAGGAATTCCATGGAGAGGTAATAGACGCGCTTCGCATCGTTCAAATAGTACGAGCGCATGGTTTCCATCCAACGCTGGGTCAAGCAGTCCCGGATCAAGTAGGCCAACGCGAAGAACCAGTCCCGCTCCCCGCATTCGATTGGATCCTTGCCTATGGTGTACATGAGCCGGTTGAACAATGCGCGCTTCAATGCCGGGACGTCGTGGGTGTCCGGGGCGTCGTAGGTTTCTTGGACAGTAGGGGGCATGGAAAAACATCCTGTAACATTGAAGAGGGAAGATGGGGCCCGGACTCTGCCAGGCGCGTCGCTAATCTTACATCAGGCAAGCCTGCCTGAAGATGACAGCTCGATCAAACTCAAAGCTTCCCAAAGCGGCCCCGATATTCTCAAGGTCCTGAAACGAGAAACGCCTCCACGAAGGAGGCGTTTTCTCTAACCAGGCAACGGCTCGCTACTTCAGCTGATACCGTATTTCTGCATGCGGTACAGCAAAGTGTCGCGCGAAATACCGAGGAGACGGGCAGAACGGCTGCGATTGCCGTTGGTTCGGGTCAAAGCCTGCTGGATCAGGTCGATTTCAACCTTCTCCAACTCGATGCCCAATTCCGGCAGCGCGAATATGGACTTCTGCGCTGGCGCACGATTGATGAACTCAGCGGGCAAATTGCCTTCCTCAATGATGCGGCCGGCCAGCAGGATGGAAAGCCGCTCGCACACATTGCGCAACTCGCGGACATTTCCCGGCCACGGATACGCGTGCAGCCGCGACATCGCGGATTTGCCAAAATTAACCACCGGCAGGTTATGGTCCGCTGCGAAGCGCTTGACGAAATGAGTGAGCAACAGCTGAATGTCGCCCAGGCGGTCACGCAGGGGAGGAATTTCAAGGGGCACCACGTTCAGGCGGTAAAACAGGTCACGCCGGAACTCGCCACGGGCGATCTTGTCTTCCAGATTCGCGTTGGTGGCCGCAATGATGCGAACATCCACGGTAAGCGTATGGGTGTCGCCAACCGGTTGGATCTCGCCGGTTTCCAGAAAGCGCAACAGCTTGGCCTGCAGTGGCAGCGGCAAGGAGTCCACTTCATCGAGGAACAGCGTACCACCATCCGCCGCGTGCAAGCGACCGATCTGGTTGGAAACGGCACCGGTAAAGGCGCCCTTGCGGTGGCCGAACAGTTCCGATTCGGCGATGGCCTCTGGCAGCGCCGCGCAGTTCAGGGTAATGAACGGCTTGTCGCTTCGAGGGCTGTGTTGTTGGAGCGCACTGGCCAGAACCTCCTTGCCGGTTCCAGTTTCACCTACAATCAGCACGGTGACGTCCGTCGCCGCGACCATGCTGGCACTTCTCAAGAGTGCTTCAAAATTAGGTGACTGCCCAATCAGTGCCTCAAACATAAGCTCACCCTCTGCCATGTAACTCGTGTAATACCATTGGATTCAGCCAGGGGAACGCAGCCAGCAGGGCAAGCAGGATCAACGAGACCCCAGCGAGCTGCCGGAACTTCCTCATACTGGATAACCGCATCATCAGGCTGGTCATAATACCAACCCCAATAACCGCAGGTAAAGTACCTAAGCCAAATGCGAGCATGGTCAGCGTGCTGCGGACCTCATTGCCAGCAGTCGTCGCCAGGGTGAGGGCGGCGTAAACGAGGCCGCAGGGCAGCCAACCCCAGATCATTCCGAACACGTAAGCCTGACCCAGCGTTTCAACCGGAATCAGGCGCCGTCCGTAGGGCTCGATCAACCGCCAGACCACGGCTCCAGCCTTTTCGATGTAGGCGAAGCGGGGAAACCAGCCCGCAATGTGCAGCCCTGCGCCGGCCATGATCAGCGCGGAGATGATCTGCAGAATGCGGTGACCCTGCCCTTCGCCCAGAGGCAGCATCAGCACGTTATGCAGCAGTCCGGCGAAGAATCCGCCCATGGCGTAACTGGTAATACGGCCCAGGTTGTAGCTGAAAACAAAGGGCAGTAGCTGCGCCTTGTTCTCGCGAATCTCCCGGCGCAAGCTCAATGTCAGCGATCCGATGATGGACCCGCACATACTCAGGCAGTGCAAGGCGCTGAACAACCCCATGACCAGAGCCACGAGGTAGGACGTGCTGAAGCCGCTCTCTAGATGGTGCATAGTGCCTGGGACTTTCCTTGGATCCAGCTGAGCCAAACAGAGCGCAATTGTGTCATATGACACACCAATAAGTCATATCACACACCCCTGCGCATCGGCCACCGCCACCACATGAAACTAACTTACTGAAATACAGATATAATCTGTTGCTGTGCGATTTCAGCAGCTTCTTTCGGATGTTCAGCATCACGAATCGGACGCCCCACCACGATATAGTCGGCGCCATTGCGGAAAGCCTGCTCAACGGTCACGACGCGCTTCTGGTCGTCGGCAGGCCGGTTATCCACCGGACGGATGCCGGGAGAAACCACCAGCAGTTTGTGATCCACCTCCTGACGGAGAAACGGCACCTCCAGCCCCGACGAAATGACGCCGTCGCAGCCTGCGGCCAGCGCGCGGCGGGCCCGTGACAGCACCAACTGGCCAATGTCGCAGGAGAACCCCAGATCGTCCAGGTCGCCGCGGTCCAGGCTGGTGAGCACGGTAACGGCCAAAATCTTCACATCACCCTTTTCGCGCGCCGCCGCCCGCATGATGGCGTCGTTGCCGTGCACCGTGGCGAAGTCCACGCCCGTGTTGCTCAGAGCACGCACGGCACGGGCCACCGTTTCAGGCACATCGAAGAACTTCAGGTCGACGAAGACCTTCTTGCCACGGGCCTGTAGCCAATGGATCAAGCCGAAATAGTCCCCGCTCATGAACAATTCCAGCCCGACCTTGTAAAAGACGACGCTATCGCCCAACTCCTCCACCAGGGCCTTGGCTTCCTCGATACTCGGCAAGTCCAAGGCCATGATCAAACGCTCACGCGCGGGAATGGGCTTATGGGAGAGGAACTGGGTCATGAATACTCCTTGGACAGGTAATCGAAATCCACCGACCGGTCTCGCCTTGTTTAAACTAATGGCTTGAGCCGGCGTGAAAGGATGGACATGGTTGCAGTAATGGGGCAGATGGCGATCTTGATTTTCGCCGGCGTTTTTTGGCGCATTATAAAGCCGGGTGGTCTGGATGCCGACCTGATGCGCAAGGCGCTTACCACCTTGGTGTTCAACCTGCTGATGCCGGCCATGGTGCTGATGGTGCTGTGGCAGGCGAACATCGGTTTCGAATCCGTTCTGATAGCCCTGTACGGATGCCTGGTGGTGCTTGCTGGGATCATTCTTTTTGTCGTCCTGACCAGGTTCTTGCGATGCGGCCCGCGCACGCGGGGCGCGGCTATTCTGGCAGTGGCCTTCCCCAATGTCACCTATCTGGGACTTCCCCTGCTGGAGCAGACCTTCGGCCCCTGGACTCGCTCCCTCGTCATTCAGATCGATCTGTTCGCCGTGATGCCCGTGGCCCTGACGGTCGGCGTGCTGGTGGCGCGGCGCTTCGGCGAGGAGACCGGCGCCCACAGCCGACCCGCCTGGCATTCGCTGTTGCGCAATCCCCCCCTGTGGTCCGCGTTTGCCGCCATCCTGCTCAACCGGACTGGCCTGACCATACCCGATTGGCTTTTGGGACCCTTGCAAAAACTGTCCGCCGCCGTTGTGCCGCTCATGCTGATTTCATTGGGATTGGGCCTTCGGCTGGAATCGTGGCGCTGGCACAATGCCGCGCTGTCAGCGGCGGTCATCGCCTCGAGGCTGGCACTGGTGCCACTGCTCGGCCTGGCGCTGGGCGCCTCACTCGGTTTCACCGGGGACAAGCTGAACGCACTCGTTCTGGAGGCCGCCATGCCCAGCATGCTGCTGGGGATCGTATTCTGCGACCGCTACAAACTGGACACCGCCTTCTACGCCATGTCCGTGGCGCTGACCACCCTGGCTGCGGCTGTGAGCCTGCCACTGTGGCACCATCAGGTGCAGTTGATTCCCGCGAGCCTGCTGGAAATGGCACGAATCGTCGGGCGTTGAGCACGCCTAAAAGCTTTCGCCGCCGACCAAGATATCCGGAAAACCGCCCTCCAATTCCTTGCGTATGTGCTCGGCGATCTTCTTATCCTCATGCGCGGTGTGCATCAGGAACCAGCTCCCCAAGAACTCGAGCACATCGCAGGCCTCGACTTCGCCGGCCTTGTAGCGCTCGATCTTTTCCTCCAGCTTCTTGAGCAGGTGCCGGTGAATCTCGGCATGGAGCACCAGATCCGGATAACCGCAGCTCAGCATGATGTTTTCTTCGCTGCAGAAGTGGAAATCGGCATATTTTTCCAGTTCCACCAGCAGCTGGACAATATAGTCGCTGTGGGCCTCGGCCTCAACGCTGAAGGCGATGTTCTTGACCAGGTCGAGAAAAAAATGGTGCTCGGCATCGATCAAATGATTGCCGATTGCCAGGTCGTCGTTCCACTCCAGCTGCATGGCACACCTCTCTGCGGCGACGGGCCGGCACCTTGCGTACCTCACACCCGCCTCTCGGGCTATTCTCAATAGAGCATAGAGTAAAAATGGAGGATCGAATGACCGCGATCATCGCGTGCCAGATCAACACGCAAGGCATGGACAGCGGGCCCGGACGCCTATCCTGATGTCGAACTCATCGTCAGAAACCGCTGACTGGCATCCGCTCGCCCTGGAAGACGAAAGCCCGTTTTCGCCGCCACCCTGCCCCGTGGACACTCGTCCCGTCGGCCAATCGGGCCTCGGCATCGCCGTCGACCTCGGCACCACCCAGCTGCGCATGGCCCTCTGGGACCTTCGTGCCAGGCGCCGTCTCGCTGCGCTGGCCGGCACCAATCCGCAGGTGGTCTTTGGAACCAACATCCTGTCACGGCTGGCGGAGGCTCGCGAATCCCGTGAAAAGGCGCTTGAATTGGCCGAACGGGTCCAAACGGCTCTGGGCGAGGGCCTGGCGCTGATCTCGCAGCAGTGTGACGCGGACCTCCGACGAATTCGGAAGCTCGCCGTGGTCGGCAATACCGCCATGCTGTCGCTGTTTTCCGGCGAGAATGGCGATCTGCTTTTGCAGCCGGACTACTGGAAGCGTGAAATCGTCTGCCGCCTGCTGGACAGCGGGGAACTGGCTCGACGCTGGGGACTCGCGGAAAACGCACGGATTGCACTGATCCAGCCGCTGGGCGGCTTCGTCGGGTCCGACCTGCTGGCCAACGTGCTCGCGGTGAAACTGTTACAGGCGCCTGCGGGTAGTCTGCTGCTGGACTTCGGCACCAACACCGAGATTGCCCTGTGGGATGGAAAGGTGCTGTGGGTGACCTCGACGCCCGGCGGCTGCGCCTTCGCTGGCCCTGGCATCCTGCCTGCCAGGAGCGGGGCCGTGATCCGGATCTCCACCGATCCGAGCGGCGCGCTGCGCCTGAATGTGATCGGTGGCGGCCGGCCCCGGGGTCTTTGCGGCTCGGGTCTGGTGGATCTGATAGCCATGTTGCGCGGACGCGACCAGGTGGACCGCGTCGGCCGCTTCACTGGCCCCGTGTCCCAGGAAGGGCTGCCGATATCGCCGGAACTGCCGGGCGTGAACTTGCGCAAGCGCGATATCGACAGCTTCCAACGCGGCAAGGGCGCTATGGCCGCGGCCATGCATTTCCTTTTACAACGCACCGGGCTGAACCTCGCCGACATCCCGCAGTTATTCGTATCGGGCGCCTTCGGCCAATGCCTGCATATCGGCCATGCGCAGGAGATCGGGCTGTTGCCGCCGATCCCGGCGCAGCGCATCCGGCTGGCGGGCGATGCGGCCCTGGCAGGCTGCGAGCACCTGCTGCTGAATCCCAAACCCTTCCCTGCCCTGGCAGCCATCCGCAATCGCAGCATACTGATCAACCTGGGGGACTCCCTGGAGTTCGAGGACCTGTTCATCGAAAACCTCTACCTGCAACCCATGACCGGCCTTCCGGACTAGGCTGCGCGGCAATGCGACCGGGCTTACGGTAAACTACGGGCCCTATTTCATCCCCCGTCCTTCCCATGCCTTTCGTTCGCCTTTCTGCAGTATCCATCGCCTTCGGCGTCCAGCCGGTGCTCGACCATGCCGACTTCCAGCTCGATCCCGGCGAGCGCGTCGGACTCATCGGCCGCAATGGCGAAGGTAAATCCACCCTGCTCAAGGCCATCGCCGGCCAGGTGCCCACCGACAGCGGTGAGTTGTGGATACAGCCGGGCACCCGCATCGCCCTGCTGGAGCAGGAACCGCGACTGCCGGAACAGGCCACGATCTACGATGCCGTGGCAGATGCCCTGGGTGATGTCGGCCACTGGATCGCCGAATACCATCGCCTGTCCGAGCAGGTGCACGCCGACACGGCCGCCCTGGCGGAACTGGGACGGCTGCAGCACGAACTGGAGAGCCGGGACGGCTGGCGCCTGCAGCAACGAGTCGAGCACACCCTCAGCCGCCTGGCCCTGCCCGGCGATCAGGCAGTGGCTGGCCTTTCCGGCGGCTGGCGGCGGCGCGTCGCGCTGGCCCGAGCGCTGGTGGTCGAGCCCGAGGTGTTGCTGCTGGACGAACCCACCAACCATCTGGACCTTGAAAGCATCCTCTGGCTGGAGGACCAACTGCTGCAATTCGGCGGCGCGGTGCTGCTCATCACCCATGACCGCGCCTTTCTGCAGAAGATCGCCACCCGCATCGTGGATCTGGACCGTGGACGCCTGACCTCCTGGCCCGGCGACTATGCCGACTACCTGGAAAAAAAGGCGGCGGCCCTGGAGGAGGAAGCCCGGCACAACGCCGAGTTCGACAAGAAACTGGCGCAGGAGGAAGCCTGGATACGCCAGGGCATCAAGGCCCGCCGCACCCGCAACGAAGGCCGGGTGCGGGCGCTCAAGCAACTGCGGGTCGAGCGATCGCAGCGCCGGCTGCAGCAGGGACAGGCCAAACTGGAACTGGAACAGTCGGAACGCTCCGGCAAGCTGGTGATCGAAGCGGAGAACGTGAACTTCGCCTACGGCGGCGATACCATCATCCGGGACTTTTCGACCACCCTTCTGCGCGGCGACCGGGTCGGCCTGATCGGTCCCAACGGTGTCGGCAAGTCCACCCTGCTGCAGATACTGCTCAAGCAACTCGAGCCGCAGTCCGGGAGTGTGCGTCACGGTACCCGCCTCAACATCGCCTATTTCGATCAGCTAAGGGCGCAGCTCGATCCCGACGCCACCCTGGCCGATGCCGTAAGCGAAGGCAAGGATTACCTGGACATCAACGGCCAGCGCCTGCACATCATGTCCTATCTCGGCAACTTCCTATTCCCCCCGGCGCGGGCCCGCTCGCCAGTCAGGAGCCTGTCCGGCGGCGAACGCAATCGCGCCCTGCTTGCCCGCTTGTTCAGCAAGCCCTGCAACCTGCTGGTCATGGACGAGCCCACCAACGATCTCGACGTGGAAACCCTGGAACTGCTGGAAGATCTGCTCGCCAACTTCGACGGCAGCCTGCTCCTGGTCAGCCACGACCGGACGTTCCTGGACAATGTGGTCACCAGCACCCTGGTGTTCGAGGGCGGCGGGCGCATCGGCGAGTTTGTGGGCGGTTACTCGGACTGGCTGGCGTACTCATCCCGCGGCAAGGCGCAAGACAAGGCCGACATCCCGCCCTCTCCCTCACAATCGAAGGCTGCCGAGGCCGCTATCCCCAGCGCAAAGAAAAAGCTGAGCTATAAGGAACAGAAGGAACTGGAAGCCCTGCCCGCCCGCATCGAGGAGTTGGAGGGGAGGCAGTCTGCGTTGAACGCGCGGATCAACGCAGCGGATTTCTACAAGGAAAGCCCCGAGACGGTAAAAAGCGTCCTGGCCGAAGCGGAAACCCTGGCGCAAGACCTGGAACAGGCTTACGCCCGCTGGGACGAGTTGGAGGCCTTGGCGGAAGCCCTGGCCCGGTGAAACGGGCTCAGCGCGGGCCGTTCTTGCCCGCCTTGTTCAGCCAATCGGTAGCGCGCCTGCGAGCCTCGGCCACCTGTTCCTGACTCATCTGCTTCTCCAGGCTGGCAGCCTTGTCCTTGGCCCCCGCGAGAATGAACCATTTGTCGGCTTCCACCAGATCCTTTCCCACGCCTTTCCCGTCCTGATACAGAGCGCCCATATTGTCCTGGGCTTCCCTGTTCCCCTGCTCCGCGGCGCGCAGGAACCAGGTAGCCGCCTGATGGTAGTCCTGGGCAACGCCCTGCCCGTCCAGATAGAGAAATGCCAGATTGACCTGGGCCGCGACGACGCCCAGTTCGGCATCCTTGCGGTAGAGCCGGGCCGCCAGTTCGAAATCTTCGCTGGAATAGGCCTCGTCGGCAGCGGTGAGTTCGGGGTGATCGTCAGACCAGGCCGGGGCGCTCAGTATTCCGGCCAATGCGATGAGCCATGCGCGTGCTGTGTCTTTCATGATCGAGTTTGTCACTGGTAGGCTGAGGATGAAATTCGGGCGGCAGCCGGCTTCAATAGCGGAACAAATGCTGCACCATGTCGCGCTCGGCGATCAGTTCGGCTTCGGTCAGATGCATGCGCACATGGCTGAACTGGTTGATGGGCAATTCGGGCACGATGGCGTAGCGGCCGTCTGCCACCGTGACGGGAAAGGAATAGACCAGGCCGGGCGTCACGCCGTAGCTGCCATCGCTCACCACCGCCATGCTCACCCAGTCGTCCGCGGGCGTGCCGAACATCCAATCACGCATGCACTCCAGAGCGGCATGCGCGGCCGAGGCGGCGCTGGACTTGCCCCGCGCCTCGATGACGGCAGCCCCGCGCTTCTGCACCACCGGGATGAACTGGTTGCGGAACCAGTCCTGCTCCACCTGCTCCAGGGCAGGCGCCCCGCTCACCCGCGCGTGATGCAAATCCGGGTACTGGGTGATGGAATGATTGCCCCAGACTGCGACCCGGCTGATGGCGCCGGTGCCGCAACCGCAGTGGGACGCCAGTTGGCTCACGGCGCGATTGTGATCCAGGCGGGTCATGGCCGAGAAATTCTCCGGCGCCAGATCGGGCGCATTGCGCAGAGCAATCATGGCATTGGTGTTGGCCGGGTTGCCGACCACCAGCACCTTGACGCCGCGCTTGGCAGCCTGATTCAGGGCCTGCCCCTGAACCGCGAAGATCTCCGCGTTGATCTGCAACAGGTCGCGCCGCTCCATGCCCGGACCGCGCGGCTTGGCGCCGATCAAAAACACCAGGTCCGCGCCGTCGAAGGCCTCCCGCGGATCGGAGGAGATGATCACATCCGCCAGCAGGGGTGATGCACAGTCCATCAGTTCCATGGCGACGCCTTTCATGGGCAACATCGCCTCCGGCACTTCCAGCAGATGCAGCACCAGCGGCTGGTCCGGTCCCGCCAAATCGCCAGCGATCAACCGGAATGCCAATGCATAGCTTATCTGCCCCGCCGCACCGGTAATGGCGATGTGCACAGGCGTTTTCATGGAGTCACCTTGGTTGTTCTGGTTCAGAGTCGGCAGCAGCCCTTAGCCCTTCATGGCGATAATGACCTTGAAGCAGACCTGCCGCGGCGGGCGGAGCTCTCGGTTCGGCCCCGCGAAGAAGCGGCGCGCAAAGGTCCCGCCGGGACGGCCCACTCGGGCAAAACGGCCCGAAAAACCGGATATTGGACGTGATCCACCCGCCAAAATCAAGCTTTTGCCTTACTCCACTTCGAATCCCTTGCCGGCTATGGCCTCGCGGATTTCCTCCAGGTCCGCGACGCCCTCCTCGTATTCGATCTCGACCTTGCTTTCCTTGTGATTGGCGACGACGGACACGACGCCAGGCATGCCTTTGACCGTGTCCTGCACATTATTCTCGCATCCGCCGCATTTCATGCCGTTGACCGTCAACTCTGTCTTCATGTCTCTATCCTGTCGTTCTGGGTTGTACGCGATCACCAAACCTGTGAGAACCAAGGTCCCGAAGCCTACCGTCAACTCTGGGCCTCATCCGATACTCCTGAGGCGGCATTATAAGTCGCAACACTGCCGCCCGCAGAGCAATTCAGAGATTCCCTCGCATCGCGCGAACCGGTATTCTCCACGGCAGGATCAACCTGCAGCAGACCAACATGACGTTAACCGCATCGGAAATCCATCAACGCTTCAAGGAAAAGGGACTGATCACCGAGCACCGCGGGCCGGACAACCGGGTCGAGCGCTTCGCCCCCATCGATGACTGCGCGGCCGGCGACCTGGTGTTCGTCGACCATGCGAAGTACCTCCCCCAAGTCAGCGCCGGCAAGCCGGCCGTAGTGATCACCTCCGCCGAAATCGCCGACCAGATGGGCGCCGAGACCGCCATCGCCGTGCTGGTGGCTGCAAATGTCAGGCTGGCCACCGCCCTGGTGAAACAGGCCTACGATGATCGCGACTACTACAACAGCGAATGGCCGCGCATCCACCCAACGGCCACCGTCCACCCCAGCGTGCAGGTTCCCGAGGGCGCCGTCATCGGCCCCGGGGTGGTGGTGGGCGCCAACGTGGTGCTAGGAGAACGCGTCGTGCTCATGGCCAATGCGGTGGTGGAAACCAACGCCCGCATCGGCGCGCGCAGCATCCTGCACCCGGGCTGCGTGGTCAGCCACGGCTGCGAGATCGGCGCCGACTGCATGCTCAAGGCCGGCTGCGTGATCGGCTCCGAAGGGTTTGGCTTCGCCCAGGATGAGAAGCGTCACAACTACCGCATTCCCCACACCGGCAAGGTGATCGTGGAGGATCGCGTCGTCATCGGCGCCAACACCACCATCGACCGCGGCACCTACGGCGCCACCATCATCCGCAGCGGCGCGGTGATCGACGCCCTCTGCCACATCGGCCACAACGTGGACATCGGAGAGGATTGCATCATCTGCGCCCACACCGGCATTTCCGGTTCCAGCAAGTTCGGGCAGCGGGTGATCGCCACCGGCCAGACCGGCGTGCTGGATCATGTGACCGTGGCCAGCGATTCGGTGTTGCTGCACCGGGCGGGCCTGCACAACAGCATCAAGGAGCCCGGCATGTACGCCGGCGGCCCCACGCAGCCGCTGAAGGAATACCTGAAGAACATGGCGGTGGTGCCGCGCCTGGCGGAGATGTGGTCGCGCCTGAAGAAACTGGAGAAGGCCGTGGCCGATCTGGCCACAAAATAGCCTGAAAGCTGCCGCCCCGGGGGCGGCAGGGCCTCACTTGCTGGAACTAACCACGTTACCGCCGAAGGCGATGAGCTTGTAAACGCCGTCGCGGCGGGCGAACAGCATGCGCTCGCTGGTAATGGTCTTGGATTCCTTGCCCTTCATGGCGATGTGCTCGAACAGCAGGTCCGTGACCAGGGCCTTGCCTTCGGGCATCGGCGTCACAGTCACGTCCTGGCGGCGCACTTGATAGGAGATGGCGTCGGCAAAACTGGAAGCCACCATCTGGCGGTATTCCTCGTAGCTGAATTTCATCTGCTGCGCCCCCTGCGAGGTGGGCGTGTTCAGATGGATCTCCGCCGCAGGGTCGATCTGCGCCATGTAGGCGGCGGCATTGCGCTCGCCCATGGCCTTGTCCATGCGAGCGATGGCGTCCAGCACCGCCTGGCGGTCCACCTGCTCCGCCGTGGGTTTCGTCGCCTTCTTGGCGGCCCCTGCCGGGGCCGTGGCGCCAGCCAGGGCTGCCAGCAAAGCGGCAGCCAATAGCGTTGTTCGTTTCATCATCAGCCTCTCAAGCCATCAGGTTCACGAGAACCTGCTCGTAGATACGCGACAGCACGTCCAGATCCTCCACCGGCACATGCTCGTCGATCTTGTGGATGCTGCCGTTGAGCGGCCCCAGTTCCACCACCTGCGCGCCGGTGGGCGCGATGAAGCGGCCATCGGAGGTGCCGCCGCCGGTATCGGGCCGCGCCTTTTGGCCCGTCACGGCTTCCAGCGCCTGCTGCGTGGCCTCGATCAACTCCGGCGCGGTGGTCAGGAAAGGCGCGCCGGACAACCGCCAGCTCAATTCATAACGCAGGCCGTGTTTGTCGAGTATGGCGGTAACCCGACGCTTGATGTCCTCTTCCGTCAGCGCTGTGGAAAAGCGGAAATTGAACAGCACCTCCAGTCGCCCCGGAATCACGTTCTCCGCCCCGGTGCCGGAATGGATGTTCGACACCTGAAAGCTGGTGGGCGGGAAAAATGCATTGCCCGTGTCCCAAACTTCCGCCGTGAGTTCCGCCAGGGCCGGCGCGAAGCGGTGGATGGGATTGTCGCCCTTCTCCGGGTAGGCCACGTGGGCCTGCACCCCGAACACCCGCAGCACGCCGCACAGCGATCCCCGCCGGCCCACGCGGATCGTATCGCCGAGCCGGTCGAAACTGGACGGCTCCCCTATCAGGCACCAGTCGATGGCTTCGCCCCGAGCCTGCAGGGTTTCGACGACCTTCACCACCCCGTAGGTGGCGGCTCCCTCCTCGTCGCTGGTGAGCATGACGGCGATGGAGCCGCGGTGGCCGGGATGGGCCGCCACGAAACGCTCCAGGGCCGTCATCATGGCCGCCACCCCGGACTTCATGTCGGCGGCGCCGCGTCCGTAGAGTTTGCCGTCGCGGATCTCCGGCTCGAAGGGCGGCGAGGACCAGTCCTCCAGTGGCCCCGGCGGCACCACGTCGGTGTGCCCCAAAAAGACGAACAGGGGCACCTCGCTGCCCCGCCGCAGCCAGATGTTCTTGGTATCGCCGAAATTCAGCCACTCCACCTTGAAGCCCAGGGGTTCCAGGCGGGCGATGACCCGGTCCATGCAACCGGCGTCTTCAGGCGTGATGGACTCGCGGCGCATGAGGTCCAGGGTCAGATCGAGGGTCTGGGACATCACAGTTCGCTCGCGTAGGACTCAGGGGTGAAGCCGATCAGGGTCTTGCCGGCCGTCTCCAGCACGGGTCGCTTGATGACGCTGGGATGGTCCAGCATCAGTTGCAGGGCCTTGTCTCGGTCCAGGTTCTCGCGCTTTGCTTCGTCCAGCTTGCGCCAGGTGGTGCCGCGCCGGTTGAGAAGGGTCTCCCAGCCGAGGACGGCCTCGAAGCGTTCCAGCAAGGCGCGGTCCAGGCCGTCCACGCGGAAATCATGGAAGCGGTATTCGCGGCCGTTGCCCTCCAGCCAGGCGCGGGCCTTCTTCACCGTGTCGCAATTCTTGATGCCGTAGAGCGTGATCATGGAAATCGTGCAATGACAAAGGCCCGATTATACCCGATGGGCCCCACGAGCCGAGGCGTTATACTGCTTCGCAGACGCCACACATTGCCCTTGAGCCCATGAGCACCCCCACCGCCCGCCGCTGGCAGTTCTGGATCGACCGCGGCGGCACATTCACCGACATCGTCGGCCGCGCGCCGGACGGCGGCCTGGTCACCGCCAAGCTGCTATCTGAAGACCCACAGCACTATGAGGATGCGGCCCTGGAAGGCATGCGCCGCCTGCTGGGACTGGAAGCCGGCGAGGCGATTACGCCGGACTTGGTGGACTGCGTGAAGATGGGCACCACCGTGGCCACCAATGCCCTGCTGGAGCGCAAGGGCGAGCGCACCGTGCTGGTGATCACGCGAGGCTTCGGCGATGCCTTGCGCATCGGCACCCAGGCCCGTCCGCGCTTGTTCGACCGCCATATCCGGTTGCCCGAATTGCTCTACGAGCGCGTGATCGAAGCCGACGAGCGGGTGGGGGCGGACGGCGAGGTGCTGCATCCGCTGAACGAATCCCGCTTGGAGGCGGACCTGGGCAAGGCCTACGCAGACGGCTTCCGTTCCTGCGCTATCGTGTTCCTCCACGGCTGGCGGCACACGGCCCACGAGTCAGCCGCCGCGCGGATCGCTCAGGTGTTGGGCTTTACCCAGATCAGCGTGTCCCACCGGGTCAGCCCGCTGCTGAAACTGGTTCCCCGCGGCGACACGACGGTGGTGGACGCCTATCTCTCCCCCATCCTGCGCCGCTACGTGGACCGCCTGAGCCGACATATGCCCGGTGTGCGGTTACTGTTCATGCAGAGCAGCGGCGGCCTCACGGAAGCCCGGCATTTCCAGGGCAAGGACGCCATCCTTTCGGGCCCCGCCGGGGGCATTATCGGCATGGTGCGCACTGCCCAGGCCGAGGGCCACGCCCGCATCATCGGCTTCGACATGGGCGGCACCTCCACCGATGTCAGCCATTTTGCCGGAGAGCTGGAGCGCTCCTTCGACACCCAGGTGGCCGGGGTACGCATGCGCGCGCCCATGCTCAATATCCACACCGTGGCCGCCGGAGGCGGCTCCATCGTCCGCTTCGACGGCGCGCGACTGCGCGTGGGCCCGGAGTCCGCGGGCGCCAATCCGGGCCCGGCCTGCTACCGCCGCGGCGGGCCGCTGACCGTCACCGACGCCAATCTAGTGTTGGGCCGCATCGTGCCCTCCCAGTTTCCCCGGGTGTTCGGTCCCAA
Organism: Methyloterricola oryzae; assembly: GCF_000934725.1. Classification (NCBI taxonomy): domain Bacteria; kingdom Pseudomonadati; phylum Pseudomonadota; class Gammaproteobacteria; order Methylococcales; family Methylococcaceae; genus Methyloterricola; species Methyloterricola oryzae. Next base: position 516,951 of record NZ_JYNS01000001.1, read on the forward strand.
GGCCGATGAAGCGCTGGACGGGGAGGCAGCGAAGTCCAGCTTTGCCGAACTGGCCGCCCAGATGAGCACCCACGAATCGGCCCTCTCGCCGGAACAGGCCGCCGCCGGGGCGCTGCGCATCGCCGTGGCCAATATGGCCAATGCGATCAAGCGCGTCTCCGTGGCGCGGGGCTACGACGTGACCACCTACACCCTGCAGTGCTTCGGCGGCGCCGGGGGCCAGCATGCCTGCCTGGTGGCCGACGAATTGGGCATGACCAAGATCCTGATTCACCCCCTGGCCGGCGTGCTCAGCGCCTACGGCATGGGCCTGGCGGAACAGCGTGCCATGCGCGAGGCCTCCATCGAACGCGCCCTGAACGACCAAGGCCTGGCACACGCGGCATCCCGCCTGGCGGAACTGGGCGAAGCAGCCGCCTCGGAACTGGCGCAGCAAGGTCTGCCTCTCTCACAAATCAGGTTCGCCGAGCGCATCCACCTGCGCTACCAGGGAACCGACACAGCCCTGGAACTGCCCATGGGAGGATTGGACAGCGTGCGCGCGGCATTCGATGAGCAGCACCGGCAGCGTTACGGCTTCCTGTTGCCAGGCCGGCCCCTGGTGATCGAGGCTGTGGCCGTGGAAGCGGTGGGAGGCGATACGGACTTCGGCCCAACGGAGCAAAATCAATCCACTTCCGACGGCCCCGAACCGCAACCGGTCATGCAGACCGCGATGTACTGCGACGCGGCGTGGCGCGCCATTCCTGTGTTCCAGCGGGATAGACTGAAATCCGGCGAGATCCTGCAAGGCCCCGCCCTCATCGCCGAAGCCAACGCCACCACGGTGGTGGACCCGGGCTGGCAAGCGAGGGTCACGCCCTCCGGTGCCCTGGAACTGTCGCGCGTCGCGCCTCTGCCCCCCCGCGTCGCGCTGGGCACCTCAGCCGACCCGGTGCTGCTGGAAATCTTCAACAACCTGTTCATGAACATCGCCGAGCAGATGGGCCTGGTGCTGCAGAACACCGCCCATTCGGTCAACATCAAGGAGCGGCTGGATTTCTCCTGCGCCCTGTTCGACGCCGAGGGCCAACTGATCGCCAATGCCCCGCACATCCCAGTGCACCTGGGCTCCATGAGCGAGTCCATCCAGGCGGTGATCGCCGCCAACCCCGCCATGCGGCCCGGCGACGTCTACCTGCTCAACGACCCTTATCACGGCGGCACCCATTTGCCCGACGTGACCGTGGTCACCCCGGTCCATCTGGCGCCGACGGAATCCCCGGCCTTCTATGTCGCCAGCCGCGGCCACCATGCGGACATCGGCGGCATCACCCCGGGTTCGATGCCGCCGTTTTCCCGCGATATCAGCGAGGAAGGCATTCTGTTCGACAATTTTCTGCTGGCCCGGGACGGCCGCCTGCGCGAAGCGGAACTGCAGGAACGGCTGGGTTCAGGCCCCTGGCCGGCGCGCAATCCCGACCAGAACCTGGCGGACCTCAAGGCCCAGATGGCCGCCAACGAGAAGGGCGCGCGGGAACTGCGGTCGATGGTGGCGCACTACGGGCGCGACACGGTGGCGGCTTACATGCGCCACGTCCAGGACAATGCGGAGGAGTCGGTGCGGCGCGCCATCGCCGCCCTGCGCGATGGCGCCTTCGAACTGCCCATGGACAATGGCGCCGTGATCCGCGTACGCCTCACCGTGGGTGCCCCCAACCGCAGCGCCGTCATCGATTTCAACGGCACCAGCACGCAGCGGGAGGACAATTTCAACGCACCCAAGGCCGCCACGCTGGCGGCGGTGCTTTACGTGTTCCGGACCCTGGTGGACGACGAGATCCCGCTCAATGCCGGCTGTCTGAGGCCTCTGCAGATCCGCGTGCCCGAGGGCAGCCTGCTCTATCCCAGGCCGCCGGCGGCGGTGGTGGCCGGCAACGTGGAAACCTCCATGTGCGTCACCAACGCGCTGTACGGGGCCTTAGGGCTAATGGCCGCCAGCCAGTGCAGCATGAACAACTTCACCTTCGGCGATAACCGGCATCAGTACTACGAGACCATCGCCGGCGGCTCCGGAGCCGGAATCTTCACCGATGGCGAAGGCCGCCTTCTGTCAGGCTTTGACGGCACCAGCGCGGTGCAGACCCATATGACCAACTCGCGCCTCACCGACCCGGAAGTACTGGAACTGCTCTTTCCGGTGCGGGTGGAAGGCTTCTGCCTGCGTCATGGCTCGGGCGGCGCGGGACGTTGGCGTGGAGGCGAAGGGACGGTCCGGCGCATCCGCTTCCTGGAGCCCATGACAGGATCCATCCTCAGCAACGGGCGGCGTCATGGCGCCTTCGGGCTGGCCGGGGGCGAGGCTGGCGCGGCGGGGATCAACCGGATCGAACGAAAAGACGGCCACGCCGAGGTTCTCGGCCACATTGGCACGTCGTCCATGGCGGCGGGCGATGTATTTGTGATCGAGACGCCGGGCGGCGGCGGCTGGGGCGAACCCGAGCCGCAGCAAGCGCCTTCAGGAGATACGGACGCCGGCTAATCCCAACCTACCGGCTGGTAGCCCCGCTCCTGCAGGCAGCGGTTGACGAAATTCTCGAAAGCAGGACTGCGCGCCGGCTTGCTGAATAGCCAGTACAACAGGCCGGAGGTGGCGCCGGAGGCGGCGCCAAAGGCTGAACCCGATGCGGCGGAGCCGACCACCGCACCGCCCACGGCCCCGGCGGCCGCACCCACGGCGGCGCCACCCGCGGTGCGCGCGGCCGCATCGCCAGCGCCGCTGCTGGAATCGGCGCCGGCGGCTTCCGCCATGCGGATGCAGTTATCGATGTCGAGTTGGGCGGTATCTTCGCCCACCGTCTTGAAATGCTCGTTGGGATAAAGGACGGGGCGGGTGGACGCGCAGCCGCCCAGCGCCAGGCCCATGCAGATTACCAAGGCCGCTCTGTTCATGACACCTCCCAGAATTCGTCTGTCGTCATCAAGGGTCAGCCGGCGCAAGGGCTGAGACGCTCGGTGGTGACCACCACCATGCGCTCGCCATGACGGTCGCCCAAGACCGAGGCTACCATATCCACCAGAATCGCGCGTCCGTCCTTGGTGACACGCCGCACCTGTTGTACCTGGCGGCCGGTCTCGCCCGAGGTCAGCTCCGTGAAAAAGCGGCCGGCCTCTGCCCGATCCTCCTCGGGAATGAGCCAGGTGAAATTCAAGCCGGCGGCTTCCTGCTGGGTCCAGCCATACAACAATTCGGCGCCCTTGTTCCAGGCAAGGACGTTGCCATTGAAGTCGATCAGGGTGATCGCCTCCTGCACGTCCAGCAGTTGCAGGGCGAGGCGCTGCATGCAGGCGATGCAGTTGGCCCGCTCGGCCTCATGGTGGGCGGTGAGATCGCGCTCGGTCAGCGCCAGGAATTCGCCCGTGTCGGGGCTGGGCCGCAGAATGGCGGCGGACACCGACACGGTGATGGTCCGGCCATCCTTGGTGATGCGCTGGGCATTGAACTGGGACGAATTGCTGCCGGACTTCAAGCGTGCCACCACCGTCTCCATCTCTTCGCGCGAAGCCTGCGGGATCAGGGTATAGAAACTCTTGCCCAGCACCTCGGCCTCGCTCCATCCATACAGCGTCTCCGCGCCGCGGTTCCAGGTGAGGATATTGCCCTGCATGTCCTGCAGGGTCATGGCGTCCTGGGAGTCGTTGACGAAGGCCGCCAGGCGGGACTTTTCGTCCTCAATCTGCTTCTGGAGGGAGTGCTCTGTCTCCTTGAGCTGGTTGATGTCGATGAAGGTCAGGATCACCCCCGCATAAAGCGCCGTCCCCACGGCATAGGGCAGCACCCGCAACAAATACCATTCGCCGCCGCTGAGCTGGACCTCGCGCTCGCACACCTGGTGGTTCTGGTTGACCTGCTCCACCAAGGTACTCAGGGCCACGCCCTTGAGCTTGTGCGACAAGTGGAAGAACGGCCGTCCCACGTCGCTCTCGACGATGTTGAAAATGTCGCGCAGGTTGGGGGTGAATCGGCGGATCTCCAGGTTCTCGTCGAGGAACAGGGTAGCGATGCTGGTGCTGTTGAACAGGTTGTGCAGGTCGCTGTTGAGCAGAGTCAACTCGGTGATCTTGCCCTGCAGCTCGGCGTTGACGGTGTGCAGTTCCTCGTTCACCGACTGCAGCTCCTCGTTGGTGCTCTGCAGTTCCTCGTTGCTGGCCAAAAGCTCTTCGTTGGTGGCCTGCAACTCCTCGTTGGAGGTTTCCAGCTCCTCCACCGTCGCCTGAAGGTTCTCCCGGCTCAGGGTGAGCTCCTGCTCCAGGTCATTGATGCGCTGCGCGGCGTCGCGGTCCAGATCGTAGGAAACCGCCTCGGCGCGGTCGTTGATGGACACATGCCCGGCTTCCCGCAGCATGACCGCCAACAGCGGCGCCTGACCCTTCTTGCCGGGCAAGGGCCGGATCTGCAGGGTCAGGCTGCGGCAGCGCTCGCGGTCGCGCAGGCGGATGTTGGACAGCAGGATCTCCTCGTTGGTCTTCAGCACTTTCTGCAGACCGGTGGCGATGGGAATGGAGAGTTCCTTGTTGACCAGGCGCGACACGTCGCTGATGAGCTTGCCGCTGGGGTAGGACAGGTAGTCGCGGGACTCGCCGAATAGATGGGTGATCTCCATCTGGTCGTTGACGATCATGGTGAAAGGCAGCACATCCCCGGCCAGTGCATTGATGAAGCGCTCCAGCACGCGTTCGTCGGTGTAGCGGTTCAGGGCGCGGGCCGGAAGGCTGTTCACCACCCGGAAGGTGTTATTGAGCAGCGGCAGGCCGTCCCCCGAGGTCAGCCCTAGGGGCCTGAACTTGCCCCGGGAACGGTAGAACTTGGACTTGGGGCTGACCAAGTCGAAATGCTCCACCATCTCGCCGATGGTCTCGCTGGTGCCGAGCAGCAGGATACCGTCCTTGACCAGGGAGAAATTGAAAAAATCCAGTATCTTGCGCTGCAGAACCGGCTGCAGGTAGATGAGCAGGTTGCGGCAGCTCAAGAAATGGATATTGGTGAAGGGCGGATCCTTGGTCAGGTCGTGCTGCGCGAACACCACCATCTCGCGGATGGTCTGGGCGATCTGGAAGTTCTCGTCCCTGCGCACGAAGTATTTGGCAAGCAGGTAGGAGGGCACGTCGGCGGCAATGCTCTCCGGATAGAAACCGGCGCTGGCCCGCTCCACCGCGCGTTGGTCCACGTCCGTGGCGAAGATCTTCACCTTGAAGCGCTGCCCCGAGCTTTCCCGGTGTTCGGCCAACAGCATGGCAATGGAATAGGGTTCCTCGCCCGTGGAACAGCCGGGCACCCAGACCCGCAGCTCGTCGTTGGTGATGGTGCGGATCACCTCGTCCAGCCAGCGCCCCCTCAGTTCCTCGTAGACCAGCTCGTCCCGGAAGAAATTGGTGACGCCGATCAGCAGTTCCTGGTAGAGGGTGGAAACCTCGTGGGAATTGCCCTCCAGCAGCAGCCGGTATTCCTTCAGGTCCTTGCACTGGTTGATGGTCACACGCCGCTCGATGCGGCGGACCACGGTGTTGGGCTTGTAGTGGGTGAAGTCCACCTTGTGCTTGTCGCGCAGCAAGGCAAAGATGCGGGTGAGGTCGCTGTCCTCGGTGGCCAGCACGTTGCTGTCCTGCACCGCGTAGGGGTGCTTGACGAAAGCCAGCAACTGGCGAGGCATCTCCTTGGGCGGCAGGATGAAGTCCACCAACCCTGTAGCGATGGCGTTGCGCGGCATACCGTCGAACTTGGCGGTGTGCTCGTCCTGCACCATCACCATCCCGCCGTGCTCCTTGATGGCGCGGATGCCGCGGGTGCCGTCGCTGCCGGTGCCGGACAGGACGATGCCCACGGCACGCTCGTTCATGTCGGTGGCCAGGGAGCGGAAGAAGATGTCGATGGGAAGGTTCAGGACCTCGTGATTCTCCGGCTCGTTGAGCAGCAAACGGCCATGGAACAGGGTCAGGTTGGTGCGCGGCGGGATCAGGTAAATATTGTTGGCCTTGACCCTGAGCCCCTCCTCGATGCGGTGCACCGGCATGGCGGTGTGCTTGGAGAGCAGCTCCACCATGAGGCTCTTGTGATCGGGGGAAAGATGCTGCACCACCACGAACGCCAGGCCGGTATCCGCCGGCATGCTCTTGAAAAAGGCCTCGATGGCCTCCAGTCCCCCGGCGGAAGCGCCTATGCCGACGATGTAGGAGGGTTCCGCATCGGCCTGCGGGACTGTGGTCATGGGCTCAGGGGGATGGCGTGGGGTTGAAGTCGCTGATGTCCGTGATGGTCAGTAGGAGCTTGCTATTCTCGCGGCCTTCGCCGAAGCCGAGGTCATCGCCATTGTCCAGCCGCCCGCGCACCTTGGCGAAAAACGGCGGCCCGAACTCACGGGCAAAGCGCAGGTTCATGCTCTTGTCCTTGGGCATCTTGAAGAAACCGTTGAAGCGCGAGTTAAACACGTTGCGATCCTCTTCCACCAAAAATTTGGAGAGGTGCTTGTTGATGACGTTCTTGCCACCCATGGCGAGCATGGCCAGGAAGGTGTCGTTGGCCTGTTCGACGAAGCCCAGGTGATTGACGCTGACGATGCCGACCGGCACTTGGTTATAGAGAAAATGATAGCGGTCGCGGGAATCCACCAGTTCCCGCTGGGCCAGGCGCAATTCCTCGTTTTGCATCTGCAGTTCCACCTGGTAGATCTGCAGGTCGTAAAACAGCCTCTGGATCTCCTCGGGCGTAATGCCGCTCAACTCCTGCGGCGTGAAATCAATGATTTGCTCCGCTTTTCGCTTGAGTTCCAGGGTTGCCTTATCCATACGAGGTCTTTAAGTGAGGGAGGTTACTACTCGAGGCGCATTCGCCCAATTCCAATCGATGATGCGCCGGACCGATAAGCCCGTCAAGCCAGGCGAGAAACGGGAATGTCCGATTGCGGGCTGTTGGTGCGGGCGAGCCGATAGCTTCGGCTAATGAAAATTCGGCCGGGTAATAATCCCTTTATCTGCACTTGACCCTGGCATACCATCCGTGGCACCGGCTCGGCCCTTCGCAACATGGCACGGCAAGCCGGCCCCCTCACCTTTAGATCCTTCTTGCACAGGGAGCCCAGCATGACCACCCTCTACTTCGCCACCAATCGCAAGCCCAATCGCGCCAACAAACCCACCGATTTCGGCGCCGGCTTTTCCAGCACGGACCTAGGCGACCTCCGTTTCGGGCGGGCCAACGTCAACGCAGGCAAACTGGATGATGCCAGCATCCAAGTGCTGCCGGACAATCCGCGCCAGGGTTCGCAGGCCCTGTTCACGGAACTGCGGCAGGCCATGAAGGCGGACCGGGCGGATTCGCTGGTATTCATCCACGGCTTCAATGTCTCCTTCCGCGACGCCATGGAATCGGCCGGCCTGCTCTCGGACAGCTATGCCCGCGTCTCGGGCAGCCAGTACCGGCCCAATGTATTCGTTTTCTCCTGGCCCTCCGATGGCAAGCTAACCAACTATGCCAATGACCGGCACGATGCCGAGGCCTCCGGCTACGCCTTTGCCAGGGGCCTGATGAAGCTGTCCAAGTTCCTGCAAGAGACGCCGGCGGCGGAGAACTGTCAGCGCCGCATCAACCTGATCGCCCACAGCATGGGCAACTATGTGCTGCGCCATGCCTTGCAGCAGGCGCGCAAGATCGCGGGGGCGGCGCCGCTCAACCGCATCTTCGATGAAATCGTGCTCGCAGCCGCCGACGAGGACAACGATGCCTTCGAACTCGATCACAAGCTGGCGCGCCTGCCCGAACTGGCTCAGCGCATCACGGTGTATTTCAACAACGGCGACTTGGCCTTGACGGTGAGCGACAGCACCAAGGGCAACCCGGACCGGCTCGGCCACGACGGCCCCCGCAAACCCCTGGAACTACCCGCCAAAGTGGTCGCGGTGGATGCCAGCGGCGTGGTGACCGGGGTCAGCGAGCACTCGTATTTCCAGGATCATGACCGGGTCGCCCGGGACATCGTGTCCGTGCTGCAAGGCGAGCGTTCGGAGAAGATCAAGTCACGGGAATACATCCCGCACGCCAACAAGTTCCGCCTGGTTTGACGCCGCCTTAAACGTGGTAGGGCGAAGCGGCCCAGGCCTTTATTATGGCGGTGTCACGCTCGGGCAGGTAGGCATAATCCTTGGCCAGATCGCGGTGCACCGCCTCCGCCACATGAGACGAAACCAGGCCCTTGAGCATGTAGAAGAACCAGGCGAAAGGATAGCCGGCCTGGTGGTCGAAGCGACTAATGAGGGTCGCCAGCGCCTTGCCGCGCTTGCCCTCCGGGCTCTCCAGCCGCGGAATCTCCCGTGAACGGTTGTTGACCACCTCCACGTTCATCACCTGCTCCCCGTGCCGGCCCAGATGCTGGGACAGGCGCAGGCTCCAGTCGCTGCAGAACGCCCGGGCCTGGCCGGCGCTGCTGGCATTCCAGTCGTCCATCATGCGCTGCGCCGGATGACGGTCGGCGCGGTGCCGGGCCAATTCCTGCATGAACAGCGCGACCTCGGTCTTGCGGCGGTAGGTGTAGCGCGGTGCGCCCACGGCGAACGGCCGCACCTTGATCGGCTCGATGGGATCTATCAGCTCTTCCAGATCGTCCGGCGGATTCTCCTCGTCGATCAGGTAGCGCTGCGCCATTTCCTGGGTGCGGTCCACCTCGATCTGCACGAAGTCCTCGGCGCGGCTCCCGGTGGGCGCCACTAGGTACAGGCTGACGCCCTGATGCTGGGTCGCCAGGAAGTTCTCCTCGGCGCAGTGATCCAGGAGGGTATTGAGGTCCTGTCCACACTCGATGTAGGTACGTTCGGCCCACTCGCCCAGGTCGGCGGCAACGCGGGTACCGTCCGACTTAACCACGCCGCCGAGCCGATACCATTCATGCCCCTGACGGGCAATGGCAAGATCGTATTCGGGATACGTCCTGCGCAGTCGATCCAGCAGGATGCCGTCGTCGGCACCGGCGAGAGTTTCCTTGCACAGTTTGTTGAGCAATTGCCCGTCGAATCGGGAAGCGGGGATCTCCATACCCGCCGCGTCCGCCTGCCTGAGTTCGGTCATCGTCATACCTCTTGAAACTGGGAGCCTGCGCCTGGGCGCGCGCGGTTCAAATTAGCACGGCGGCACCCGGTCCGTACATTCCATTTCAACACGGGCTGTGATGTTTTTTAAGGCCCTGCCCACGCGTAATTCCCACATTGTTGGAAAGGTAACAAAGCCCCACAAAACCCCGCTCCATGTAATTTTTGCGACAAGCACGACAGCGCCTCGCTGCGCACTCTCCCGCCTCCAAATCCTCACGATTCATTGGGTTTAGAAACGGGCCGGTGGCCTGGCATGTCTGCTGCATAAACCCTCACAACCCCTGTGAGGAAAGGCGAGAGTGAGCGACTACCTGATGCTGCTGCTGGGCACCGCCCTGGTGAATAACGTGGTGCTGGTCAAGTTCCTCGGCCTGTGCCCGTTCATGGGCGTGTCCAAAAAACTGGACTCGGCCATCGGCATGGGTTTCGCCACCACCTTCGTGCTGACCCTGACCGCGGTTGCCAGCTGGTTCATCGAGCACTACATCCTGGCGCCCCTGGAAATCGGTTTCCTGCGCATCCTGTCATTCATCCTGGTGATTGCCGCCGTGGTGCAGTTCACCGAGATGGTCGTCCGCAAGACCAGTCCGGTGCTCTACCAGGTGCTCGGCATCTTCCTGCCGCTCATCACCACCAACTGCGCGGTGCTGGGCGTGGCCCTGCTCAATATCCAGCAGGAATACGATTTTCTCCACAGCGCCCTGTTCGGTTTCGGCTCGGCCCTGGGCTTCACCCTGGTGATGATGATTTTCGCCGGCATCCGCGAGCGCCTGGCCTTGATGAGCGTGCCCGAGGCCTTCTCGGGCACGCCCATCGCTTTTATTACGGCGGGCATTCTGTCCCTGGCGTTCATGGGTTTTGCGGGCTTGAACACACATTAATCCACGCAGGAAAGGAAAGCAGATGTACATACTTTTCGCCATTATTGCTCTAACCGGCATGGGATTGGGCCTCGGCTTCCTGCTCGGGGCCGCCGCCCGTTACTTCAAGGTCGAGGCGAATCCGCTCATCGAGGAGATCGAGGCCCTGATGCCCGGCTCCCAATGCGCGCAGTGCGGCTATCCGGGATGCCGGCCCGCAGCCGAGGCCCTGGTGGCCGGCGAGGCGCCGCCCACACTCTGCCCGCCGGGCGGTCGCGCCCTGGCCGAGCAACTGGCCAACAAGCTGTCCCTGGATCTGGACCTCTCCGACATGGAGGATCAGGTGCCCATGGTGGCGCGGGTGGACGAAACCAACTGCATCGGCTGCGCGCGCTGCTACAAGGTCTGTCCCACCGACGCACTGGTGGGCGCGCCCAAGCAGATTCACGCCGTGGTGGCGGATGCCTGCATCGCCTGCGCCAAATGCGTGGATGTGTGCCCCACGGAATGTCTGCGCCTGCACCCAGTTAAAGTGACCCTGCGCAACTGGCGCTGGCCCAATCCTGAAGTCGTGACCGCCAAGGCAGCCTGACCATGTTGCCCTTCGACATCGCATCGCTCTGGTCGCGCAAGAAGATTCGCGGCGGAGTCCATCCGGAACCGCGCAAGGGCGCCACGGCCGACCAGACCATCGACACGGCCTTCCCCCTGCCCAAGATGCTGTACCTGCCCTTGCAGCAGCATGTGGGCCAGCCCGCCGAACCGGTCGTCAAGGTGGGCGAGCGCGTCCTTAAAGGCCAACTCCTTGCCGGCAGCCAGGGCAAGATCTCCGCACCCATCCATGCGCCCACCTCGGGGATCATTTTAGACATCATGGATTATCCGGCGGCCCACCCTTCCGCCCTGCCCACGCCGACCCTGCTGCTGGAACCCGATGGCGAGGATCAGTGGATCGAGGGCATCGGTGAAATTGATCCCTTCAGCCTGAGTCCCGCGGAGATCGCCGATCGCGTGGGTGCTGCGGGCGTGGTGGGCATGGGCGGTGCCGCATTTCCCTCGGCGGTGAAGCTCAACCTGGGCCGCAAGACCCGCATCCAGACGCTGCTCATCAACGGCGGCGAGTGTGAACCTTATCTGACCTGCGACGACCGCCTCATGCGCGAGCGCGCCGCCGACATCGTCGATGGCATCCGCATCATGCTGCGCGCCCTGGAATGCCGTCATGCCATCGTCGGAATCGAGGACAACAAGCCCGAAGCCTATGACACCATGCGCGAAGCCGCCAAGGGCTTCGGTCAGATCGAGATCACCCTGGTGCCCTCGCTCTATCCCATGGGCTGGGACAAGCAGTTGATCGGCTATTTGACCGACAAGGAGGTCCCGGCCGGCGGGCGCTCCGCCGATGTGGGCGTGCTCATGCACAACGTAGGCACCGCCTACGCCATCCAGCAGGCCATTCGCTTCAACAAGCCGCTGGTAAGCCGGGTCATCACCGTCAGCGGCGAAGCGGTGGCGGCGCCACGCAACGTGGAAGCCCCCATCGGCACGCCTCTGGCGGACCTTTTGGCCTACTGCGGGCACCAGAGCGGGGCCACGGCGCGCTATGTCATGGGCGGCCCCATGATGGGCGACCTGCTGCCGCACGCCAATGTCCCCTTGGTGAAAGGCGCCACCGGCATCCTGGCGCTGACCGAGGGCGAGGTCGCCGCTTCCGACGCCAAGGCCTGCATCCGCTGTTCGCGCTGCGTCTCGGCCTGTCCCGCGGGCCTGCTGCCCCTGGAAATGATGACGCGCATCCGCGCCGGCCAACTGGAGGGCGCCGTCAACTATGGCCTGAAGGATTGCATCAGCTGCGGCTCCTGCTCCTATGTCTGTCCATCGCAGATTCCCCTGGTGCACTACTTCAAGTACGCCAGCGGCGAACTGGTGGCGCGCCAGCAGGCCCAGCACAAGTCGGAACAGACCAAGAAGCTGGCCGAAGAGAAGCAGGCCCGCATCGACCGCTACAAGCAAGAACAGGCGGCGGCAGCCGCCGCGCGTAAGGCGGCCCGCGAGCAGCAGCAGAAAAAGAAGACTGAGGAAGCGGCATGAGCGCGCCAATGTTAAGCGCGCCCTTCGCCCGGGCGGACAGCCAGGTCCAGGCCATCATGAAGCGCGTGATGCTGGCCCTGGCGCCGGCCACCGCGTTCGGCGTGTTCATTTTCGGCTGGCCGGCTCTCCTGCTGCTAGCCGTCACCATCCTCTCCGCCCTCCTGTTCGAGGCCCTGTGCCTGATGTTGTGCGGCAGGCCCGTCCGCGCCACCTTGCTGGACGGATCGGCCCTGCTCTCCGGCTGGCTCACGGCCATGACCCTGCCCCCTTGGGCGCCCTGGTGGATCGGCGTAGTGGGCGCCGCCATCGCCATCGTGCTGGGCAAGCAGGTCTATGGCGGCCTGGGGCAGAACCTCTTTAACCCGGCCATGCTTGCCCGCGTCGCCCTGCTGGTCTCGTTCCCCCTGGAGATGACTACCTGGGTGCACCCCACGCCGCTGTTCTCGTCCTTGGCGCCTGGACTGCCGGATAGCCTGGCCATCACCTTCTCCGGGGCCGCTGCCCCGGACGGCATGACCGGCGCAACCCTGATCGGACACATCAAGACCGAGTTCTCCCAGGGACACGGCCTGAGTGAGGCCCTTGCCGCGGGCCATTATCATTTCCTCAAGTCCTTTCTGGGCTGGACCAGCGGCAGCCTGGGCGAAACCTCGGCCCTGCTGATCCTGCTGGGCGGCTTGTGGATGTTGAAGCAGCAGATCATCTCCTGGCAAATCCCAGTTTCCATGCTGGGGACGGTGTTCTTTCTCGCATGCGTGTTCACCCTGGCGGATGGCGAGCGCTATCCGGGGCCGCTGTTCCACCTGACCTCCGGCGCCCTAATGCTGTGCGCCTTCTTCATCGCCACGGATTACGTGACCTCCCCCAACAGCCCCTGGGGACAAATCATCTTCGGTTCCGGCTGCGGCCTGATCATCTTTACCATCCGCACTTGGGGCGCTTATCCGGAAGGCGCCGGCTTCGCCGTGCTGCTGATGAATTCCCTGACCCCGGTCATCGATCACTACGTGCGGCCCCGGATCTATGGCCGTGACCGTACGGGCCGGCCCCTGGACCTGGCGGAGCCTAAGAAATGAGCAGCGTGCGGCAGGAACGGTGGCGTGAACTGGCCCAAGAGCGCTGGGCTTGGCTGCGCAAGCAGTTCGACGATCTGGAAGCCCTAAGGCAACGTCTGGACTATCAGACCTATCTGCTGGCAGCGGCTGGCCTAGTCGCCAGCCTCCTGCTGGGCTTCGCCGACCTGAGTACCCGTGGCTCGATCGCCCAGCGCCAGGAAGAGGATATGCTGGCCACCCTGGAGCAGGTGCTGCCCAGGGACCTTTACGACAACGACTTGCTGCATTCACTCCGGAATATCGACGACAGTGCCGATCATGGCCTGGGTGCGGTACCGGTGTACGTGGCCAGCAAGGCCGGCGAGGTTTCCGCGATCGCCTTCAAACTCTCGGCCCAGGGCGGCTACTCCGGCCCCATCGACCTGGTCATGGGCATTGACCGCAGCGGAACCATTCTGGGTGTGCGCGTGGTGGCCCACGCCGAAACGCCGGGCCTGGGAGACAAGATCGAGAAGGCGAAATCGGACTGGGTCCTGGCTTTTACCGGCCGTTCCCTGGACAACACGGCGCCCGAGCGCTGGCGAGTCAAAAAGGATGGCGGCGACTTTGACCAGTTCGCTGGCGCCACCATCACGCCGCGTGCGGTGGTTCGCGGGGTCCAGTCTGGACTCGCCTTTTACCAGCGGCACCGCGACGCACTGCTCTCACCCACGCCCTGAGGTTCCTATGAAGCCCGAGTTCGCCAAGATCACCCGCGATGGACTGTGGGACAACAATATCGTGTTCAGCCAGAGCATCGGGCTATGCCCCCTGCTGGCGGTAACCGGTACCGCCACCAACGGCTTGGGCATGGGGCTCGCTACCCTCGCCGTGCTGGTGGCCTGCAATGCCCTGATCTCCTACGTGCGGGCACTGATCCCCCCCGAGATCCGCATCCCTATCTTTGTGGTGCTCATCGCCATGATCGTGACCCTGGTGGACATGGTCATGAATGCCTGGCTGCACGAAATGCACAAGGTCTTGGGCCTGTTCATTCCCCTGATCGTGACCAATTGCGCCATTCTGGGGCGGGCCGAGGCCTACGCTTCGCGCCATCCTGTGGCAGAAGCCACGATGGACGGCGTCATGATGGGTCTCGGATTCACCCTGGCCCTCGTGGTTCTTGGTGCTGCGCGGGAAATTCTGGGGGCAGGTACGCTGTTTGCAAGCGCATCCTTGTTGATGGGTGAATCCTTTTCCTGGATGGAGACCGTGCTGATTCCTCAATACAAAGGCTTTCTGCTGATGGCGCTTCCCCCGGGCGGCTTCCTGATGCTGGGCTTCATCCTCGCCGGCAAGAAGATAATCGACCGCCGCCTGGCGGCCCGGACTACGAGGCCCGTGCCCGTGGGCGACACCTTGGTGGAACAATCCTGACCGGGGCCTGATTCATGAACGTGGGAGTGTGCTACGCGGACGCCGACCGGCAGCTCTGGCTCCGAATGGAGGTACCTGAAAGTAGTTCAGTAGAGGAAGCCATCCGGCGTTCCGGCATCCTGGATCGCTTTCCCGAGATCGACCTGAGCCAGCAAAAAGTCGGCATCTTCGGCAAGCTAGTCAAACTCGACGCGCCGCTCAAAGACGGCGACCGCATAGAGATCTACCGTCCCATCATTGCCGACCCCAAAACCGTGCGCCGCCGCCGCATGGGCGACGAGGATGAGGACGACGACGATTGATAGGAATTTCGCGCTCCGGCGCAGCTCAGCTAACCGCCCACACCAACAAATCGAGGCATCATGAAAGGCGACGATAAAGTCATTTCCTACCTTAACCGCGTGCTCACCAATGAGCTGACCGCCATCAACCAGTATTTCCTGCACGCGCGCATGTTCAAGAACTGGGGTCTGAAAGAGCTCAATGAGCATGAGTACAAGGAATCCATCGACGAGATGAAGCATGCGGATGCGCTGATCGAGCGCGTCCTGTTTTTGGAGGGCCTGCCGAATCTGCAGGAACTAGGAAAGCTGCGCATCGGCGAGACGGTTCCCGAATGCCTGGGCGCTGACCTGAAGCTGGAACTGGAGGCCATTCCCCTGTTGCGGGAAGCCATCGCCTATTGCGAAAAAAGCAGCGACTTCGTCAGCCGCGAACTGTTCGAACATATCCTGGAAAGCGAGGAGGAACACGTAGACTGGCTGGAGACTCAGCTCAGCCTGATCGATCAGATCGGCCTGCAGAACTATCTGCAGTCAGGCATGTAAATCAGGACAGACCCAGCCTTTATGCACAATCCCCTGGACCGCCACGAAGGCTTGGACGGCGCGCTGCCCCGCGATGATCTGTGGGGCGCCGACCTGGAAAGTGAACCCCTGCTGTTCGGCTCGCGGGTCGATCCGGAACTGGACAGGCGGCTGCGCAAGGCCGTCGCCGCCCGGCGGCGCTACCGCTTCGAAACCGAGAGACTCCTGTGGCAGGCGCAAGCGGAAGACCCCAGTTGCCTGCCCGTCTATTTCGCCCTCTACAAGTTTTATTCCCATGGCAAGCGGCTCAACGATGCGGCGCGCGCTCTGCGCCTGGCGCTCACCGAAGCGGCGCGGCAGGGCGGGTTTCACTGTGACTGGGAGAAACTGAACCGCCTGCCCGAGCACAAAGTGGTTGATCTCGGCGGTTGCGAAGCCGGACTTTTCTATCTGATCTCCTTGAAGGCACTGGCGTTTGTCCGCCTGCGCCAGAATCGGCAGGAAGAAGCGCGTGCCCTGCTGCGGCACCTGACCCGGCTGGACCCCAATGACCGCTGCGGCGCGGCGACTTTGCACGCGATGGCGGACTCCCTGGATAACAAGGGCGACTATGAGCACTCTCACTGATCCGGAGCACAAAAACCGTGCCGAGAACATCTGCGCACGCCTCCTGAACGAAATGCACAAGCTGGGCTTCCTGCCCGAACAGCTGGCACAGGCACCCAGTTTCGAGCAGGCCAGCCTGGAAACCAGCAAGGACCCCTACAGCGGCCAGGACACCTTTTGCCTCTACTGGAAAGATAGGCGCGGCCATCGCATCGGCGAGATGAAGTTTCATGGCGATGGCTCGTTTTACGCCGAATATGACGTGGTGCAGCCGCACCCCAAGGATCCTCGCTGGTTCGTAGAGGGTGTGGTGGCCTGGGGCCGCGACGGCGCCATCAAGAGCGAGCCGAAGTTATTTCCCGCACTGGGCGATTGACCCAATCCCGGGCGCGCGTGGCCAAACCTCACGAGTTTTATGACCTGCTGCTCGATTATGCGGCGGGGCCGGACGCCATCACCGCCGTCTGCCTGGGCCTGGTGTGGACCTATTGCGAAACCGAAGCAAGCCTCGGGCTTGCCATGAGCCCCGGCTCCGCGACACGCACATTGCCATGGGCGGGGACGCTGCGCGGTCGGCCACTGGTGGAACTGGCAGCGTGGGTGCGGGAATTCGACCCCTTCAAAGCGGTCATCGGCATGGCGGCAATCAATGCCGGCGTCAACAGCCGCGATCGACTGCCCCTTGGCACGCGCCTCGAACCGGAGCCGGGCGCGAACAACAACCTGGCGGTTTTCGCACATTTCCTGCCCCAACTGACCGGCAAACGCATCGCGGTGATCGGCCGGTATCCAGGCCTGGAGCAGTTTGCCGAAACCCATGACCTGAATCTGACAGTCCTGGAACGGCAGCCAACGGGAGCGGATTTGCCGGACGCGGCCTGTGAGTACGTACTGGGTGATTCGGACTGGGTGTTCATCACCGCCAGCAGTATCGCCAACAAGACCTTCCCGCGTCTGGCGGAACTGGCCCGGGATGCCGTCAGCGTGCTCATGGGTCCCACCACACCCTGGCTGCCGGAGTTCTATCACTTTGGCATCGACTACCTGGCAGGCGTCGAACTCGTGGATGAGGAAAGTTTGCGGGCCACGGTGGCGGAAGGCGGCGGCGTCAGGCTGTTCGACCGCTCCGTACGCTACCGCGTCGCTCCCATCGGGATTGATGCTTCCAAATCCTGGGCCCGAAGCCTGATAGCAGCGGCAGCGCAAGAACGGGAGACCCTCAAGGAAGCCATGGAACAGTGGTATGCGTCGGGCAATCAACGGCGCTTTCCCGAGCATGCGCGACTGGAAACCACGACGCAACGGCTGTCGCGGCTGGACACCTGCTTCAAGCGGATGTGGGACGAGAAACCGGACACGGATACCGTGTTCTTAAGCTCTAGCACCCGCGTTCAGCGCGTTCCTGGAAGCGGCGAGAGCGCGCCAGAGGAACGCCATCAACTGTGAGACCAGGCCTGTGAACGAACTGCTGACCCACAACCGCGTCATTTTGTGCCACTTCGACACCTACAGCACGGCCCTCCTGTTCGCCCGTTTTGGCAACACGATCCTGGCGCCTACGCCCCTTCCCGAGTCGGCCAGCCCCGCGCAAGCACCGCTTGAAACCGGCTTGCAACATGCGCCCGAAGCGGTGCTGCCGGCCATCATCCAGCAGTATGCCCTGGAAACTGGGGCCCTGAAGCTGGTGGCGCCCTTCCAGGCCTGGGTGGAAACCGGCCAAGAGTCCATACGCATACACCTGGCCCAATTCACCACCTTCGAAGCCCCACGCGCTACCTTCGAGCCCCATGGCGCGATATTCAAACCCATCAGCGAACTGCGGGGCTCTCCAGCGGCCGAACTCAATCTCCTCCGCCAGGCCTTTAACCTGATCATGGGCGGTGCCTGAGCACGGACGCCTTTCGGCCATTAGCGATGTTGAACGACGCCCTGCCGCTCTCACTGGTCGAAGAATCAGGCACAGCGGTGCTGACTCTGGTGGGATCGCTGCGGCGCCAGGAATTGCTGGGTTCCCGGTTGACCCGCAAAGAGGTGAGCCGGCACGTGCTGAACATGGCGGACGCGCTTGCCAGCCTGCCCAACGAGACACGCGCGCGCCTGGCCTCCCTTGATTTTGATGGATGGACGCACATCGCCAGGGGCGTGCGGCAGCGCGGCGGAGAAGGCGACGAGACGCTGTGGTTTGCGGTTTCTTCTCTGGTGCCGGCCACCCTGATCTGGCTGCGGCACTACCGCAAGGCCGATCCGGAGCTGTTTTCCTGGACGCCCAGAGGCATCCGCGACCTCGGAACGCAAGAACCATGAATCGCCAAGGCCCGTTAGGGTTGCGCAGTTACCTGAACTTCCGCCACGAACAAGCTTTCGAACCCGTCCCGGAGTAACCCCCATGGCCTATGAAACTGTCTGCAAACAAAGCCTGATTGCCGAAGGAGAACTGGTACCCTGCATGCTCGACGGCAAGGAAATCGTCATCATGTGGCCGGATGGCGGCGAGCCCAAGGCCTACGATGCCCGCTGCCCCCACGAGGGTGTTTCCCTGGGCCGCGGCGACTTCAACGGCAGGATACTCTACTGCATTGCCCACGGCTGGGTATTCGACGGCCGCAACGGTACCTGCCTGCAGCCAGAGGGCTGGCAGATGAAGGAATACCCCCTGCGCATTCAAGACGGCATGGTGCAGGTCGATCTCGCCGCTTAGCTCCCGCCCATTCCACCGAATGTCGCCAGCAAACGGCCGCCCTCTCGCATCCCGCCTCAACAGGGATTAAACTGCCCAGGCGAAAAGGAATGCCCGGCCTTGCCGGGCTGGCATCAACGCTATGTCAAGAGTGGCGGCATATGGCAAAAAAGAGTCTTGCGGATTGGTGGGAAGAGCAGCAAACCGCGCGCCAGCGGGAAAAAGCAAGGGAATCAGGTGCCGAAGAGAGCGTCGAAGAGCTTTATGAAAAGCTTGGCACGCAACCGGCGGTTGACGCCTCGATGGAGGCCATACGCAAGGAGATGGCCGCAGTCTACCGGGACATGCGCTGTGGGCGCATCGACACCAACGAGGGCACCCGCCTCGCCTATGTGTTGGACCTCCTCCGCAGATCCCACGAAACCACGGAAACCAAGACCCGGCTGGGAGCGATCGAAAAGGCCCTGGGTGTAAAACCGGACAGCCCGCCCGATTGGCTTGGCCTGCCTTTCCACGGCTCGGAACTCTGACGTCCTTGACGGCTCTCGCTGTGACGAATGAGCGGCGGCAGGTTTCGGTAATATTTACGTTGCCTCACCCCTATTCTTCGTTTAGAAAGCGACCATAGGCTTTTCCTGTATGCAAGGGCTGCGCACCTACCCGAGCATTCCGGCAAGGCATTTCGTTACCGATTCCCGAGAGATTCCAGAGTCCGCGCAGGGCGACACCGATACATGGCAAAGATAATCAAGGTCCTGTTGGTAGGGGGAGCCGTTGGCACGCTCCGCACGCAGATCGTTGTCAAATATCTGTTGGATCATTGCGACGAATACGCGGTCACCTTCTCCAACGACAATTTTTACCAACCGCGGTTTGAGCAGACAACCCGATTGACCAGGTGGCTGGGCAAAACCCTGCTTTTTCTGCGTAAGCCGGTCAGTTTGTGTTCTTTGTTCCTCAAGATCTGGTTTTGCGACGTAGTCTACCTTTTGCCCATGAATCACGGTTGGATACTGCGGATTCTCCTAGCAAATGCGATTTGGAAAAAACCAATCATCACCGATCACTACATCTCCTTGTATGAAACAGGGGTCGATCGCGAGCAGTATAAGAGCCCACGCTCTCTGAAAGCGATGTATCACCGACTCCTGGATCGCCTCGGCATTGAACAGTCAACCCGAGTTATCTATATCACCAGGGATGACGCCGTACAATTTTCAAAGTCGGTCAATGCAAAGCTGAATCCGGCCACGATACGCGTGGTTCCCATCTGCACTGCATGGAAGCCCTTGGCAGATCCGAGTCCTTCCAGCACCTTCCGGGTCTGCTGGTGGGGAACCTGGATTCCCCTGCATGGGCTGGAGAACATCCTGGAGGCGGCGGCCATCCTAGCCAGGGAAGGCGTTGATTTCCATCTGGAACTGCTCGGTACGGCGAGCAAGGCGCGCTTTCGGTATGCAAAGCTCATCGAGGAACTTGAACTGGGCCAGCACGTCGCGATTCATTGCGACAAGACCTTCCTGGACGGTGGATTGCAGGCCTATTTGCGCGATAACTGCGACTTGGCTTTAGGCATTTTCGGCAATTCACCCAAGGCGCGGCGCGGAATACCTAACAAGATCATCGACGCCTTTGCCATGAAACTCCCGGTCCTGGCGATGGATACCGACGGCTGCCGGGAGTTCATCGATCCCCAGAATGAGATGTTTGTCAGCGGCAATCATCCGGCCGAGATCGCCGAGGCGATCCGTCAGATCATCAACGACCCGGTCGAGCGGAAACGACGGGCGGAGCGGGGCTATGAGCGCTTTCGGCAGACATTCACTGCCGGGGCTTACGAGCGGCAGATCGATGCCATTATTCGGGAAGTGGTAACCGAAAAAGCAGCTTAGCGAACCGGCAGACGTCAATGGACCCCGAAATTTACCTATTTTCTTCTCTTCGTTATTGACGCGCGCAGCACAATGCGTATTACTATACAAGCAATTGATTAATCATCGGCGGCAGAATAAGCCGCAAGGATATCGGTGACTCGACCAGCTTAAGGTGCCGGTATGCAAGACAAACACCCTCCCATTGAATCACCCTGCGTCAGGAACTGCTGCCTCAATGAGGACAATGTCTGCCTGGGTTGTTTTCGCACCGTGGCAGAAATCATGGAATGGGGACCCGCCTCGGGTGACGAGCGTCGCAGTATTCTGGTCAAGGCCATGCGCCGGCGGCACGTTTATCACCTGGAGCGTCTTAAGGCGCAAAGTACCCTATGGCGGCTGTTGTCTCCAGCCCCAAAAAATGACCGGCCGGAGGCCTGAGCTTCCTCAATCGCCACGAACGGCCTCTTAGTCTGCGAGGGGCCCGACCCCGGGAACCTGAATGTAGCCGCGCCGCAGAATGGGAACCACATCCTGCCAGGGAATCGGGCGGGAGAACAGATAACCTTGAAAGCACGAGCAGCCCGCATCCCGCAGGAATACGAGTTCCTGTATGGTCTCAACACCCTCGGCGACAGTGTCCAGGCTGAGATTGGTCGCCATATTGATGATGGACGTCACAATCGCCGCGTCGTTGGGATTCTCATGCAAACCAATGACGAACGATTTATCGATCTTCAATTGGTAGAGTGGCAACCTCCTCAAATAGGATAAGGAGGAATAGCCGGTGCCGAAGTCGTCGATGGACAACTGAATGCCACGCGCCGTCAATTCGTCCATGACTCTGACCACCTGCTCCAGGCCATTCATCAGCACGTTTTCCGTCACCTCGAACTGCAGCCGCTCAGGCGGGAGGCCGGTTTCGTCCAGCACACGGTTCACCATGGCCACGAAGTGAGGATCGTGGATCTGCTGCGGGCTGATATTGACACTGAGTCGCACCTCCGGGGAAATGTCCTCCGCCTGCAGCAGGCCGGCGAAGCGCAAGGCGCCCTCGCGCAGCACCCATTCCCCGAGCCGCAATATCAGTCCGGTCTCCTCGGCAATGGGAATGAACACATCCGGCGGAGTCATGACCCCGGAGGGCCGCGGCCACCGCAGTAGCGCCTCGATGCCGATGACCACCCCGTCCTGGTCCACCTGCGGCTGATAGTACAGCACAAATTCGCCGTTGCTGATCCCTTTGCGCAGGTCGCGCTCCAAAGCCAGGGCATTCTCCGCATCGGCTTGCATGGATGGCTCGAAAAAGCTGATCTGGTTCAGTCCCTGTCGCTTGGCATGGTACATGGCCGTATCCGCGCGCTTGACCAGTTCCTGGAAGCCAACCCCATCCGCTGGGAAAAATGCGACGCCGAGACCGAAACCAAGGCGGATGTCATTACCCCTGACTTCGAAAGGTCGGGTCAGTTCCTCCCGAACGGTCTCCGACAATCCCATGACCCGCCGTCGCAAACCCGCCTCACCACCAGGCTGCCCAGGCAGCATCAGGAGGAACTCATCGCCCCCCCAGCGTGCCAATGTCATTGGATGTCGGCATACCCTGGACAAGCGCTCGCCGATCTGGCGCATCAACTCGTCCCCTACCTCATGCCCCAAGGCATCGTTGACGTGCTTGAAGTGGTCAAGATCCAGGAAAACCACGGCTCCCCGATTGTCCATCACAGCAGGACGCGCCAGTTCAGCCTGGAGATTCCGTTCGAACATCCGACGATTGGGCAGTCCCGTCAGTTCGTCGTGGGTTGCCTGACGGGTAAGCTTCTGGTCTGCCAGGCAACGGGTGATTGCCAGGGACAGCACCTCGCTCAAGCGCCCCATGAAGGAGTCCTCGTGCGGTGATAAGGGCATCTTGTTGCGGTCCGCCGGAAGGTAATGCACAAGGGCACCCAGAATCCGGTCAGGGCCATGCAACGGTACCCAGTAACTGGGTAGACTGGGAGATCCAAGGTTGCGAAGGGATTCACAGGGAATGCGCTCCGCCGCGTCAACCAGGTATGTCCCCGCTTGCAAGCGTTGAAGGCAGACGCAATCCGCCATCGATGTATGCTGACAAGCGCGCTGAGTGCTCGGCGATGGACCAATTCCGCTAGACACCCATAAGCAGTCCTGCGCGGCGTGATCCGGCGCGAGTAGAATGAGATTGTGGCTTTCGGGCCCCCGCCACTCCAACTTTTCATTGAGCAGCCTGAGCGCCTCTGGCAGGAACGCGTCCAAGGACCCGCTGCCCAAGGCCAGTTTGGTCAACTCGCTCAGAACTTGCTCCCAGCGGGCCTGCTGGGCAAGATGCCGGTTTGCTTGTTCCAGTTCCGCAGTCCGTTCCGCAACCAGCACCTCCAGGCGAGCGCTGAACTCCTTTTCGGCGCGCCGCGCGGCCAGCAGTTCCATCTGCGTCCTCAGCCGGCTGAGTACCTCTTCGGCATGAAAAGGTTTGACAATGTAGTCGATACCACCTGCCTGGAATGCAGCCAGCTTCTCTTGCAGATCCTGCAGGGCACTGATGAAGATGACAGGTATGTCGCGAGTCGCGGAATCCGATTTGAGGCGACGGCATACTTCCCGTCCGTCCATTCCCGGCATGCGGACGTCCAGCAAAATAATATCGGGAGCTTCGGCCGCTACCGCGGACAGGGCCAATTCACCGTCTATCGCCAATCGGACCCGATAGCCCTCGTTTCGCAGAAGGCCTTCCAGCACGCGCAGATTGGCAGAATTGTCGTCCACGACAAGCACGTTACCCAAGGGGTTTGGTGTCAAGCCAATGGTGTCCGACATTGTGAATCCCCCGCCCTTCGCTCAGATTTCAAGGCTTACCGTCTAATCGTGCATTTCGCGCCATGCCGGGGCCGGTGTTTACAACCACCCCGGCATGCAACATCAGAGTCAGAACTCGGCCCAATCGTCGTCCTGCGATGCAGGACTTGAGGGCTTGAGCGGAGCCGATTTGGGAGAAGATTTCGGAACAGACCTGAGCTTGGCGGGTGCCGGAGCTGCTGCAACTGCGCGCAGCGCGGGCCGGCGCGCTGGCGCACTGGCCGATCCCTGAGAAAGTTTGAACTGTGCCACGGTTTCGGCCAGATTGGCAGCCTGCTCTTCCAGGGATTCGGCGGCAGCGGCTGCTTCCTCCACCAGCGCCGCATTCTGCTGGGTCACCTCGTCCATGTTCACCACCGCCTGGTTGACCTGCTCGATTCCGCTGCTCTGCTCCACCGAGGCGGCCGCGATTTCGGACATGATGTCGGTCACCCGTTTCACCGCAGACACGATCTCGTCCATGGTGCGGCCGGCTTCCGAGACCAGATTGGCCCCGTCTTCCACCTTCTCCACCGAGTCGCCAATCAGCATCTTGATCTCCTTGGCCGCCGCCGCCGAGCGTTGCGCCAAGTTGCGCACCTCGCCCGCCACCACCGCGAAGCCGCGGCCTTGCTCGCCGGCGCGCGCCGCTTCCACCGCAGCGTTGAGTGCCAGGATGTTGGTCTGGAAGGCAATGCCATCGATGACGCTGATGATGTCCACGATCTTGCGCGAGCTTTCGTTGATGGCGCTCATGGTGCCCACCACCTGCTGCACCACGTCGCCGCCGCGCACCGCCACATCGGAGGCGGCCACCGCCATCTGGTTGGCCTGCTTGGCGTTGTCGGCGTTCTGACGCACGGTGGATGCCAGTTCTTCCATGCTGGATGCGGTTTCCTCCAGACTGGAGGCCTGCTGCTCCGTGCGTTGGGAGAGATCGGCATTGCCCGTTGCGATTTCCTGGGACGCCGTGTTGATGGCGTCGGTCGCCTCGCGGATCGCCTGAACGCTGGCCGACAGGTGTTCCACCGTGCGGTTCGCATCGTCGCGCAGTTGCGCGAAGGTGCCTTGGTAATTGGCGGTGATCTTCTGCGTCAGGTCACCGTGGGACAGGGCCCCCAGCACCCGCACGACTTCCTCCACCGGTCCGACTATGGCATCCAGGGTATCGTTCACTCCCTGCACGATCTTGCGGTAGTCGCCGTGATGTTTCGACGCGTCGGCGCGGGTGGCCAGTTTGCCCTCCACGCCTGCCCTGGAAAGCATCTGGGCGTCGGCCACCAAGGCATTGATGCTTTCGATGGCCACGTTCAGGTTGTTCTTGATGGCGTTGAAGTCACCGTTATAGGAAGCCGTGATCTTGGGCGGAATATCGCCGCGGGCAATACGTTCGATATTTTCCGCCGCCATATTAAGGGGCCCGATCACGGCGTCCAGCGTGCGGTTGAAACCATC
Source organism: Methyloterricola oryzae (assembly GCF_000934725.1). Taxonomy (NCBI): domain Bacteria; kingdom Pseudomonadati; phylum Pseudomonadota; class Gammaproteobacteria; order Methylococcales; family Methylococcaceae; genus Methyloterricola; species Methyloterricola oryzae. Next base: position 541,752 of record NZ_JYNS01000001.1, read on the forward strand.
CATCATCTCCTTGAAGCTGTGCTTGAATTTGCTGGCGTCGGCCCTGTTTGACAGCTGTCCCGCCACGGCCGCTTCCACCATGCGCATGATTTCGGCATGCATGGCCTGCAGACTGGCCTTGACACCATCCACCGCGGCGGTGATCTGTGCCTTCTTTCCAGGCAGGCGATCCATGTCCACGCTGAAATCGCCTTCAGCATATTGCTTGACCACTTCCACCACCCGCATCTTCACCGCGATATGGGAAGCGACCAGATCGTTGATATCCTGGGCCATCTGGCGATAGGCGCCTTGAAACTTGTCCGCCGGGATCACCTCATCGATCATGCCGGCAGCATGCTGATCCCACATGCGCTTCTGCTCGCGGGCAAATTCCTGCAGCACATCGATCAGCGCCCTGACGGCCACCACCATGCTGGCGCTATCTTTGCCGACGGTGTCAATGTTCATTGAGATGTCGCCGGCGGCCATCCTGCGAGCGTATTCCGCCGCTTCGGAAGGCTCGCAGCCCAGGCTGGTCATGATGTTGCGTGCGATGAGCAGGCCTGAAGCTATCGCCACCGCCACCGCCAGGAGCCCGAGCACAACTACCCAGACGAAGGCGCTCTGGTACGCTGAACTGGCATCGGCGTAAGCCTGATCCACAAGACTGCTCTGCTGCTCCAGAAACTCGTCCAGGACTTTGATCATTTCGCGCGAGGGCGCGCGCACCTTGTTCCAGAATACATTGATCGCTTCCGCGTTCTTGTTCTGGAGTGCCAGACGCAGGGCCTCGTCCGTCGCTCGGCGCATCTGGATCTTGAGGTCAGCAACCTTCCTCAGGTACTCCTTCCCCTGCGGGGTTTTCACGTTCTCGCGCAGGAAGGTCTCATGCTCGTCAAACTTCTGCCGGACCGTGGGAAACCGGTCCGCCATTTCCTGGTTGATGGCCGGGTCGTCGGTGATAAACAGGTTTCTCAAGGCGATCCCCTCCTCCCGCGCCTGGTCCAACAGGGTATTGATCGCCATGGTTTTCTTGAATTTGTCATTATTGATGTCATCCAGGCGGTCCTGGATCTGCGACATTTTCCACAGGCCGAAGGCGATGCTCAGCACCATCAGTGCGATCACCATCGCGAAACCGCCCACAATCTGGTCACGTACTTTCATTGTTCTCTCCCGAAGGATCTATTTATTACTTTTGGCGTCGCCTTCGCGGGTAATCCATTGGCACTAACTTATCAAGCCTTGGTTTCAGGCGGCGCGGTCAAAAAGCGCCATGTCTTCGGCGGACATGAGCTTGGCAATGTCCACCAGGATAATCATGCGATCGTCGATGGTTCCCATGCCCAGGATGTACTCGGTGTTCAGAGCCGCTCCCATCTCAGGGGCCTCGCGAATCTGTTCCGGATTTAGGGAGATCACGTCGGAAACGCCGTCGACCACGATGCCGATGATGCGATCCGCCACATTCAGAACGATCACTACGGTCAAGGCGTTGTAGGTGACGTTGCTGAGTCCAAATTTGATGCGCATGTCGATGATGGGCACGATCTCACCGCGCAGATTGATAACGCCCTTGATGAAATCCGGCGCGTTGGCGATCTTGGTGACAGTCTCGTAGCCCCGGATCTCCTGAACGTTGAGAATGGCGACCCCGTACTCCTCGTCGCCGAGCGTCAGCGTCAGCCACTCGGTTCCGTGGACGTTCTGGTCTGACTTTTCATACGTTTCTTGCATGGCCGGAAACTCCGCTGCGATGGATTGGGTAACGGCCCACCCTGGACCAGGCCGGGGCTTCGCGAATATCGAGCGGAATGCTGCGCCATCGCGGGATGGCACCGACCAGATCTGGCGCCATCCCGTGACAGGTGACGCGTGAGGTGTGGGGACACAACAAGTTTAGTCGCGAATAGAAAATCCGCAGGGGCCGAAGCGTCCCGCACGGATTGAGGAGCGTGGCGCAGAATAGCTTTTAGGTGCCGCCAAGACCCGGCGGCACGAGGAGTACGTCAGTCCGGGCTATCGGAAACGAGGGTATCGATCAGCAAGGCTTCGGCCCTGCCAGGGCCGGCCGCCAGCAGGCGGTCTGCCAGAGCGCGAATTTCCTGGTCCATGGCGAGTTTTTCGAGCCAGGCTGGCGGAATCGCCGATTCGCCGTAAAAGGCGCCCGCGAGTTGCCCGCAGATGGCCGCCGTGGTATCCGCATCGTCGCCCAAGTTGGCGGCCTTGAGCACAGCCTCCGCGAAACTTCGGCTGTGCGCAAAGCACCATAGGGCGGCTTCCAGGCTCTCCACCACATAGCCCGAGCCACGCACCTGGGACTCCGCCTTGCCCCGGTAGTCCCCCCGGGCCAGCGCGACAATGGAGGCACAGCCCTGGAAGCCTTCCGCATCCCCCAGCAAGACCTCGTTCCTGCCGGCGCCGGCCAGCGCCCGGCCGATCGCCCGCGCCAGGAAGCGGGCGGCATCGAGACACTCCTCGGCGGCGTGGGTCGTCCTGGAACTCTCGACCGCAAACTGCTCGGCCAAATTCAGGTCAGGGAAATAAAATAGCGGCACCGGCGCCAGCCGCATGAGGCTGCCGTTCCCCGCCGCCCAAGGGTCTGCCGAGCCGGCAAAGGGATCGCCATCCTGGCGATAGCGACGCAGCGCTGCCGCCACTGTCGCGCCGATGTCAAAGCAGGTCCCGGTGCTGCTCAAATAGCCCTCTTGCGACCAGCGGCAATAGCGTTCCATCTGGTCACGCGGGTCGAATCCGCCGCGTTCGAGCAGGCTGGTGGCAAGACACAAGGCCATGGACGTATCGTCCGTCCACTGGCCGGCCTCCAGTCCGAACGGGCCGCCGCCGACCATGTCGGTGAGCGGCGTAAAACTGCCGCGGCGGCGAAACTCAAGGGTCGTGCCAACCGCATCCCCGACCGCGAGACCCAGCAGGCACCCGCGGAACTTGCTCCTCAACCCCATATCGCGTCCTCCTCACGTCCCTCCATACGCCGATGCCCAGGATGCGCGTCGCTTACGGCGCACCTCAAACGGTCCCAGGTCCCAAGACCTGCCAGCTCGCCTGGCAACTTCGCGACGGAGCGGTGATTTGCAACAGCCTGAATGTGCATTCCACACAGAACCCGATGACAGCATGGATTAAAACAGATCCACGGCCGCCCATAGCACCGGGAATCGGCCGCAGGTTCGACCACGAATGCACGGGAGGCGCCGCCATGAAAGAAGTCATCGCCCAGCTGATCCACACCTGCCGGGGATACGGTTATGAAACCGCCGGCATGATTATCTGCTTCTTCGATGATGCGCAACAGGCCCAGCGCTGCGCGCTGTTGATCCGGTCCAGGTCTGGCAGGCCAACTGAGGTATATGGCAGCCAGCTCTCGGTATTTCTTTGAGGGCGCGGGGCGTTGTGCCCCCGGCTGATTCAGAAACCGAGCCAGCGCGCGCTTTGGTAAAAGGCAAAGCAGGTCAGCCAGGCTAGCGCCAAGGACCAGGCCACCGAGCCAAACATGAAGGCATTACTCTTGGCCTCGCTGCGCAGCGTGGCCACGGCCGAGAGGCAGGGCGTGTAGATCAGCACGAACAGCATGAAGCTGTAAGCCTGCACCCAGTCCAGCTTGCGGCCGATGAGTTCCATGAGTGCGCCACCTTCAAGCCCGTAAATGGCAGCCAAGGAGCCAATCACGATTTCCTTGGCAACGAATCCGAAGATCAGCACAATGCCCAACTCTGCGTCGATGCCGATCGGGCTCAACACCGGCGCCAACCAGGTGCTGAGCTGGCCGGCCAGGGTGCCGAGGCTTCCCGGTGGGACATCGGTTGGTACATGGGTCAGCACCCAGACAGCCACCACGCCGCCGGTGATGAACTTAGTGGCGCGCTTGAGAAAATGGCGAATCTCTTGCCAACCGCGCAGCAGGATTTGACGAGTCGTGGGTAGGCGGTAGGGCGGCAGTTCCAGGATGAACGGCTCGCTGCTGACGTAGTGCCGCCGGAACAGCAAGGCGGTCAACAGGGCGGAGGCGAAACTCAGCAGGTAAAGGCTGAAGAGGGCAAAGGGCGCCGCCTGCGTCGTGAAGATGGCCGCGATGATGAACAGGAACACCTGCAGCCGCGCGGAACACAGCGAAAACGGGATAACCAGCATGGTGAGCAGGCGCAGCCCGCGCGAGCGCATGATGCGGGTCCCCATGAGTGCGGGCACATTGCAGCCAAATCCCATGAGCAGCATGACGAAGCTGCGTCCGTCCAGGCCCAGCCTGGCCATCAGGGAATCCATCAGGTAAGCCGCTCGGGACAGATAACCGCTATCTTCCACCACGGTCATGACCAGGAAGAACAGGACGATCACCGGCACAAAGGCGGCCACCGTGCCGACGCCGTTGTAAATCCCGTCCAGCAATAGCCCTTGCCCCCAGGCTGGCAGACCCGCGAGCAGAGGTTCCAGGGCCAGCGTCCGAAACTCTTGCAACAGCCAGGCCATGCCATCCTGTATGGGTTTGCCCGCAGTGAAGATGAACTGAAACAGGAGGAACATGATGAGGAAGAACAGCGGCAGTCCCAACAGGGGATGCAGCAGGACGCGGTCCAACCGGGCCGTCATGCCTTCGGGCATGAGCTTGGGTATCTGTACGGAGCCGCGCAGAATTTGCTCCATGTCCGCTTCGATGGCGTCGTCGGCCGCCAGGCTGTCTCGCAATTGAGCGGTATTGCTCGGATGGCTTTCGCGCAGGGCACCGGCAATGGTCTGGGTCGCGCCGGCGAACCCTTCGCCATACTTGGCGCTGATCCAGGCCACGGGCATATTCAAGCCGGCTGCAAGCCTTTGCAGATCGATGGAGATGCCGGCCCGCTTGGTTTCGTCGGACATGTTCAGGAGCAGCACCATGTTCAGCCCCAATTGACGGGCCTGAAGCGCCAGGCTGAGCTGCCTTTCGATCTGGGTACCGTTGACGATCACCACCAGGAGGTCGATGGCATTGTTCTCCAGGAACCGGCGCACGACTTTCTCGTCCTCCGAAAATCCATGGAAATCGTAGATTCCAGGCAGATCGACCACTTGCACCAGATGCCCGCCCAGCGGAATCTTGGCCGCCATCAGGTCAATGGTGATGCCTGGCCAATTGCCAACCCGCGCCGAGGCGCCGGTAAATCGGTTGAAAAACGTCGATTTGCCCGTGTTCGGCATTCCGAGGAGGGCAATGCACTTCATGGATTCGCCGTATCAGAAACACGAATCTTCTCTGCGTCCGTGCGGCGCATGATGACATCGGTAGTGCCCACCCGGAGTTGCAAGGGCCCTGAAAACCAGGCACGCCTCACCATGCGCACCTCCCGCCCAACCCGAAAGCCCATTGCCCACAAGCGGTGATGCAAGGCCTCGTCGGCTGCGATGTCCTTGATGATAGCGACCGCCCCGGGTTCGAGCACGCTAAGACTGAATTCAGACATGGAAGATATTGCCAGATGATAACGGTTCCCGATTATCTCCGTCGCACCGGCCTTGTGCAAGGGTTTCCGCTCACTATTTCTTACGAGGCGAGGAGGCAGGGTCGATAGCGATTGAGGAAGCAGCCGGCAACGAGGGTCACGCTAAACGCGTGGTGTCGATGCCGCCCGCTTTACGGCGGATCAGCGCGAGACCGCATCAATCCGCGGACCGGCTGGCTACCTTGCACAGTTCGAGCATTTCGAAGTACGGGTCCTGGCCGCCCTCGACAGGCCGCTCGGCAGCCTGCAATCGATGCTCGAGGGCTTCTATGCGGTCGAGCAGCGCGGCTATGGTCTGGCTGACGACATCGGGAATGTGATGGTGATCCAGGTCGATGCCCCTAGGGTTCATCGCGATGCCCTGGCGGGGCTGAACAATCTTGCCCGGTATGCCCACCACGGTCTTGTTGGCCGGAACGTCCTTGACGACCACGGAGTTGGCGCCCACCCGGACATTGTGGCCGAGCACGATGGGACCCAGCACTTTGGCGCCCGCGCCGATCAGCACACCGTTACCCAGGGTCGGATGGCGCTTGCCCTTGTTCCAGGTGGTCCCGCCCAGGGTCACGCCGTGATAGAGGGTGACATCGTCCCCAATCTCGGCGGTCTCGCCTATGACCACACCGGCCCCGTGGTCGATGAAAAAGCGCCGGCCGATCCGGGCCCCGGGGTGGATGTCGATATTGCTCCACAGCCTGGCCAAAAACGAGAGAAGACGCGCGCCGTAACGGAAGCCGCCACGCCAGAGGCGGTGGCTCAGGCGGTGAACCAGAATGGCATGAACCCCGGGATAGGTGGTCAGCACCTCGAAATGACTGCGCGCGGCCGGATCCCGCGCGAACACACAGGCAATGTCCTCGCGCCAGGCTGCCCACAAACCCGCTTCGTCCGCCACGTCTTGCGGCAGCGAGGGAACCGCCGATTCCGGTACCTGCACCAAGCGCTCCCACACGGGACCATTCACTGATTTTGTCATGGGTACCCTGCACTCATTAAGCTGATGGGACCTTGCCGTTGGTAATATGGCGAAGCATCCGTGTCCTCGCCTCTCTGTTTGAATCCTTTGGATTCATCCAGCACTTTTTGAGGCATGATCTGCCGCTGACCATACGGTTCCGTAACTGCCCCGGACAGTCCGCCTGACACCCTCACCAGGCAGTGACACTCCAACCGGTTTTACCCGGCACGGGCGGCCGCGTCACGATGTAATAGGGATATTCCGCCGCACTCGCTCCGGGCGCAGAGGCGCTTGACTCTTCGTCTACCCCCGCGATTTCGAATCGTTCCTGACGCACGTCTGCTTCGGTCTCGGTCTTCATAAGCACCTCGTCATGATCGGTTACAATGCGCGCCTCACGCTCAGCTGCCAGGGTAACGTCATCGCCCGCCGCCGGCTTCGCTCAAGACGCAGTCAGTAAAGATGCAAAGATCCTGGGGCAATTACCGCGCCACCGACCCGACGAATCAATAAGCCAATGATATTTGAGTGCTTTTATAGCTCGTTCGCTTTTGCAGCCAAGCCCGCTTGTCGGATTTGCGACAAGCCGTGAGGCCGGTTTGTATGACACATGCCGCGAATTCACTCAGTATTCGGAAGGGCGAAAAGGCCGACATTCCGGCAATGGTGGAGTTGTTGACCCAACTATTCAGCATCGAAGCTGATTTCCAGGCGGCACCCGAGAAGCAGACAAAGGGCCTGGAACTCCTGCTGCGGCATCCGGACGCGGTTATCTGGGTGGCGGAAAGTGGCGGGGAGGTGGTCGGCATGATCACCCTGCAGGTTCTAATTTCCACGGCGGAAGGCGCCGCGGTGGGGCTGATCGAGGATTTGGTGGTTGCTGAAAGCTGGAGGCGACACGGCGCCGGGCGGGAACTACTGCGGACGGCTGAGGCCTGGGCGACTAAGCAAAGCCTTACGCGGCTTCAACTTCTCGCAGACAGGCAAAATGCCGCCGCCTTGGCCTTTTACCGGCAACAGGGCTGGAGCGGCACTCAACTCATGGGGCTGCGCAAACTGCTGCGCTGAAGGGGCCTTTAGGCGCGTCAACGACGCGCGATATTGGTAATGCCTTGCGAGGCCGACGAGCGCGTTACCGCAGCACCCGCCGTCTTCCCGGTCGACGCGGTTTTACGCGGCGTCGTGGCCGCAGGCCGCGTAGAGGCGCTGGCGGTGACCGGTAGCGCGGATCGGCTCTTCGCCCCCGTAGTCAAGGCTTTCTGCGCCGCCGGCTTGATCTCCCCACGCGCGACGGTCTGGCGGGCGCTGACCGCGCCTGCCGGCAGCCTCGACTGGGTGGCGCTATGTGGCACCCGGTTTTGCGCGACCCGCGTCCCGCCCTTGAGCGGGCGATCTGCGAACCTTGAGGATTTGGCCAAGCCTGCCCGAATGCTAGGCGAGGAGTGGCCTTTTGCCAAAACCAACTTGCCGGCATACCCCCGCTCTTGGGTCTGCTTGACCACCACGCTGCGCCGAGCCTGCCCGAACTGGCGCGGGCTGGGCGTCATGTCCCGAGCAAGGACCTGAGCGGCGGAAACCGCTGTGTCGCTCTCGTCGGCCAGACGCGAGATCGACCAGTCTGCGCTTTTCGCATAGGTCACACCCTCGGGAAAGTAGCGCTCCGGCTGGCTGGCGATTTCCCGGGCAGCCAGAAATTCGGCGTAGTAGTTGCGTGACGCAAAGCCGAACAAGGGGTGATCGTAGTCCTTGACGATGCGGCTGAAGTTTTGGCCATACAGGGTCTTCGCGCGCTGCATGCCACCAATGCCGTGGTTGTAGGACGTCACCGCCAAGGGCCAGCTGCCCAGCTTGCCATAGGCATAGCTGAGATAGCGTGCAGCGCCGTAAGCCGACGCGATCGGATCGAGCCGAGCCCTGACGCTGTCATCGCCGTTCATGAACATGCGCGCCGCGCCGGCCGTGAACTGCCAGACCCCGAGCGCGCCCGCGGAGGAACGCGCATTGGCTTGATAGGACGACTCGACATGGGGAAGATAAGCCAGGTCCTCGGGCAACCCGGCCCGCCGGAAAATCTCGCGAAAACGACTCTCATACATGCCGCTGAGTTCAAGGCCGCGGCGGAACTTTTCGCGAATGCCGCGCTGATAGCGCAGCCGTTCGCTGGCTCCTTGCACCGAAGTCAGGCCGTCCTCGTTCTGCGCGAACAGGTTGGCCACGCGCTGATCGTCGCTGCTCAAGGGCAAACGGGAACTGACTTTGGCTTCAAGGTTCTGCAGTCGGTCCCGCCAGTAGGCCATGCGTTCATTCACATAGTCCTTCTGGGAAGCGGTCATTCCTTCCAGGGTGAAGCCGGGGAGGTCCAGCACCTCGTAAACCACGTTCAGGTAAAGGTCGTCATGGATGGCCACTTGCGAGCGGCCCCACGTGGAATAGACGTTGCGCCAGAACCTGACCTGCGGTTCAAGGGTCTTGGGACGGGGGAAGGTACCGAACAGGGCAGCAGCGTCATCTAGACCGTCGTCCCCATGGCCGTACCCCGGTTCCTTCGAACCCGAAAAGGCGCGCGGCGCGGGGGAGGTTTCCGGCACTGATCCCGCTCCGTGGGCCGCGACGTTTTCCTTCACGCTCGGACGGGTGGAACATGATTGCATCAGTGACAGGGGAATAAGGGCAAATACGATCAGGGCAAGTCGGTAGTTCATGGAAATTCCCCAAAATTCCGGCCAGGAGTTGCCAAGGCCAGGAAAAAAATCCGTCGATGCTGGCATTGCGCCAGACAATGGCGATAATTCTAGTACGAACGCATCCCGGAAGTAGACGGCCCGCAGGAATTCTTTTTTTTCACGAGCCACATCGCGCCGGCCTGCCGATGCCGCACGACAATTGCTTCAGCCGGGAAAGTGGGATGGTCGTATCGGTTCCCGTAGAACCCGCCTGGCGCTTGACGAGTCCTCGCAAACGCTAAGTAAACTCGCAGAATGAACGCTAATGTTGGATGATATGTAGGTTTTGCGACGGGACGGCGTGCCCAGCCAGCTAGGCAGCCCGATGTAAACATGACCCGTTTCAACTGAATTGCACGAAAGACCGGGGTATCGATCTGATGCCAGCTACAAATCCACGCGCCTCCTTCCCAAGTCGATTCAGCTTCGAACTGGTGAGTTCCATTTTCGCTCTGGCCCTTACGTCCCAGACGCTTCAGGCCATGCCGCTGACTGGACCACCGTTTTCGCCTAATGCCCCGGACGCAAAAGCGCAGGTCGCCAGGCTAGCTACTGCTTGGCTCGAACGGGAAACCTCGCGCGTGTTGCCGGGCATGGATCTGCGTGCCCGCCCGCCTGTCACCGATGCCTGGGGGTTTGACCTGGAAAAAGGCGCCATCCTCCAAGCAGAGGCCCTTGATCCGAAAGCTGCCCGCGACCGGAATTCCGGGCTGTTGGCGGTGCCTGCCCTGGAGGGCGGCTTGGCGCGTATGCTGGGTGCCGACGGCGAGTTGATCCTGCAATTCGACCGCCCGGTGGGAAATCTGGGGGTTCTCGGCGCTCTCTCAGCATCGGTCTCCGCTGTCGACGCCAGCCGCCGCAGCTTTCGGCTCCAGGTTGGAAGCTACGCGCAAGGCCAGACCTACCCGCTGAAGCTGATATGGCAGACGGTCACCGGTACTCCCCTGCCCCCGCTGCAGATGGAAGTGGCCACGCCTCCGGCCCTCGAAGCCAGACTGAATGTCCAGGGAATAGACAATCTCGGACTCATGCTGCCGCTGCAGCTGATCTTCAGCGAACCAGTGCGTGACCGCATGACAGCCAAACAGGCCGTTTCGGTCAAAACCAGCGATGGCGCGAACGTGCCAGGCTACTGGCACTGGGTCGGCAAGCAGCGCCTGCAGTTCACGCCGAGGCCCGCATGGCCCGCCTCCACAACATTCGAGGTACGCGGCGATGAGGCCCTGCTGCGCGCCGAAAGCGGAGGCAGGTTGGAAGCACCGCTCGCCGGCCGCTTCAGCACGGGCACCGACCGGCATATCTTCGTCTATCTGGACAGGCAGCAGGCCACCGCCGTGGAAAACGGGCAGGTTGTCAGGACCTTCAAGGTCAGCACCGGCAAGGCAAAGACACCGACGGCCACCGGCAGTTTCTACATTTACGACCGTTACCTACGCAAAACCATGCGTAGCCGCGGCATACCCAAGGGACGGCCAGGCTACTACGAGGTGGAGGATGTGCCCTACACGCAGTTCTTCAAGGGCGATCTGGCGCTGCACGGAGCGTTCTGGCACAACGGATTCGGACATCCGGCCAGCCACGGATGCGTGAACCTGTCCACCAAGGAGAAAAACACGCGCTGGCCCAATGCCTCGGAGGATGCCGGTTGGCTATACGGTTGGGCGGCGCTGGGCGTGCCCGTCACCGTCTACCGGGAAGCTCCCATGGCGATGGCCGTCAAATAGCCCGATCGGTGCTGCAGTCCTGCGCTCTCTGGAAGCGCGGGATAACTCCTCAGCGCCCTATCCGCCGAACCGCCATTTCATCAGGATGATCGTCAAGGTCAGCACCAGGGTCACCGCATTGGCGACGATCACGGGCAGCGCGTCGATCAGAAGCCCGTCGGCCAGCCACAGCACCACCCCGAGACCAAACAGGGCGAACATGCCCAGTGAGATATCGTTGGCGGACCGGGTTCTCCAGATTTTCAGCACCTGGGGCACCAGGGAAACCGTGGTCAGACCGCCGGCCAACATGCCGATCACATCGATGTAGTTCATGCCCACATGCCCGCCCTGAAAAGGCCGGGCAGAGCCCCTCCCCCCACCCAGCCCGCGCCCCCAGAGGCCAAAGGCGCACCGCTCAGACAGTCCCGGCGCGGGAGCGGGTTTCCCGGTTTGCTCCGGAAGCAAGTTCGCAATAACCTGTGCATCGCCCCTGAGAAGGTGGCCGACATCAAAAACAAGCCAAAAACCGGAGGAAGAACTATGCAAAACATCATGTTGAAGGCCATCCACGGCCTGGGCAAATTCGGGCTGGACAAACTGGAATATGCGCTGGCGTTCGGACTGGCGCTCGCTGCGTTGCTCGCCTTTGCCTCAGGCAGCATTGAAATGAGCCGCACCTGGCTGACTTTCTTGTTCCGCTGGCTGCACGTCATCTCGGGAATCATGTGGATCGGCCTGCTCTGGTACTTCAATTTCGTCCAGATCCCCTCCATGCCCAAGATTCCCGACGAGCAGAAACCCGCCGTCGGCAAAGTCATCGCGCCCACCGCCCTGTTCTGGTTCCGCTGGGCGGCACTCTCGACGGTCGTGACCGGCCTGATCCTGGCCGGCCTGCAGGGATATGTGCTGGAAGCCATGTTGTTCGGTTACTTCAAGGGCGGCATGACCACCTATATCGGCATCGGCATGTGGCTTGGCCTGGTAATGTCCTACAACGTCTGGATGATCATCTGGCCGAACCAGCAGAAGGCCCTGGGCCTGGTGCCCGCCGAGGACGAAGAGAAAAAAGCGGCGGCCCGCACCGCCATGCTCACCAGCCGCTTCAACACCATGTTCTCCATTCCCATGCTTTATTTCATGGTCGCGGCTCAGAATCTGAGCTAAGAAATCAGGTCTGCCGAATAGGAGCGCCGCTAATTGGGCGCTCTCGTCATCAAACCCTCATCCACAGCGCAACCTATGCGCTGAACCGAAAAAAACCGCCGCTCTCGCGACAGATGCGGCGGTTCTTCAGTGCGACGGCAGCAGCCTAACGACGCAGCTTGTAATTGCGGCCGTAGAAGATCTCCGCCATCTCCTGCTTCAACTGCTTCTGGATCGCCAGGCGCTCGTCGCTGCTGAGCGCATCCTTGTCGGTCTCGAACAGGTAATTGTCCAGGTTGAAGTCCTTCAGGATCATCTTGGTGTGAAAGATCTTCTCCTGATACACATTGACGTCGATCATCTGGTAACGATCGGCGGTCAGGTCGGCAATGTAGTTCTGGATCGAGGTGATCTCGTGGTCGATGTAATGCTTCTGGCCGCTGATGTCCCGGGTAAACCCGCGCACGCGGTAATCCATGATCACGATATCCGACTCGAAGCTGTGAATCAGGTAATTCAACGCCTTGAGCGGTGAAATACGGCCGCAGGTGGAGACGTCGATATCCGCGCGGAAGGTGCTGATGCCGTTGTGCGGATGACTTTCCGGGTAGGTGTGGACCGTAATGTGGCTCTTGTCCAGATGGGCCACCACAGCCTCGGGCAAAGGTCCCGGCGCCTCGGTGTTGCTGATGACACCGGCGCCGTCATGGCCCTCGGAGATCAGCATGGTCACGCTGGCGCCCTGGGGCTCGTAATCCTGACGCGCTATGTTCAGGATCTCGGCGCCGATGATCGCGGTGACGTCCGTCAGAATCTGGGTCAGGCGCTTGGCGCTGTAGGCCTCGTCAATGTACTCGATATACCGCCGCTGCTGCTGCTCCGACTTGGCATAGCAGATATCGTAGATATTGAAGCTTAGCGACTTGGTTAAGTTGTTGAAGCCGTGTAACTGCAACTTTTCCATCAGATTCGGAAACACCTGTATCGAAACGGGGTCGGATGGCCGACCCCGACGGCACATCCCACTGATTGCTAAAACTGTGCGAGCCTTGACATCCGTTTGGGTCGCCGGAACGCCTGAAACCGACAGGCGCTATTCCTGAACTTCGATGATCTCAAAGTCATGCGAAATCTGTGCGGTCTTGCCGAGCATGATGGATGCCGAGCAATACTTTTCCGCCGACAGGTCGATGGCTCGCCGGACGGCCGCTTCGCTCAGGCCCTTGCCGGTCAGCCGGTAGCGTATGGTGATGTGGGTGAACACCTTGGGATCGCTTTCGGCCCTTTCCGCCTCAAGGCCAAGCTCGCACCCGCGCACGTCGTGACGCCCCTTCTTGAGAATGTGCACCACGTCGATGGCCGTGCACCCACCCATGCCCATCAGCAGCATTTCCATGGGACGGACGCCGAGGTTGTCACCGCCGTTTTCGGGTGGACCGTCCATCACCACGGCGTGCCCGCTGCCCGACTCGGCCAGGAATTTCACCTTCTCTAACCACACAACCCGCGCTTTCATCGGCCTTTTCTTGACCCAGGAAAAAATGGCGCATAGCTTACCACAGAATCCCGCAGCACCAAGCGCCTCGATGACGGCATGCCGCCAAACTTGCTAGACTTATGATTACAGGGAAATACCGACGGCCAGCGAAGTATGCAAATCATCCCCAGCCCCCCGCAAAAGAACGAAGCGCTCGAGCAATTGCTGCGCTTTTGCCATAAACGGCGCTATCAGTCCAAGGCTGCCATCATCAAGCCGGGGGACGACGGCGACGTGCTCTACTATATTGCCGAGGGCTCGGTTGCCGTCCGTATGCACAACGACCTGGACGATAGCGAGATCGTGCTGGCGTACCTCAACAAGGGCGATTTCATCGGGGAAATCGGCGTCTTCATGGGCGCCATGAAGCGCGATGTGACCGTCGTGACGCGTGAAGCCACACAGCTGGCGGAAATCGGTTACGCACGGCTGCATCATCTGCTCAAGAACGAGTTGGCGGATTACGCCGTCGAAATACTGCACATTTTCGGCCGTCAGTTAGGCAACCGCTTGTTGAGCACCAGCCGCAAGGTCGGCACCCTGGCATTCCTGGACGCCACCGGCCGCATCGCCAACACCCTGCTGGACCTCTGTCGCCAACCGGACGCCATGACCCATCCCGACGGCATGCAGATCCGCATCACCCGCCAGGAAATCGGCCGCATCGTCGGTTGCTCGCGGGAAATGGCGGGCAAGATCCTGAAGGCGCTGGAAGATCAGGGGCTGATTTCGGTTTCCGGCAAGACCATCGTGGTCCTCGGCACCCGCTGAGGGCCCCATCAGCGGCCTGTCAACACCCGCAGCCTGGCCTCGCACTCTGCCAGGGCGGCCTTTAAGTGTTCCGCCGCTTCCGGGTCCGCGCCAATCTTCCGTGGCGCCGCCTTGTCGCGCACCCCGATCAAGGCCAGCGACCAGTCGCTGTCGGTGGACGTCACCCGCAAGCTCCCCTCCTCCACCGCCTGCCCGTCGGCTTGATAGCGCCCCCAGCTTTCGCGGACGATCCCGCGGTAGAGGAAGCCTTTGCGGCCCACCGCCAGGTCGATGCGCCGATAGGCGGCGTCCGGCGCCCTGGGTGTGGCGACTTCGCATTCAGCCAGCAGGGTAAATCCCTGATCCATTTCCATCACATTGCACCGTAAATAAGCCAAGTAGGGTGGGCGACGCTGACACGAGCGGATACACGCATTCGTTCAGCCATCGCGTTCAGCAGTAGCGCCGGGCGTATTCCTGCAAAGCGCCGGGGCCCAGCCGGCGATGCAGTTGTTCGCCGAGGCCGATGAGTACGGCCCGCCAATAGGTCACCGAATCGTCCCCGGCCTGCGCCTTGCTGGCACGCGCCGCATGAAAGGCCTCGAATACCTGCTCCAGGCTCATGGCGGAAACGGATGCCAGATAGTCTTTCAGTTGCGCCTGCTGTTCTGCCGTCATCTATGCAATGCCTCGTCAGTGCCTTGCGCGCCCCGGGGCCGGGTGCACGCAAGAAGCGATGCAATTCCGGCGCCATGTATCTAAGTCCGCGCGTACCCCTTTAGCGGCGGCCATGCCTCAGGGCGACCAGGCATCATCCGCTGACGCCGAGGCGCAAACACGACACGGGTGTAGGAAACCTGCCAAGCATGGATGCCAAGAGATCCCACAAGGGGAAATCCGGCGCGGCCTCAGGGCAACCCGCGCCTTCGCCCGATTCGGAGCAGGAGATAAGCCGAGAACGAGACGGCCAGGATCACGCCGATGAGCGTGGCCAGTCCCCGCAACAGGCCCCCGGCCGCTTCGGCGTCCCCCACGTGCAGCGGGATCACGAGTTGCTCATCTTCCGCCGTGCTGCCTTCCCGGCTCAGGTAAATGGCATAGTCGCCGACTCGTGACGGTTCAAAACTCGCTTCGATCATACCCTTCGGATAGCGCTGCGCGGGCAAGTCGAGCAGTGGCGGAGCAGCATAGGTTTCCGCGTCGCCCCCCAGTTCCGAGACCCGGAGGGCGAGGGGCGTTCTCGGCAATTCGGGCCCCACCAGGTCGATGGTCAGAAAGACGCGGCCCGGCACCGGAATGGCGTTGCAGTAAGCGCGGAACACATCGCTCGTCACGCGCGCATCCTGCTCTCCTGCCGGCGGTTGCACATGGATGTTGAAATACACGCTAAAGAACTCGGTCGCCACGGGACAGCCGAGTCGCGGATTGGATATCTGCTGAGAAGGGTTGTCGTTGTAACCCGGACTGGTGCACGACGCCAGAACGGCCAGACACACACCGAGGACCCAATGCAGGGATAGCCGCTCCGATAGGTTCTTAGGTTTATTCATGGATGCCCACCGCCGCCTCGAAAATCCCCACCCAACTACGGCTACGACTGTCCCAAGCGCCGCCAGTCTCATGGTATCACTCGCGCGCCGCCTGTAAATCGCCACGGGCGGCCTGGTGAAAACGCGAAGTACGGGGGATCGGAACCCAGTGCGCCGCAGACGGTCTCAATGATTGCGGCCTCAACGGTGCCTGCCGGACCTGGCCCGCCCCTGCCCGGACAGGGACCGGACAAACAAAAACACAACAACTCGAGGGGGATAAAGCATGAAAACCAGCCATCTCATGTTTGGCGGCGTCGCCTTTGCGGTTCTGGCGGAAGCGTCGCTGCTGATGTACAACCGGCATGAGGAAAGTGAATGGGCAAGTTTCCGCGATAGCCATCATTGCACGCCGGTCGCGGTGACCGATGGCAGCAATCGCTCCGGTTATCAGTGCGACGACGGGCAGGTACATTACCGCTGGCGCCAGATGCGCTGATGCTCTGATGGGGTGGCGGGCGGTCCTGAAAACGCACTGAAGCGGGTCATTTCGACTCCTATGGGCTCAACAGGCGCTATTTGTCATTTAAAATAGCGAAACCGTTCGCACACTCCCGCATGACCGATGCCCAACAAAAATAATCCGTACCCGTATTGGGACGAAAACAAGCCACCGATCGATGTTATCCTGATCAGCCCCGCGTTTTCGGCCCGACCCTGGGTGGCCGGGCTGAGCGCTCGGCCCGGCGGCGGGCAGCTGCCGGCCTGGGGCTGACCCGCTTTGTCCAACCCATCATTGCCGTGACGCCCGTTACAGCGGGCCATCGCCCTGGGTGAATGCCCGGCGGCCGTTTATTCCCTGGAGAGATTGAATGCGGGGCTATTACCGACACACCAAGATCATCGTCAGCCTAGGACCTGCGACCGAAAGCCGCGAACAGATCGCCAAGCTTATCCGGAGCGGCGTCGACATGATCCGGCTGAGCATGGCCTTCATCAGCTCCGCTCAGGTCGGCGAGATCGTCGCCAGAATTCGACAGGTCTCTAGCGAAGTCGAGCGACACGTGGCCATCATGCTGGATCTGCAAGGACCTGAAATGCATACCGGTGTCCTCGATCACGACGTGGATCTGCAATTCGGCCAGGAATTCGAGTTCTTCACGGGGGCCCCCACCCCCGGACGACAGGGCGTCTGGGTCAATCATCCCGGCCTGCCCGGCGATGTCAGCGTCGGCGACAGCATCCTGGTGGACCGCGGCAGCATCCGCCTGGAGGTGACGCAAAAGGAAGCGTATCGGGTCTGCTGCGTCGTTAAGACGCCGGGGACGCTGGGCTCATGCAAGAATATCAACCTGCCGGGCATCACCCCCGACTTGCCGCCCATTACCGACGCCGACCGGGATTACCTGGCGCAGGGGGTGGCGGCCGGTATTGATTTCGTCGCCCTCTCCTTCGCCCGCCAGCCCAAGGATATCGACGAACTGCGCGCCCTGCTGGAGAGCCACGGTTCGCCCGCACGCATCATCGCCAAGATCGAGGATCAAGTGGGCCTGCGCAATCTGGATGGTATCGTCGCCAAGGCGGACGGCATCATGGTGGCCCGAGGCGACCTGGCGGTGGAGATCGACGACCACATTCTGCCCTTGGTTCAGGCGCGCATCGTGGAATCCTGCCATGCCCACGGCAAGCCGGTCATCATCGCCACGCACCTGCTCGAATCCATGGTGTCCTCGCCCCGGCCGACCCGCGCCGAAATCACCGACGTCACCGATGCCATCAAGAGCATGGTGGACGCCCTCATGCTCTCCACCGAGACCACCACCGGCAGCTATCCCCTGGAATGCGTGACGGTGCTGCAGAACATCCTCGAGAGCGTCGAACCCAAGGAACAGCGGCGCCTGAACGAGGCCATGCGCCTGCTGACGCCGAAATCCAAGATGCTCCGCTCCGCCGCTGTGCTGGCGCAGGACCTGGACCGCTCCGGCATCGTGGTATTCAGCCGCAGCGGTTCCCTGCCCTATATCCTGGGCGCGCTCAGGCCCCGCTCGGTGCCCATCTATGCCTTCACCGACGTGGATGCGGTGTTCCGTCACCTGCTGCTGCCGTGGGGTGTGGAGCCGTTCCTCATGGATTTTTCCGACGATCCTGAAATCACCATCAAGAACGCCCTGGCTTATCTCCGGCGGCGCAACTGGTGCGACCCGGGCACCTGGCTGGTGGTGATCACCAACGCCCTGGCCCATGGCGCCATCATCGACACCATCCAACTGCGGCAAGTGGAATGAGCGGGCTTCTGGCCGCACTTCGACCGGACCATTTTTTGCGAATCAGACAAGCGTAAGGGGACACTCCGTGGAACACAGCCAGTGGGTTTGGGCACCGATGGTGGAAGCAAGCACCAGGGCCGCGCCGGGCGAGCCTTGCATAATGGTCATCTTCGGCGCGGCCGGCGACCTCACCAAGCGCCTGCTGATACCGTCGCTCTACAACCTGTTCATCGATGGGCTGCTGCCGGAGCAGTTCGCCATCGTCGGTGTGTCACTGGATGCAATGGACACCGAGGGCTTTCGCGAGCGCATGAGCCGCGACATCCGCCAGTTCCACACCCGCCGCGAGTTCGACGAATCGGCCTGGCAGGCCTTGAGCAGCCGGCTGTATTACACCGCTGGCTCCTTCGAGGACGAATCCACCTTCACCACGCTCAGGGATCTGGTGCTGGAACTGGACGGCCAGTACCAGGCCCGGGGCAATGTCCTGTACTACAAGGCGGTGCCGCCTTCGGTTTTCGGGCTGATTTCCAGCAAGCTGCAGACCTCCGGTTTCGACCGCTGCACCGGCTGGAAACGCATCATTGTGGAAAAGCCCTTTGGCACGGACCTCGCCTCGGCACGGGAAATGAACCGGCAACTGCTGTCCTTCTGGGACGAGCGGCAGATCTTCCGCATCGACCACTACCTGGGCAAGGAAACGGTACAGAACATCCTGGCCTTCCGCTTTGCCAACGGCATGTTCGAACCCTTGTGGAACAACCAGCACGTGGACAACATCCAGTTCACGGTGTCGGAATCGGTCAGCGTGGAAGGCCGGGGCGGCTACTACGACAAATCCGGGGCCCTGCGCGACATGGTGCAGAATCACATGCTGCAAATGCTCTCCTATGTGTGCATGGAGCCGCCCAACTCCTTCGCCGCCGACGATATCCGCGATGAGAAAGCCAAGCTGCTCAAGGCGGTTCGCGTCTACTCGCCCGAGGAGGCATTCAGGAACAGCGTGCGCGGCCAGTATGGGGCCGGCCGCAAGGCGGATGGCGTAAACTGCCCGGATTACCGGCATGAGCCCGGGGTGAACCCCTATTCCAGCACGGAAACCTATGCGGCCCTGCGCCTCTACATCGACAACTGGCGCTGGGAAGGCGTTCCCATCTACCTGCGCACCGGCAAGGCCCTGTGGAAGCGCGGCACCGACGTGGTGGTGGAGTTCAAGAAGGCGCCGGCCTCGGTGTTTCGCAGCACCGCGGTGAAGAAGGTGGGAGCCAACCGCCTGATCTTCCACATCCAGCCGGAACAGGCCATCCAGTCTGTGTTCCAGGCCAAGATACCGGGCCCAACCATGCAATTGCAGCCGGTGAACATGCGCTTCAATTATGGCGAGGCGTTCCAGGCATCGCGTGGCACCGGCTACGAGGTCATGATCTACAGCTGCATGCTGAACGATGCGACCCTGTTCTCCCGCACCGACCTGGTGGAAAGCTCCTGGCGCATCGTCCAGCCCATTCTGGACGCCTGGTTCGTCTATCCCACCCTGGACTTCCCCAACTACCCGGCCGGCACCTGGGGGCCCAAGGCCGCCTCCGACCTGGTGGAGCAGGACGGTCGCCGCTGGTTTGAGGTGGTAACCACGGAAACCCTGGAGCACATTCCCCTGTTCAAGGATGCCGACCCGCTGTTCCTCAGCCACCTCAGCATGTGCCTGCGTCCGCGCCGCGCCGCGCCCGATGACATCATCTGCCGCAAGGGCGATCCGGGGCTGGAGATGTTCCTGATCTGCCGGGGCGAGGTGGAATTCCTCGACCGTCGGGGCGAGCCGCTGATGCACCTCCAGGATGGCGATTGCTTCGGGGAGATCGCCCTGTTGTTGTCAGGAGCCCGCATCGCCACGGTCCGCGCCAAGACCCTATGCGATCTGTTCGTGCTGGAGAAGTCCGACTTCGACCGCATTCTGCGCGACCATCCGCAGTTCGCGGAGGTCCTGACCCAGATGGCCCACGAGCGCTACGAAAAGATTACCGGCCGCTCGCTCGCTTGACAGCAGCCCCCAGGCCGAGACTGGAAGCTCACCACCAGCTTCGACCCGGGAAATCCTCGCGGAAGCGCGCTATTGAATGGAGCGGTGCATGATGCGATGCTGCTTGAGCAGGTTGGTCTTCACCGGTTTCACGTTCCAGATGTCACGGCAGTATTCGTCGATCGCCCGGTCCGACGAGAACTTGCCGGAGCGTGCGACATTGAGGATGGACATGCGCGTCCACCGGCCGGCATCCTGATAGACCCGTCCCACCTCATCCTGGCAATCCGCGTAGGATTGGAAATCCGCCAGTACGAAGAAGGGATCGCTGTACAGCAGATTCTCCACCAGCGGCCTGAACAGCTCGGCGTCGCCCTTGGCGAAGAATCCCGATTGCAGCAGGCTGAACACCTCCCGCAGGATTCCATTGCGCTCGAAGGTTTCAAACGGCCGGTAGCCCTCGCGCTGTAACCTCTGAATGTCGTCCACCGTGTGGCCGAACAGGAAGAAGTTCTCGGCCCCGACCTCTTCCAGCATCTCCACATTGGCTCCGTCCAGGGTGCCGATGGTCAAGGCGCCATTCATCTGGAACTTCATGTTGCCGGTACCCGAGGCCTCCTTGCCGGCGGTGGAAATCTGCTCGGACAACTCCGCCACCGGGTAGATCCGCTGGCCATTGCTGACGTTGTAATTGGGCACGAACACCACTTTCAGCTGGTTGCGCAGGCTCTTGTCCCGATTGACCACCGAACCCACCGCATTGATCAGCTTGATGATCAGCTTGGCCATGCGGTAGCCGGGCGCGGCCTTGCCGCCGAACAGGAAGGTTCGCGGCTGTATGTCCAGGTTGGGATTGGCCTTGAGCTCAAGGTACATGCGGATCACATTGAGAATGTTCAGGTGCTGGCGCTTGTACTCGTGTATGCGCTTGACCTGCACATCGAACAGCGATTCCGGATCCACGCCCACGCCGGTCTTGTGCCGCAGATACATGGCATATTGATGCTTGTTGAGCCGCTTGATCTCGCGCCATTTGGCCCCGAACACGGCATCGTCGGCCCGCCGCTCCAGTTCCTTGAGTTTATCGAGATCGGTCACCCAACCCTCGCCGATGTTCGCGGTGATGAAACCGGCGAGGCTCGGATTGCTCAGTGCCAGCCAGCGCCTGGGCGTGACGCCGTTGGTCTTGTTCTGGAATTTTTCCGGCCACAGTTCGTAGAAATCCCGCAGTACATCGGATTTCAGCAACTCCGAATGGAGCTGGGCGACGCCGTTGATGGCATAGCTGCCCACGCAGGCCAAATGGGCCATGCGCACGTAGCGCTCGCCGCCCTCATCGATCAGCGACAGCCTGCCCACGCGGTCGTGGTCGCCGTTGAAACGGGACCGCACCTCTTCCAGAAATCCGGCATTGATTTCGTAGATGATTTCCATGTGGCGCGGCAACAAGGACGCGAAGATCCCGATAGGCCAGCGCTCCAGCGCCTCGGGCAACAGAGTGTGGTTGGTGTAGGCAAACGAGCGGCGGGTGATAGCCCAGGCCTGCTGCCAGGGCATCCCATGCTCGTCCACCAGAAGCCGCATAAGTTCCGCAATGGCGATGGCCGGATGGGTGTCGTTGAGCTGAATCGCGAATTTTTCGTGGAACCGCTCCAGCGGAATGTGCTGCACCCGCATGATGCGCAGCATATCCTGCAGGGAACAGGAGACGAAAAAATACTGCTGCTCCAGGCGCAACTGCTTGCCCTTGACCTGTTCGTCGTTGGGATACAGCACCTTGGTGAGATTTTCCGATTTCACCTTCTGCTCGACGGCGCCGTAGTAATCGCCCCGGTTGAAAACGGCCACGTCGAAGGATTCCGGCGCTTCCGCGCGCCACAGGCGCAAGGTGTTCGCCGTGTTGTTCCGGTAGCCGGCAATGGGCGTGTCATAGGGAATGCCCACGACGGTCTGCTCAGGCTTCCAGCGCACCCGCGGCTCCCCCTTCGCGTCACGGTAATGCTCCGTGTGCCCGCCCAGCTTGACCTCCACCGCCCACTCCGGCCTCGCTATGTCCCAGGGGTTGCCGTAGCGCAGCCATTTGTCGGTGCGTTCAAGCTGCCAGCCATCGGCGATCTCCTGCTCGAAGATGCCGAACTCGTAGCGGATGCCGTAGCCCAGGGTCGGGATTTCCAGGGTCGCCAGGGAGTCCAGATAACAGGCCGCCAGGCGTCCCAAGCCGCCATTGCCGAGCCCGGGCTCGGCCTCTTCCTGCATCAGTTCATCGAGGCTGAGGCCCAGTTCCGCCAAGGCCTGGCGAATCTGTTCGCCCATGCCCAGGTTGAGCAGGTTGTTGCCCAGATGCGGCCCCATCAGGAATTCCGCCGAGAGGTAGCAGACCGTGCGCGCCTTCTCGGCGGTGTAGACAGATGCCGAACTCACCCAGCGGTGCAGCAGCAGGTCTCGGATCACATGGGCCAGGGCCATATAGTAGTCATGCTGGGTGGCCAGCACGGGAAACTTGCCCTGGACGTAGAACAGATTGTCCAGGAAGGCGCGCTTGATCTCCTCCTTGTCCATGGGCGTGGTCCGTTTCACGTCCAGGGACGGCGACATCATCGGCACGGATTCTTCCGGTTCCGGTGCATCGGTCAGTTCGGGGCTGGCATTCACGCGGGCATCCTCTCGGGCAGTCATGATTCGGGGCTGAAGGCTGATACGGGTAATGACGCGGCCGCGCTCAGGTCGCGCAGACGTGGTCGATCAGGGCGCGCCAGGAGACAGGAAACAAACCGCTGGCGATCCTGTCGATGCAGTCGGCATAGGCCCGAAGGCTTTCCTGGGTCCCAAGCCGCCCGTGCAGGGCGAACATTCTGGAAAAGTAATAGAGGCTGCCGGTCTCTATCCAACTGGTGTACTGGGCCTGGGGCAGCAGCATGTGCGCCATGTCCGCGGATATCGCCGACGCCAGGGCCTCCTCGTACAGCGCTTCCGCATCGCGGTAGAGCCCCTCGACGCGCACGGCGAAATCGGAGGCCGCTTCCGGCTCGCGGGTCTTGGCGTCAGGCCCGGAGCCTTGCCAACTCGAGGGCGAATACAGCTTCGGGCTGGCTTTCACATAGCGCTGAAAGACTTCCGAGCGGCTCACGCCCACGGTCGACCGCCACCAGACCTTGCCCAGGTAAGAGGGCATGCTGATGCACAGACAGATCTGCGGATGAAAGAACGGGCTGATGTGCTTGCGCGCCGCCAGGTCGACAATCAGTTTCTCGTCCTCTTCCAGCAGCCAGCGCCCCGTCTCGTCGCATTCAAACTGGCTCTGGCGGTCCAGACTCACGCGCGCGGCATTGACCACGCGCAGATCATCGCCCATGTGGTCCACATAGTTCACGGCGGAAATGCCGTCATTCAAGGGGTCTAAGTTCATCTCGGATCGTTTGCGGTTGGTAAGTTCGGCCAGTCAAGGCTCAGCGTTGCATCACCTGCCTGAGCGTGACCACACCGGCGGGCGGCTCGACGTCATAGCGAATGGCACCGGCACCCATCTGCAGCGGGTCGGCGCCCAGCGTGCCCACGAGGAATTCACGGTAGTCGGCGGACATGGTCCAGTCCCGCATGCTGCGCGCCTTGGCCAATCGCTCCTGCAATTGCAGGCGGTGGACGAACTGGGCGTGCCTTCCGTCTGCGACAAAAGCCTCCAGATAGGCGATATGCCTTTCCCACAACTCCACGTCCCTGGCCTGCTTGACCGCCAGGCGCAGTCGGTACCAGTCCGAGCCCAGCAGGCGCTCCCGGGTGAACATCTGGCGGATTTCCCGATGCTGCACATCCATCCCCCGGTAACTGCCGGTGGCCATGATGTAGAGCAAGGCCTTCAGGGGCGGGCAGGCCTGCTCCACGCTGCCGTCGTTCAGATAGGCCTGGGCCACGACCCTCTGCGCCTCGACGATGTTTTCCACCCCGTCGACGAAGCAGGCCATATCCTGCGTCTCAGGCCGCAGCACGGCGTCGTCGAAAACGGCGGAGGGCGCGTCGAAAACCTTGCCCAGGAAGCTGTGCACAAAGTGGCTGGTGATGCGATAACCCAGGCGACTCGCCAGAACCGGTCGGCCCTGGTACTCGAAATCCTGAACCGGCTCAAGGTGTCCTTCCCGGATGAGGTAGGCCGGATCATTGGCCTCGGGCGGCAGGCGCGACCAGATCTCCGGAATCAGCAGGCTGACGTCGTGGTCGACGCGCAGGTGCGGCCCGATATAGCCCGCCGCGCTGCTGAAGCCGCCGTATCCGGTGAGGATCGCCGACACCAGGGCGTTGTTCAGGTCTACGGTGGGCAGCAGCGCGTTGAAAGGACCCTTGGTCAAGGCACCTTCGCTGCCCGCGCCCGTGGTCGAGGGCGATTTGCCGGTCAGACTGCAGATGTAGTCCATGAACAGTTCCGGCAGTTCCTGGTAATGAATGGGGTTGTAGACGCACAAGGGGCGCACTCCGGGTTCCGGCCGGTTGTTGCGCCGCCCCGAGATCACCGCAGAGACGGGAAAGACCACGTCCTCGTGCAATGGCACGCGCCGGCGCAGGCGCGCCCCCATCTGCGCCAGATAGGGCGCGAACTCATCCTGTATGTCCTGGCGCAACTGCAGGTAGCGGGGATTCTGGCTCGGCTTGCCTGCGACCAGACGCGGATGCGCGGGCGAAACCGCGTAGCCCTGCTCGTCCCGGGAGGCCTCCGACAGGAAACTGCGCATGGACGGGGTGTACTGGTGGAAGCCCATCACATCCTCCACCAGATCCTGCAGTTCCGATGCCCCCAGCGCCTCGTAGTTGGACAGGAAATTGCCGGGGCCGGCCAGGTCGCGCTCGGTCTCGATGTCCAAGCCCCGATGGATGGCTTCGTCGGGACGCTGGAACAAGCGGTACTCGCAATTGTGGGTGAGCTTGACGCAGGGGTTATTGAGATGCTCCGGCCGGTTGGGCAGCACGTCGCTGGGCACCACCACGCTCACGGTGATGTCGTCTTCCGTCTGGATCTTGGCGGCTGGCACGAAATCTTGCCGCAGCTTGAAAACCCGCCAGGATGCCTTGCCGGAAAATCCCACCCTCAGATTGGAAGCCACCAGGCCACGCCCGTCGAGTTTCAACTCATTGCCCGGCCGCCCATTGATGAAATCGACTGAAAAGTGCCGGCGCCATTGATCGCCCCATTCCGGCTTGTAGAAGCGCTTGATCATGAACACGATGGACTTGATCCGATTGGGGATCTGTTCCAGCCAGGCATTGTAGTCGGGGGTGTAGCGGCTGGAGGGCGTCAGCAGCTTGATGACCGAACCCAGGCTGCGCGTGCTGCTGAGCACGTACCGGCTGGTGTGCTCGCGACCTTCGCAGGGCGCCATGCCGCTGATGAAACGGTCGCTGTAATCGCGCCGGAAGATCGCTTCCACTTGGTCGAGGTCATCCTCCAGATCGGCCACGAACACCGGCCCGAACAACACGGTGTTCCGGATCGACTTGGAAATCTCCGACTTTCCCCCTCCGGACACGGTGCAGGGCTTGTGGCAGAACACGCCCTCCGCCTCCGTTCTCACCAGCCGCCAGGAGGGAGCCGCCGGGTGCTTCTCCATCTGCACCTTGTAGCCATCGGGCAGCATGTAGACACGGTCGGGGTGCAGCTTCAGCAGTTGCACGGAATCGCCGTCCAGCCAGGACAACTCCTGCCGGTTCAGGTCGATGCGCGTACCCTCGGGTACATACCACAGTTGTGGAAAGCGCCGGTCGATGCCGTAACCTTCCGGCTGCAGTTCCATACACTCGGCATACCGCGCTTTGACCTCGGCAAAGCTGTAGCCGCTGCCGAGCACGCTGTTGTCCAGGCCGAACTCCTCGCCGTGATTCTGCCGGGCAAACACCAAGGCCCCACCGGCATGCTCCTCTTCCGCGAGCCCGTAGAGGTTCGCCGCGAAGCTGATCTGCGTCTTGACCTCTTTCTTGCAGTAGCCGAAATAATTGTCGGATATCAGGGTCACGATCACGCCGGAGGCATCGCGCGCCGTGATCTTGAAGGGCTTGCCGTCGTTGTAGATTTCCTCTTCGTCCTGCCAATACATGCCGTCGGCCAGCTGGCGGCTCGAGGCCTCGTCCCTGCGCGGCAATCCCAGGTCCTTCTTCCTGATGCCCGCCAGGTGAGGCGCCACGATCACGCATCCCGTGTGACCGCTCCAATGTTCGATATCCAGGCCGGCGTCATTTTCGGGAAGGTAGGGATTGCCTGCATTGCCGAAGATACTCTCAACGAAATCCAGGTTGGAGACCGCGCCGCCCGGCGCGAAGAAGCGGATCTCCATGGTTTTCTCGCTGGCGACACCGGGCACCGCGGGGCAAACCACCGGCCGGATGAGCAGGGACACGAAGATTTCCGCCGGTTCCTTCTCCTCGGCCGTGAAAGGCAGGCGCAGCATCTCCCGAGGCGGTTCGAGCGCTTTCTGCAGAAGCCGCTGGAATGCCAGGACCGGCACTTCGCGCTTGTCGCTGGGGACCGCAAAACCGCCTGCCGCGATATGAAAAGAACCCTGGGTGGTGCGCCTGTCGTTCAGGGTGTTATGCAGAATGCCCTGCCGCACCCGGTAACTCTGGATGATTCCGGACTCGAAAAGATGCAGGCGGGGCGACAAGGACAGTTCACGGGCGATGCCGTGACGATGCAGGACCAGCGTCGTGACGGGCAGCTTCGGGCTGGGCAATTGGAACTTCCCCAGGTAGGCATCGAGAAAGGACTGGATGCGCTGGTCCGCCGGACACAGATATTCCGGCGCCAGGCGGGACTGGGCGTAGTAGCAATCCACCACATCGCGGGCCACATCCATGAAGTCGCCGCTGTTGACCTGCTCGCAGATGGGCTGCCCCGCGGCCGCCAGGGTCAGGTTGATATTGAGAAAATGGCGGCGACGTAATCGCTCGTCCGCGACATTGATGTGCTCGGCATTCAGTCCGAGCGCGCTTTTCTCGTCCACTGCGGTTTACCACCTTGATTGAGGCAGATGTACCGACGGATAGCTGAAGGAGCAAAACCGTCACCGGTCCTCCCGCTTCGGGCCTATCGCCGAACGTCGCCAGCAAAGAGAGTGATTGGGGCCTTGTGAAACTGAGCAAGCACAATTCGGGCCGGGTATCCGTATACGTAAAACTGCGCATAGACTCCGCAATCCGGCCACGGGGACGGGCTCAATGGGGCGAAACGCGTGACCTAAAACGGTGAAGCCTGCCTCATTGCTGGGCATTGCGCCATGGGTGCATGCCGGCGCCGCGCTCCCGCGCGCCCAGCGGCGAAAGCGGCTCGGGTTTCTGCTACCATCGCCTAAACGCCTCCCTCCTTCCAAGAAGGTCTGATATGCGCTGCCTGCTGGTCTCTGATCTGCACTACACGCTGAGACAGTTCGACTGGGTCTTGAACCAGGCTGATACCTGCGACGTGGTCGTGATCGCGGGAGATCACCTCGATATAGCCTCGGCGGTCGACTTTCAGGCGCAGATCACCGTCATCGTCACCTATCTGCGCCGGCTCCGCGCCCGCACGCAGGTCATCGTCTGCTCCGGCAACCACGATCTGGACGCGCAAAATGAAGCCGACGAAAAGTTCGCCCGCTGGATCTTGAAGCTACGGCAATTCGATGTACCCACCGACGGGGACAGCCTGGAAAGAAACGGCACGCTATTCACCGTCTGCCCCTGGTGGGACGGCCCGGTTGCCTGCCAGAGCGTCGCGGAGCAATTGGAGCGCGACAGCACGAGGGAGAAAGCGCGCTGGGTCTGGGTTTATCACGCACCGCCGGATGAATCGCCCACCAGTTGGGGAGGGCGGCAGTCCTTCGGCGACTCGCAGCTCACCCAGTGGATACGACAGTTCCAGCCAGACATGGTGCTCACCGGCCACATCCACCAGTCGCCATTCAAGAGCGGCGGCTCCTGGGCAGACCGTATCGGCGCCACCTGGGTATTCAACCCAGGCCGCCAGATCGGCCCCACGCCGACCCACGTGATACTGGACACCCAGGAACGACGGGCCTTCTGGTCCTCATTGGCCGGCATGGAACAAGTCTGCCTAGATCAGGACCTCATGCGGCCGATCCCCGCCCTCGAACGCCCGCCTCCATGGCTTATAGGGACGAATCGGGATAGCGCTGGGAACCCGGCGTGTGGGCCTCGATCTGCTGATTGAGCAGGCTTTCCAGGACCTCATCCACCATACCCAGGTGGTCCTCCTGGTCCTCGAACTGTTTTTTCAGATCGACCAGGTAGCCGGTGATGCTGTTGAGCTTCTTGGCCAGCAGCCGGGAGAGATGGAACGCGATTTCCGGCGTCGACTGCAGAAACCTTTGGGCGTTATCCACGACATAGGCGCGGGTGGGCTGCACCGCCTTGACCGTCGCGGTGTGCGGCACGTCTAGCAGCACCGAAAGCTCGCCGAAGATGGTCCCCGGCTCGGATTGGGTATTCACCAGGATGTCACCCTTCAGCACAGCCACTTCCCCTTCGATCAGGATGTAGAGCTTGCATTCCCGACCTCCCTCCCGCATCAGGACGGCTTCGGCTTCGAAACGAGCTTCCGGCAGTTCTTTGCAGTAATCCAGCACTGTACTCATCAATGAAACTCCAGAAAGGTCCAATCTCACCGTTGGGTTATACCTCAAGCGCCGGCTCGCCGTAACATCCCTTCAGGCAGGGGCGCCCAAACATCCCGTAACTTGGCACACGGCGGGGCGATCGCATCCTCAGCCGCTTTCCCCGTGGCCCTCACCATGCCCTGCCACCCGCCGCGCGACACCCGAAGCAGTCGCGGCGTCCTCGACGGCATGCGCCACGGCCTCCGCCACCCGCTTGTCGAAGACCGAGGGCACGATGTATTCCGGGTGCAGTTCGTGATCCTGGATGATCGCGGCGATGGCGCCTGCGGCGGCCAGCTTCATGGGTTCGTTGATGCGCGAGGCACGGCAGTTCAAGGCCCCGCGGAAGATGCCGGGAAAACACAGGACATTGTTGATCTGGTTGGGGTAGTCGGAGCGGCCGGTCGCCATGACGGCAACCAGCCCCGCCGCCTGCTCGGGCATGATCTCGGGCACCGGGTTGGCCATGGCGAAAACGATGGGGTCCATGGCCATGTTCTTCAAATCGGCCGCCGTCAGCACGCCGGGACCGGACAATCCGAGAAACACGTCCGCACCCTTGAGCACATGATGCACTCTGCCGCGCTCGCCGAAGGGATTGGTGTTCTCCGCGTACCAGATCTTGGAGTCATTCATGTCTTCCTTGCGTCCGGCGTAGATCGCCCCTTCCCGATCACAGCCGATGACATTGCGCACGCCGGCCGCCAGGATGATCTTGCTGCAGGCGACGCCCGCCGCACCCACCCCGTTGACGACAACTTTCAAGCTGTC
Organism: Methyloterricola oryzae; assembly: GCF_000934725.1. Classification (NCBI taxonomy): domain Bacteria; kingdom Pseudomonadati; phylum Pseudomonadota; class Gammaproteobacteria; order Methylococcales; family Methylococcaceae; genus Methyloterricola; species Methyloterricola oryzae. Next base: position 571,257 of record NZ_JYNS01000001.1, read on the forward strand.
CAGCGGCTTGCCGACCAGCTTGGTGGCATTCATCAGGGCAGCCAGCACCACGACCGCAGTGCCGTGCTGGTCGTCGTGAAACACCGGTATGTCCAATTCCTGCTGCAGGCGCTCTTCGATCTCGAAGCAACGCGGCGCCGAGATGTCCTCCAGGTTGATGCCGCCAAAGCCGGTGGCCATGGCCTTCACCGTGCGCACGATCTCGTCAGGGTCGCGCGTGGAGAGGCAGATGGGAAAGGCATCCACGCCGGCGAACTCCTTGAATAGCATGGCCTTGCCTTCCATGACCGGCAGCGCCGCCGCCGGCCCGATATCGCCCAGCCCCAGCACGGCGGTCCCGTCGGTAACGACAGCCACGGTGTTGCGCTTGATCGTCAGGGTAAAGGCTTTCTCCGGCATCCGGTGTATCGCCTCGCAGATGCGCGCGACGCCCGGCGTGTAGGCCATGGACAAATCATCCCGGGTTTTCAGCGGCACCCTGGAAACGACCTCGATCTTGCCCCCGAGGTGCATCAGGAAAGTGCGGTCGGATACGTTGACCACGTCCACCTCGGGCAGCCGCCGGACCGAGCCCACGATCCGCTCGGCGTGCGGGCTCGACGTGGCATTGACTGTGATGTCGCGCAGCATGCAGCCGTCCGCGAAGCCGACGATGTCGATGGCGCCGATGTCGCCACCGTCGGCACCGATGGCCGTGGTAACCACGCCGAGGCTGCCGGCACGGGTGGGCAGTTTGACGCGAAGGGTAAAACTGTAACTGGCATTGGGGCTGTCGCTCATGACCTCTCCCTGCTGTGCGTTCCGGAATGATCGCAGCGTCCGGCCTCCGGAGCGCATCATCCTGGAACAATACTACGCTGCCGCGATCTGGCGTGGAACGCCTCCAGATCCATGGCAGTCCGGAAAAAATCAAACACATTTCAAGTAAGAAGGCTGCCGCGGTTTCTAACCGGCGGCGGTGGCTACGCGTCACCGTGTTGCCTCCGCCATGATTTGAACATCCAAGCGCGCCGGAGAGCCTGCCGAAATTGGAAAATGACTATTCCGCTTTCTTTACAACCCACGGCACATCAATACGCTGCGCCGGAAAGCCCAGATTCGGGTTCCGGAAATCTTCGCGGGAAAGTTACTTGCCGAAGGATACGTTCTATCTCCTCACGGTTATCATCTGTCACCTGTGTCGAGCCCTATTTGATCAGGCCCGAAATACCCTCCTGGTATTTCGGGCCGACGCCAAGGTCGGCATGCGCCCGACCTTGGCTGACGCGGCCGGTGGGGGCGCTCAAGAGGAGTCCCGTGCAGCGGGGAAAATTTAATGGAGCAACGGCCTCAGGGCGCTGTCCGCCGGCCCAAGAACTGGGGGGTTGGCCTCCCGCCCGACGGCGATGCTCTATGCATTGAATAATACGGCGACAGATGTGACGCCAAGCGTGCGGACGACTTTTCCACCCAACACCATTGAGGTGTGAACGGCGGTGAAAACCCGCTGATAGATGGCGACGAACGTACTCTGAATCCGTGTCCAACCCCATTCGAGGTCACTGCTAGACTAAATGCCAAATTACTCTTACAGAAAACCAGGGCCTCACCTGGCCGAACTTCAGCGGACTGACGCATGACAATGGAGGAGAACATGCTGCGCTTACGCCTAACCCCATGGCGTTGGGGGTCCTTGTTCGCACTGGGGATCGCCGCGCCGACCATCGCCTTGGCTCTGAGCCCGACCCAGGCATCATCTAAAGAGCCTGCATCGGGATCCAGACCACCCGCCGAGGAAAAAACTGCTGCCGCACCGTCCACGAATACCGCCGACGTCCAGCCACTGCCAAAAGAACCACCGCGGCGCTGGTCGTTGACCGCAGCGGACAGCCAGCGCTTCGACTGGCTGACCGGCAAGGACCGCTTCGACTGGCCCTCGGAATACAACGCCAGGAAAACCTTGGGATTGCCGGATTGGCTTTCGCTCGGCCTGGAATACCGTGTTCGCTACGAGACCCTGGACGCGCCCTTCGCCAAAGGCCAAACCGGCGGCCAGCACCAGATTCCCATGCAGACGGTGCTGTGGTTGGAGGCCAACTACGAATCTTTCCGTGCCGGGGTCGAATTCTGGGACGCGCGCCAAGTCGGGACCGACCGCAATCCGTCGCTCAGCACCACCATGGTGGACGTGGCGGATTTCACGCAGATCTACGGCGCCTGGAGCACGCGGAATCTCTTCGAAACCGGGCTGGGCTTCGAATTCAAGGGTGGCCGCCAGACCCTCGACCTCGGCAGCCGCCGCCTGGTCGCCCGTAATGCCTTTCGTAACACCACCAATTCGTTTACCGGCGTGCTGATGCGGTTGCGGGACGGAGCGGGGGCCTGGCAAGTGCAGGCCTTCGGCGTGCAGCCCGTGGTTCGCCTGCCCGACGAGAAGGAGCAGTTACGCAATAACGACTATGCCTGGGATCAGGAACAACAGGACGCCGTCTTCACGGGTCTGTTCGCGGAATTCAATGGACTACCCTGGAGCAGCCGTGGCGAGGCCTATCTGTATTACCTGGGAGAAGACGCCGACAGCAGCAACAAGCGCAGGCTGTTCACGCCGGGCATCCGCTGGTTCCGTCAAGCCAAGGCCGGCGCATGGGATTTCGAGGGGGAAAGCGCTGCCCAAACCGGTAGCCGCATCGACACGATCTATAACGCGACTACTGGCTCCAGTTCCAAGGAGGATGTCTCGGTGGAAGCCTTCCTGGAGCATCTGCAACTGGGTTACACCTTCGATGTGCCCTGGCAGCCCAGGCTGCTCGTGCAATACGACTACGCCTCCGGCGGAAGCAGCGACAACGGCAACACCAGCCACTCCTTCGATACGCTGTTCGGCGCACGGCGCTGGGAATACGGGCCTACCGGCATCCTGGGCCTGTTCGCGCGCAACAACATCAGTTCCCCCGGCGCCCGGATCTTCGTCACGCCCCACCGCGATGTCTCGTCATTCCTGGCCTACCGGGCATGGTGGCTGGCCGACAGCCGGGCGGCCTGGCAGCCCGCCAACCTGGTGGACCCGACCGGCAAGTCTGGTGATTTCATCGGTCATACCATTGAGTTTTCGACACGCTGGGATGCACTGGAAAACATATCCTTCGAAGGGGGCTGGACCTATCTGATCAAGGGCGACTTCGCCAAGAATGCTCCCGGCGCCCCGACCAATCACGACAACGTCAATTACCTCTACGTGCAGACGGAACTGCGTTTCTGACCGGTCCGGCTTTCGCGCGGGCGCAATGCGGGGTTTAATAGCCCGAGATCTCCCGCCGCTTTTTCTCCGTGAGGGCCAGAAGCCATGCGACTTGAGGATGAACGCGAAAGTGAAAACATCGAGGACCGTCGCGGTTCCCCGGTCCGACTGGGCGGCGGGCGCCGCTCGATTGGCCTGGGAGGTATCCTGATTGCCCTTGCGGCCATCTATTTCGGGGCGGACCCTGCCCTTGTCCTGAGCCTGCTGGAAGGCGGCGCTCCCATCGAGCAGCGACAGCCGGCCCCGCGCCTCGGGAATAGTGGAGAGGAACAAGGCCAGACACGCGTCTTCGTATCGAAGGTGCTGGCCAGCACCGAGGATGTCTGGCAGAGCCTGTTCAGCCGGGCCGGGCAGGCGTATCGGGAACCCACCCTGGTGCTTTTTTCCGGGGCAACGAACTCGGCCTGTGGTCTTGGGCAAGCCGCTATGGGACCCTTTTACTGCCCGCCGGATCAGAAAGTCTTCTTGGATCTGCGCTTCTTTGACGAGTTGCAGCGCGATTTCGGTGCGCCCGGGGACTTTGCGCAAGCCTACGTAATCGCCCACGAGGTGGGGCACCACGTGCAGAACCTGCTCGGCATTGCGTCCAAGGTTCACGGCCTTCAACAGCGTTCGCGGCCCGAGCAGGCGAACCGCCTCTCGGTTGCGCTGGAACTGCAGGCGGATTGTCTCGCCGGTGTGTGGGCCAACCACGCCCAGAAGATGCGCAATATTCTCGAACCCGGCGATATCGAAGAAGGCTTGCGCGCCGCAAGCGCGGTGGGCGATGACACCTTGCAGCGGCGCGGACAGGGTTACGTCGTGCCGGAGAGCTTCACCCACGGCAGCGCCGAGCAACGCGCAAGCTGGTTTCAGCGGGGCTTCAAGGCCGGCGCGGTCCAGGCTTGCAATACCTTCGAGGGGTGAGTTGCGGAACGTGCTTGCGTCAGCCCGACAGTTCGACCCAACCCGTAGCTTCGCATAGCCATCAGTCCTCTATGACCCGGATTCCCGTCCCCTCCCTGGACCCGCGCCGCTACGCCGAAACCTTTGCGGTCTTCGTGGACCATTCCCTCGAATACCCGCAGATGCTCGACACGCTGCTGAGCGTGACCCGAAGCAGGCTGCGGGATGGCTTCCGCCTGCTCGACATCGGCGCCGGCACTGGCCAGGTGATCCAGAGCTACCGGCAGAATGGGGGAATCCGTCCCGGCCTGTATGTGGCGTTCGAACCCAATCCCCGGCATCTGGAACAACTTGCAGGCACTCTCGCCGGCCTGGGTATCGAACACGCCATCCATGCCGAGCCGTTTCGCCTGGATACCCCGTTGACGCAGGCTTTCGATCTGGTCTTGTTCTCCCACAGCCTCTACTGGATGCCCGATCCCGCACTGCACATGCTGCATGCCGCGACGGCGCTGATCGAGGGTGGCCTGGCCTTGGCCTTCATCGGCGGACCCTATGGGGTGCACGCCATGTTTCCGCTGTTCGAAAATCTGCTGGAGCGCACGACGCCCATGCTGCAAAACAATGCCGTCAGCAGCCATGAGGTGGTGCAAGGGCTGCGGGCGCAGGGCGTGGAACCGGAGGTCCAGTTCCTGCCGACGCCTATTGACTTGACTGGCATGTTCGAGCCCGACGCCGCGGCGCAACTGGCCGAATTCATCTCATTCTGCATGCAGTTGGAATTCACCTGCCTGCCCGCCTGGTTGCAGCGGGACATGATCCAGTACGTGCGTGGTGGCTGCGTCTCCCAGGACGGCCGCCTTTACTGGTATCTCCCTACCGCCGCGATCCTGCTGTCACGCTAAGAACGGGATGATTCTTTACCTGAACCCGCCGGCAGCATTCCGATGATGACCCTCTCAGCCGCACTCGGCTTTGGCCTCTTGTTCATTCTGCTTGGTTTCACCATCGGCTGGTACTACGCTGATCACCGCCTCAATGCCATCACCTACCAGGAGCGCCTCAAGGCCTATCAGGACTTGTTTTCCGCGTTGCAATTGGCCAGCCGTGCGCTTTCACGTGTCGAGTACGGCAAGGGTGAGGGGGGAAAGCCGCCGGAAGAGGTCTTGCGGGCGGCAACGGAGGCGCTCGATGCGCTGAACAGGACCTTCGTGCGCGTCAAATTCCTGCTGCCCGATGACGCCATTGCCGCCGCCCGCGACGCAGTGGGAAACGAGACCGCTGACTCATGGGAGACCAAGGCCCAGAAAATACAGCGGGGTTGGGATGCCCTCTACGAAGTCGCCCGCAGTGACGCCGAATCGAAGTACCGGAGGAGTTGACTCAAACCACTCTGATACCGATGGGCCAGACCAACGAGCCTGGTTTCAGCTGGCGCCGTCGAGGTAAAGGATGCGGTGACTCCGCCAAACGACGAGACAGATCGACGCTCCCCATTGCCATACTGCGCCGCCAGTCTCGGCGACTTTCTGCGCGACAGAGACCAGAGTACAAGATCCACCACCAGACCAGCCTCGCGAAATCAAATGAGCGCCGCACGCACCAGCCACACCCATCCCATCCAGATCGCCGAAGTACAGGCCAGCCCTGCGCATGGCCGTATCGGCATCACCTTCTGCCCAGGCAAGCATGACCCTGCTGCAAGCACCGGCGCCTGGGCACGGGACCTGGCACTGGATCTGGATGCCATCGCGGCCTGGGGCGCAAGCTTGGTCCTGAGCCTGGTCGAGCCCACCGAACTGGTCGCACTCCAGGTTCCTCATCTTGGGCAGGAGGTTCAACGCCGGGGCATGCAGTGGCGGCATTTGCCCATCGTCGATTACTCGGTGCCCACGGAGATTTTCGAGCAGCACTGGCAGACCGAAGGCCCCCATATCCGGGCACTGCTGCGAGGCGGTAACGATGTGCTGGTGCACTGCAAGGGAGGCCTTGGGCGCGCCGGGATGATCGCCGCACGGCTTCTGGTCGAATTGGGCATGCCGCCGGACGCGGCGATCCGCCAGGTGCGCCTGGCGCGGCGGGGAGCGATCGAGACACCGGCGCAACTGGCAGTGGTGCGCCGGACCCTTGCCATTCCCTGAGCCTGAGGCTCACCCGTGTATGCTGACGAACCGGCGCTCGACACCCGCCTGATGCGTCGGGTCGGTGGCCCGCTGGGCAGCAATCCAGCAGGCATCTACGAAGACGAGACCGGCCGGCGCTTCTACGTGAAGACGCTGGAGACGCCTGCCCACGCCCGCAATGAAATAATCGCGGCGATGCTCTACCGGCTCACCGGTGCCCCTACGCTAAACTACCGGCGTACGCTGGCTCCCGAGCAAATCGCCACCGAATGGGTCACCCTGGACAGGAAGCACGTCTCCCGCCTGGACGAGGGCGAGCGCCTGCAGGCGCAGCAGTGGTTCGGCGTGCATGCCTGGACGGCCAACTGGGACGTGGCCGGCTTTGACGGCGATAACCTGGGTGTCATCAACGGCACGGTCGTAGCGCTCGACCTGGGCGGCGCACTGGAATTCCGCGCCCAGGGCGACCCCAAGGGCAAGGCGTTCGGCGTTCAGGTCGGCGAGTTTGAAAGGCTGCGCTGCGATTCCGACAACCCGCATGCGCTGCGGCTCTTCGGCGACATGGACGATGAGACGCTCCGCCGCGCTATCGACGTAGTCACGGGCATCCCTGATACGCGCATTCGCCAAGTGATCATGGAACAGGGCGGCAGCAGCGCGCTGGCGGACAAGATGATCGCACGCAAGGCCGACATGGCCTCGCGCTTTGCGGCACTCCGCCATTCGTGCTGAATTCACTCAGACGCCCGGCCCTTCTTCTGGGAAACTCCACTTGCTGATATCGCGGCCGCACGCTCCGGTGACCCGGGGAGCCCCGGAATGCGCGAGAGATCATCTATCCGGGACAGAGTTGCAGACCCAGTCCCGTAGGCCCACCATTTCAGACCGCTCAACCATTTTGCTGGCGCCTATTTGTGTCCATATTCGGCCTAGCAACATTCAAAATGGGGCTGCAATTGAAAAAAGCCCGGATGGGGTCCGGGCTTTCTTTTGGAACTTCTTGATTTAATTGGTCGGGGTGAGAGGATTCGAACCTCCGACCACCTGCACCCCATACAGGTGCGCTACCAGGCTGCGCTACACCCCGGCTCGAATCCAATTGCGCCGGATTCAAGAGCGACGAATATAACGAGTGCTGGCAGCCCCGTCAAGGCGGAACCAATCCAATAAGCCTTCGCCGGTGATCCCGCGCATACACACTCGCGCTGCGGATCGGTGATAGCCCAGTTTCAGACTGGACTCCGAGACCAGGGAAAGCCTGACCGGGTTTGCTGTCCCAGCCAGGTCTCGGTGTGCCCATAGGCACTGAGGTCGTCCATGAGAACGGGCCGAATGCACCGGCTGTCGATCTTGGCACGCGTCAGGCCTTGGAAGAAATTGCCATCCAGTCCCACACTGTCGACAGGCTTGGCAGCATGACAAAGTAACGCCGGGAAGGTCTCGCAAGACCTTGTCCAGATCCGACTTGTTGGCGGCACTGAGGGTGAAACGATCGATCGGCACCGTACCCTCGATCGAATCGATGGTATCGCGGGGACTGTCGGAATCGAGTATGGGAGAAAGCCGGAAGACCGGGGCACAGACGCCGACAGCGGGACCGACACTCAGCAGGAACAGGACACGGCCAGACACCTGGGAAGCCACCACACAGCACCTCCCGCTTGGGTTCCCGCACGTCACAACTCCGCCGTCCAAGCGTACCGCATCAACGAGCACGGCGCCCCCAGTCATTCTTGTTCCATTTTCCGGGATTCTACGAAAATTCGGGACTGGCGCGAATAGACCAGTCTCACCTGGAAATCGCAGTTCATGTTTTCACGCGATTCTGCGAAACTTGCGGCCTCCAAGCCGGACTAACAGTCACGCAAGCCGCGTCGCATGCGCTTGTGGAAGTATTTCAATAACGAATGGTGCCCACGTGTACGAAACCGCCCTAGCCTCCGACTGGTTTGCAATGATCCCCTCCATCCATGGCGGTGCCGACGAAGCCGGGGGTGGCCTGCTGGGCCTGTTGGACAGCCTGTTGCATCAGGTCGACCGGTTCATGGAACCGGGGAACTCCCTGGAACTATTTCCTGGTATTCAAGGCCTGGCCTTGAACCAGCACCCCATGCTGGTGCACTTTCCCATCGCCTTCTTGTTTGCCTTCTTTCTGCTGGAACTGATCGGCGCCATTCGTCATCGGGAACCCATCCGAGAAGTCGCCAGCTGGATGTTGTATCTGGGCACGATCGCGGCGGTGCTTGCAACCGGGGCAGGTTTGATCGCGGAAGACATCGTCCCACATGGCGAAGACGTGCACGACACCATGACCTGGCACGGAAGGCTGGGCCTGACGGTGGCCAGCCTCTCGCTAGTGCTCTCCGTGTGGCGTTTGTTCAGTCGCGGGCGCTTCTCCCTGATGGCGCAGACCCTGCATCTGTCGTTGGCCGGGGTGATGCTGATTTGCCTGGTATTCGGCGCCGACCTGGGCGGGCTGATGGTCTACCAGCACGGCGTGGGCGTGAAGCAGTTGCAGCATGGTGCCGAGGAACATCAACACCACGATGGGCTTGAGGAATAAGTACCGATAGGCGCGGGTGGAGGAAGCCGCCTTCCCTGGCGACCGGAAATTTGTCTGAGCCTTACTGGCGCTTGCCCACGGCATAGATTAGGTTGGCACCGCCGACATCATCGGTGCCCTCACGGCGGGTAAACATGAACTCGTCGCCGTCGTTGACGATCACAAAAAAGGTCTTGAACGAGGTTCCCCACAAGGTGGCGTCCACCATGCCGGTGCCGAACTCGTCCACGCTGTAGGTGCAGGTGTCGGTGTCCTTGGAGTCCTGCGCCACGGCGGTCTTGAGCCCGGCCTTGTTGGCCATGCTGTGGATCTTGCAGTTCCCCTCGCCGTCAAAGCTGAACACACCGACCCGGATTGCCATGGCCCCGGTGGTCGCCTTGCTCACCGCATCGAAATTGGCATCGAAGATTCCCTGGGCCGCGAAGCCGTAGTTGCCGTGGAGGGAATGCAGGCCATACCCCTCATGGTCATAATGATGCCGGCTGCGGGCCTCGGCGTTGTCGAACCCGCTCACGGCCAGGCCGCAAGCGGCGAGTATGGTCAGTGCAAAAGTTTGCGCGCGGCGATTGGAAGTGTTTGAAGAACGCATGTAGTAGGTCTCCTATCAGGATTACTTTTATGATCTAGCCTCCGGCCACACAGGCCGCAGCCTTCATAACTAAGCAACATGCGTACCCCACCAATACCAATGCGATCTGTACGGTTTTAATGCCCGACTTTTCCCCAAAAACTGAGCCATATCACACAAGGGAATGATGCAATTGCCCCATTGGATTGGACCACGAGGCAGACGCATACGGCCCGCGTATCTTTGGGGCGGGCAAAGCCTAGGCCTGATGGACTCTGCTGTCTTGGCTGCCAGGGAAGGTTATGTTCCATGCAAAACGCCGCCAGTGATGGTGACCACACATACTGAACATACAGATCAGCATTCCGGCAACAAGCGTTGGTCGCATCCATCGGAGTGAGTCGGCGCCGCGCCCCGCTGCGGTTTGCTTGCTGAGCTAGGCACTGATGCGCCGTATAGGTCGGGCGGCGCCGGCCGGCAGCCTGATAAGGACGAGCGCGCGCACGGACTTGCGGGACGGAGGCCGCTCCACTCTGTCAACTCCGTGCTCCTTGGTCTACCGTCCGCGAAATGAATGGACAACTGAAACAAACCGCCCCTAAGATGCCCTCAGTCGCCCTGTGGCGCGACGCCCTGAACCCAACTGACATGACGGGAGAATAACCATGGCCGACAAGAACGAACTGATTGCCAAACTGCAAGGGCAGATCGAGGAATGGAAAGGCGAAATGAACTCGCTGGCGGAGAAGGCTGAAGGCGCCACCGATGAAGTAAAGGCTCAGTGTGGCGAGGCGATGGACGCGCTGCGCTCCAAGTGCGAGGAAGGCGAAGCAACACTGGCTGAATGGAAGGACAAAGCCGAGGACGCCTGGGAAGACTTTCAAAAAGAAGCCGAAGCGTCTCTCGCGACTTTCAAGACCACGGTCACGGATTCCATCGAACGCATCAAGTCGTTTTTTGCATAGGGCGGAAGCCGACAGAAGGTCCGTCAGCGGACCAGCCAACCAAACAGCAAAGGGGGCGATTCTATGAGCCTATTCAGTTCGATTCTATCCAAATTGGGCATCGGCAGCGCGGAAGCCGCGGCAGCGCCGGAGGCCCAGGCCGCACCTGCCGCGGCGCCTTCCTCCATCAGCCCGGTGGATGTGGTAGCCAAACTGGAAAGTCTCGCCGCCTCCCACGCGGAGAAGCTCAACTGGAAGACCTCCATCGTCGATCTGATGAAGTTGCTAGGCCTCGACAGCGGCCTGTCCGCCCGCAAGGAACTGGCCACCGAACTCGGGTGTCCGGCGTCGAAGATGGAAGACTCGGCACAAATGAACATGTGGCTGCACAAGACGGTCATGCAAAAACTGGCCGACAACGGGGGCAACATCCCGACCGAACTGCTGAATTGAGCCTTTGAGAAAAGGCCGGAACGACCGCTGGACCGGACCAATCTCGTACGGAAGGCCGGTCCCCTGCTGCTTTCCCGGGAAGTCCTTGACGCTCCCCGCGCTGCCGTAGAGACCGGCCTTTGCAGCGGATTCAGCCCCTTCAGCAATACCGAGACGCATGGGATAAAGAGCCAGTGATCTATCGGCCTTTGGCCTGTCCGCGTTGCGGCCTGGGTATGGCCGATCTTGCTAAAGACGCCTGAGGCGAACTTCCGCGACGATTTGCTGGCCATATGACGGGCGCACTTGATTCTGAAGATTTGGGCCGCGGTCAGCACAACTTTTGTAGCTGTTTGATTACTGCCACCACGCAGTGTTCGCAATACGATCCGCGCTAGGCGCCCTCGATGAAGGCCTCGTCCTGCAACTGGCGAATCTGGTCGCGCAAGCGGGCGGCATCCTCGAACTCCAGATTGCGGGCATGGGCGTACATCTTCTCCTCCAGGCTCTTGATGAGCTTGGCCGCCTCCGCCGGCTTGAGAGCCCGGTAATCCGCCGATTCCTCCGCCACCTTGGTCTTGGGTTTGGGCGCGAAACGCGCGCCGGCGCCTGGAATCGGCACTTCCAGAATATCGGTGACGTCGCGCACCACGCCCTTGGGGGTGATGCCCATGCGCTGGTTGAAGTCGGTCTGCTTTTCCCGGCGGCGGCTGGTTTCCTCCAGGGCACGCTCGATGGAGCCGGTCATCTGATCGGCGTAGAGAATCGCCTTGCCATGGATGTTGCGGGCGGCCCGGCCGATGGTCTGGATCAGCGACACGGTGGAGCGCAGGAAGCCCTCCTTGTCCGCGTCCAGCACCGCCACCAGAGACACCTCGGGAATATCCAGGCCTTCGCGCAGCAGGTTGATCCCCACCAGCACGTCGAACTTGCCCAGGCGCAGGTCGCGGATGATCTCCACGCGCTCCACGGTTTCCACGTCCGAGTGCAGATAACGCACGCGGACGTCGTGGTCCAGCAGGTATTCGGTCAGATCCTCCGCCATGCGTTTGGTGAGGGTGGTCACCAGCACCCGCTCTTCCTTGGCAATGCGTTGACGGATCTCGGACAGCAGGTCGTCCACCTGGGTGGTGGCGGGCCGGATCTCGACCTCAGGATCAACCAGGCCGGTGGGCCTGACCACCTGCTCGATGATGGCGCCGGAATGCTCGCGCTCGTAGGGGCCGGGGGTCGCGGAAATGTAAATGCGCTGCGGCGCGCGCTGCTCGAACTCCTCGAACTTGAGGGGCCGGTTGTCCAGCGCCGAGGGTAAGCGGAAGCCGTATTCCACCAGCGTTTCCTTGCGCGAGCGGTCGCCGCGGAACATGGCGCCGATCTGCGGGATGGTGACGTGGCTCTCGTCGATCACCACCAGGGAATCCGGCGGCAGGTAATCGAACAGGGTGGGCGGCGGCTCGCCCGCCTGCTGCCCGGAGAGATAGCGGGAGTAGTTCTCGATGCCGGAGCAATAACCTACCTCGATGATGATCTCCAGATCGTACAGGGTGCGCTGCTCCAGGCGCTGGGCCTCCACCAGCTTGTTGAGGGAGCGCAGTTCCTCCAGGCGCTGCTTCAACTCCACCTTGATCTCCTCCACCGCTGCCAGCAGCTTTTCCCTGGGGGTCACGTAGTGGGTCTTGGGATAGACGGTGTAGCGGGCGATGCGCGAGAGGATCTCGCCGGTGAGGGGATCGAACAGGGACAGGCGCTCGATCTCGTCATCGAACAACTCCACCCGCAGCGCCTCCTTCTCCGATTCCGCCGGGTAGATGTCGATCACCTCGCCCCGTACGCGGTAGGTGGCGCGGCGCAGTTCGGTTTCGTTGCGCGTGTACTGCAGTTCCGCCAGACGCCGCAGCAGGGTGCGCTGGTCGATCAGGTCGCCGCGCACCAGGTGCAGCACCATGCTGAAATACGAGGCCGGCTCACCCAAGCCATAGATGGCGGACACCGTCGCCACAATCACCGTATCGCGCCGCTCGATCAGCGCCTTGGTGGCGGACAATCGCATCTGCTCGATGTGCTCGTTGAGTGAGGCGTCCTTTGCGATGTAGGTGTCGGACGAAGGCACGTAGGCCTCCGGCTGGTAGTAGTCGTAATAGGAGACGAAGTACTCCACCGAGTTCTCCGGAAAGAACTCCTTCATCTCGCCATACAACTGCGCCGCCAGGGTCTTGTTGGGCGCCATGATGAGGGTGGGCCGCTGCACCTGCGCGATCACATTGGCCACGGTGAAGGTCTTGCCCGAGCCGGTCACGCCCAGCAAAGTCTGGTGCAACTCGCCGTCGCCGAGCCCTTCCACCAACTGCCGGATGGCCTCCGGCTGGTCGCCCGCGGGCTGGAAGCGACTGTGCAATATGAACTTTTTTTCCCGGGAAGGATTCAGGGGGGCGGGCTCATCTTGTATCATGTGCGATTGCTGCCACTTGGACGCCAATTCTTTCATACCAACCCCCGGGAACCACCTCGACCACCCATGAGCATACAACTTTCCGACCGCGTACAGTCGATCAAGCCCTCCCCCACCCTGGCCGTGACCGCCCGCGCCAACGCCATGCGCGCCGCCGGCAAGGACATCATCGGCCTGGGAGCCGGCGAACCCGATTTCGATACCCCGGACCACATCAAGCAGGCCGCCATCAAGGCCATCAACGACGGTTTCACCAAGTACACCGCCGTGGAGGGTACGCCCGGACTGAAGAAGGCCATTGTAGCGAAGTTCAAGCGGGAAAACGGGCTGGACTATGACGTGAAGCAGGTGCTGGTGTCCTGCGGCGGCAAGCAGAGCTTCTACAACCTGGCGCAGGCGCTGATCAACCCCGGCGACGAGGTCATCATCCCGGCACCGTATTGGGTGTCCTATCCGGACATGGTGCTCCTGGCCGGCGGCGTGCCGGTGATCGTCTCCGCCACGCAGGAGCAGCGCTACAAGATCACCCCGGCGCAGTTGAAGGCCGCCCTGACCCCCAAGACGCGCTTGTTCGTCATCAACAGCCCGTCCAATCCCACCGGCATCGCCTACAGCCTGGACGAACTCAAGGCCCTGGGCGAAGTGCTGCGAGGCTGCCCGGATGTGATCATCGCCACCGACGACATGTACGAACACATCGTCTGGCAAGAGGGCAGTTTCAGCAATATCCTCAACGCCTGTCCCGACCTGTACGACAGGACCATGGTGCTGAATGGCGTGTCCAAGGCCTATTCCATGACGGGCTGGCGCATCGGCTATGCGGCGGGTCCGCAGCGGCTGATCGAAGCCATGGGCAACATCCAGTCGCAGAGCACCTCCAACCCCACCTCCATTTCCCAGGTGGCGGCGGAAACCGGCCTCAACGGCGACCAGTCCTTCATCCGCCACATGGTCAAGGCCTTCAAGGAACGGCACGATTTCGTGGTGGGCGCGCTGAACGCGATGGACGGCGTGTCCTGCGTGGAAACCGACGGCACATTCTATGTGCTGCCCAACATCCAGGCGGTCATCGACCGCATGGGCTTGGCGGACGACGTGGCGCTCTCCGAGCGCCTGATCGAACAGGCGGGCGTGGCCATCGTTCCCGGCTCGGCTTTCGGCTGCCCCGGCCATGCGCGCCTGTCCATCGCCACCAGCATGGCCAACCTGGAAAAGGCCATGGACCGGCTGAAGACCGGCTTCGCGGGCTGAAACGAGACCCTCATCGCCGCCGCCCTCAATGGGCGGCGGCATGGCGCGGGCCATGGATCTGACCCAAACCAACTTCCTTATTCGTGCTCTCGAGCTATTTGCGCGCTTGATTTCCCATTCAGCCGCGCTGAGCATCGCAGCTTGACGGGTGGATAAGCCCAGCGGGGCGATTCAGGAACGAGCCGCGGCGGCGGAGGGCAATGGATTGCCCTTCTGCCGACCCACCCGGCAAGCGAGAAGCGCAAGAGGTTTCGCGGCTGTCGGGTGGCCTTTCTTTTGGATACTTTTCTTTGGCCACGCAAAGAAAAGTATCTCGCCTTCCGGTGCGAGAACCGGATTCAAATAGCCTTCGCTGAGCGACTCCAATGCAGGAAAGAACCCTAATTCTGCGCTAAATCGCCTGAAGGTGACAATCGGGGATGCGGTAGATGGAATCCCCGAACTCAACCATCCCATCACCCTCCCGCTGCTCCCCCACCTGGCCGAGGAAGGGTCGCATCTTCTCCACCCAGTAGCCTTCCTCCATGCCGGCGTCGAACTCTTCCTCGGTCAAAATCCAGCGTACTTGCATGTTCCACCTCGCATCGGTTCTGATTTTGTAAGCGGCACGGTCTGCGCGTCGCCACCGGCTTTCGCGCTAGAATGGGGCTCCCTCCGCAGACGCCGCAAACCCCATGACCGCCCCTGCCCATTCCCACACCCATCCCTCCAATCGCCAGACCCTGTATGTCCTGCTCGCCCTGATCCTGGGCGTAGCCGCCGGCGAGCTGCTGCACCTGAGCTTCGGCGATGGCCGAGAGGCGGGAGCACACCCGGTATTATCGGGGCTGCTGGAGCTGTTCGGCATCCTCACCGATGTGTTCATGCGCCTGGTGAAGATGATCATCGCGCCCCTGGTATTCGCCACCCTGGTGGTGGGCATGGCCAAGATGGGCGACGGCCGCAGCGTCGGGCGCATAGGCGGCAAAGCCATCCTGTGGTTCTTCTCGGCCTCGGTCCTCAGCCTCCTGCTCGGCATGCTGCTGGTGAACCTGTTTTCACCCGGCGAAGCCATGCACCTGGAACTTCCTCCCGCAGACAGCGAAAGCGGGCTGGCCAAGACGGCACCCTCGCTCGCCAACTTCGTCGCCCATATCGTGCCCAAGAGCATCGCCGAGGCCATGGCGCAGAACGAGATACTGCAGATCGTGGTGTTCTCGGTCTTCTTCGGCGTCGCCTGCGCCCAGCTGGGCGAATTGGCGGCACCCATGGTACATGCGCTGGATGCCCTGGGCCACATCATGCTCAAGGTCACCAGCTACGTGATGCATTTTGCGCCCGTGGCCGTTTTTTCCGCCATCGCCTCGGTGATCGGCAAACAAGGGCTGGGTGTCCTCGCCACCTACGGCGTGTTCATTGGCGAGTTCTACCTGGCCCTGTTCCTTCTCTGGTGCGTGCTGGGACTGGCCGGCTATCTGTTCCTGGGTAGGCGGATAGGCTCGCTGCTTCGGCATATCCGCGAGCCCATGCTGCTCGCCTTCGGCACCGCCAGCAGCGAGGCCGCCTACCCCATGCTGCTGCGGCAGTTGGAACGCTTCGGCTGCGAGGAGCGAGTGTGCGGTTTCGTGCTGCCCCTGGGATATTCCTTCAACCTGGACGGCAGCATGATGTACATGACCTTCGCCGTGCTGTTCATCGCGCAGGCCTACGGCATCCAGATGCCCCTGGGCGATCAGTTGCTGATGCTGCTGGTGCTGCTGTTCACCAGCAAAGGCGTGGCCGGAGTGCCCAGGGCGTCGCTCATCGTGATCTCGGCGACCCTGTCCATGTTCAAGATTCCGGAGGCTGGCCTGTTGCTGCTGCTGGGAATCGACCAGTTGTTAGACATGGGCCGCAGCGCCACCAATGTGCTCGGCAACAGCATCGCCACCGCCGTGGTCAGCCGCTGGGAGAAGGCGCTGCACTGAACTCTACTCCCAGGGCGGTGCTTCGCCGTCGTAAGGAACAAAATGGGGGTCGGCCGGCGCGGTATGGGCAATGGTGACCACGCCGCCCGGAGCTGGCTTGGCAGCCGGAGAATGGTCCACGTCGGGAGTCCCGGCACCCGCCGGCATCCAGGCGGAAAACGCGGCCAAGTCGATCCCGCCTGGCACGTACCATTTCTTGCGGGCCGGATCCCAGCGGGCGCCCAGAGCCTTGGCTTGATCCTTCTGTGCGTAGGGAACTTCGAGATAGTGCTTGGCCCCCGGCGCGCGGCCGGAGCCCGCTTGGCCGGCCATCGGCTTATTGGGCCGGCTCGGGTGCAGCAGGCTTGGCGCTTTCTTTCTCCAGTTCCTCGTCCACTTCCTGCTCCGCGTGCTCGAAGTCCACGTCCAGGGGCGGATTGCCATCGTGGATCTTGGTTTCGCGCTCCTGGAAATAGGCGTTGCGCAGGAACTCGTAACGGTCCTTGGCGGCGGCGTCCAGCACCTTGTAGCCGCTCTTGTTGTCGGCTTCCTGGTCGGTGACGCGCAGGGTTCCCGACAACAGCGGCACTACGCCAGGCGCCACATAGTTGATGGGATTGGTGGCGCTGTCGCCCACCAGTCCGCCCACGCCGCGCGGCGTGCTGGGCCCGAAGAAGGGCAGCACCAGATACGGACCGGAAGGAATGCCCCACACCGCCATGGTCTGATCAAAATCCTCGCGGTGCTTGGACAAACCCAGGTAGTCCGCCACGTCGATGAATCCGCCAACGCCCACGGTCGTATTGATCAGGAAGCGCCCCATGTCCTCCCCGCCCTGCATGGGCTTCCACTGCAGGAAGTCATTGAGAAACACGGAAATATCGTTGATATTGCTATAGAAATTGGTGATGCCCGTGTCCACGAATTCCGGCGTGACGTACTTGTAGCCCTTGGCGACCGGCTGCATCACGTATTCGTCGACGCCGTCGTTGAACCCTTGGACATCCCGGTTCCACTCCTCCCAGGGGTCCCTCGGATCCGGAGCCGTCGTCGCGACGGCCGGGCGCTCTTCCGTCGGGGTGTCCGTGGCGCAAGCGCCCAGCCACAATGGGATCAAACACGTTGCAGCGGCCACTTTGGCCTGACGGGAGGGAAGAAACTTCATGCAACTCGCTCTCGAAACTGGAAGGATCGTCGGGCCGGACTTTCAGACCCTGACGGCTAGCGATTGCCGTGAAAATCACGGGCGCAAAAGGGTAACCGATCAACGACGGTAATTGCAAAACCCACGTGAAGTCAGCGACATCGCATCCGCCCCGCGGCCTTGTAGCGCTCAGATAAAAGCTGCATTTGAAGCCCGCGCGACTACACTTAGCTAACATCAACCCGCCCGAGTGATCTCGGGGGAAAGGCGGATGCATTGCAATTCCTGACTGGCTTGGAAGCAGCGGAATGGCCGGGCGCAGTCGCGCCAACCCCAGTCATATCGAAACAGGGGCCTCTTTGGTTTCTGGGCGCATGAAACAGGGCAGGCGCGCAAGCCGGAGAACACCGTGACCATGAACAAAGCAATGCAGCAGTTGGCTTCCCTCACTGCTGTGCGCGACTTCGAGCTGCTGGAAATGGGATTGCTGAAATCCCTGGAGGAGATGCTCAAACTCCGCAGCATCAAGCTGTTGACATTGTCGGAACAGAACGGGAGCTACGAGATCCGGGGCTACGAGCGCGACGCCGAGGGTGTGTCGCGGGCCTGCCACGTAACCGGCCTGCTGTCTCCCTTGCCCCAAGGCATTTCACCCAGTGTCTGGGGCGCTATCGAGCAGGCCAAGGCAACCCGCCGTCGGGTCGCCCTGATAGGCGAAGAAAACTTCGGAACGGTCTATCCCTTGTTGGCCAACGACATGATCTTGGGATACGTACTCATCGCCGAAGGCTCGCAGCCCAATTCTCTCGAATATCAACTGGTCGAAGGCGTCCTGCGGGTCTTCCACAACTATTACGCACTGCTCGAGGAAAGCCAGCGCGACAAACTGACGGGCCTGCTTAACCGCAAGACCTTCGATGACAAGATCGGCCGGGTTCTCGATATGATGGCAGTGGAGTTGTCGAGTTCATTCCACGGTTCGGACCGGCGCAAGCGGCAGGAATTCGGCCCACCGTCCTGGTTGGCGGTCATGGACATCGACCATTTCAAGCGCGTCAACGACAGCTTCGGCCATATCTATGGCGACGAAGTGTTGATCCTGGTATCCCAGATCATGAAGCGCTCCTTCCGGGCCGATGATCTGCTGTTCCGTTTCGGCGGCGAGGAATTCGTGGCGATCATCAGCGCCCACGACCGCGCGGGCGCCAAAGCCGCCTTCGAGCGATTCAGGAGCGCGGTGGAGCATCACCCGTTCCCCCAGGTCGGCCGGGTCACGATGAGCATCGGCGTCGCCGGGCTAGAACGCATCGGCAATCCGACCTTATTGCTGGGCAATGCGGACAAGGCCCTTTATCATGCCAAGCGCAACGGTCGCAATCGGCTGGTATTCTACGAGGAACTCGTTGCCGACGGCACGGTGCAGGAAACCAGCGTCTCCCCAGGTTCCGTGGACCTCTTCTGACGGCCGGGCAGCTTTGTCCGTGGCCCGGCTATTGCTTCGCTTCTTGACAGGAATCGCTGAATAAGTCCACTGTGAGGCGGAGCACCGCACTCCGGAGAACCCGGCACGGCGAGCATTCTCCGAACAAGCCGAAGAACAGGCGTTTCCAGACGCATGCCCGCCATGCCTCGGCGCAACCGCTACAGGCGCAGACCGGGAACCCATCGCACCAGCCTTGCGCGCGCCATGCACCGAACTATGACAAATTGTCGTGAACCTCCTCATGCCTGAACCGACCCTCGACGCGCTGAACCAGTATTTCCGGCAAGTCCGCACCATCATCCTAGACCGCCAGGACTGGATCAGCGGCCTGCTGCCGGCCAGCACCGCCGTCACCACCCACGGCGATTACACCGACGCCTGGGTGCGCGACAACGTCTACAGCATTCTCGCCGCCTGGGGCCTGGCGCTGGCCATGCGCAAGCAGCCCTCCCAGCGCGACCGCGCCTATCTGCTGGAGCAAAGCACGGTCAAGCTGATGCGCGGCCTGCTCACCGCCATGATGCGGCAGGCACCCAAGGTGGAGAAGTTCAAGCACAGCCAGAACCCTCTGGACGCCTTGCACGCCAAGTACAAGACCAGCAGCGGCGAGGTGGTGGTGGGCGACAACGAATGGGGGCATCTGCAACTGGACGCCACATCCCTGTTCCTGCTCATGCTCGCCCAGATGACCGCCTCGGGGTTGCGCATCGTGTTCACCCTGGACGAGGTCAATTTCGTGCAGAACCTGGTGCACTACATTAGCCGGGCCTATCGCACGCCCGATTACGGCATCTGGGAGCGCGGCAACAAGCTGAACCACGGCGTGGCGGAGCTTAACGCCAGTTCCATGGGCATGGCCAAGGCGGCTCTGGAGGCCATGGCCGGCTGCAACCTCTTCGGCGCCGAAGGCGGACAGGCGGCCATCGTCCACGTGGTGGCCGACGACATCGCCCGCACCCGCATCTCCCTGGAAGCCCTGCTGCCCAGGGAATCCCTGTCCAAGGAAGTGGACGCCGCCGTCCTCAGCATTACCGGCTTTCCCGCCTTCGCGGTGGACGACCCGGCGCTGCGCGAGAAGACCGAAGGCCTGA
The DNA here is from genome assembly GCF_000934725.1 of Methyloterricola oryzae. Lineage (NCBI taxonomy): Bacteria > Pseudomonadati > Pseudomonadota > Gammaproteobacteria > Methylococcales > Methylococcaceae > Methyloterricola > Methyloterricola oryzae. Next base: position 591,392 of record NZ_JYNS01000001.1, read on the forward strand.
TCGTGGAAAAGCTGGAAGGCCGCTACGGTTGCAAGCGCTTCCTGCTGGATGGCCATCAGACCGTGATCGAGGACCACAACCGGCTCCACTACGAGCCCCACGAATTGAGGGAGTTCAAGGATATCGAGTGTGAGTGGCCCTTGTTCTTCACCTATCTGCTCGTCAATCACCAGTTGGCGGGCCGCGCCGAGGCCGCCGCCGGCTATCGTCAGCGTTTGGAAGACCTGCTGGTGGGGCGCGGCGGCGAGCGCCTGCTGCCGGAACTGTACCGGGTACCCCGGGAAAGCCTGGACGCCGAGCGGCGCGAACCGCACAGCCAGACCCGCGTACCCAATGAGAATATACCCCTGGTCTGGGCGCAGAGCCTCTACATCCTCGGCTGCTTGCTGCAGGACGGGCTGATCACGGCCGAGGACATCGATCCGCTGGGCCGGCATCGAGCAGCCGCCCGCGCCGGCAACCGCACGGTGCAACTGGCCTTGCTGGCCGATGATGAGACGGTGAAGGCAGCTCTCGCCGGCCATGGCATCGCCGCGCAGACCCTGGCCGAGATCGCTCCGGTCCAGGTGCGCGACGCCGGCGAACTGGCCGCCGCCTACGCCCAGGTGGGGCGCAACGACCGCATGGGCCTCACTGGCCGTCCACTGCGAAAGCTCAGACCCCTGTCCACGTCCAGGCTGTACCTGCTGGCCGGCGAGCCGTTGCTGTTCCTCCCCCAGTTCATGAACCAGAAGGGCTTCTACATCGCCATGGACAACCGCCTGCTGATCCAGCGCCTGCGCACGGAACTGGCTTACATCGCGCGGCACTGGCGGCATGAGGCACCACCGCTGATGGCCATCAACGTCAAGCAGAACATGCTGGAAGGCGAGGACGGGGCCATGCTCTTGCAATTCATCGCTCAATTGCAGGAAGGCACGGTTGGGGGGTTCAAGGCGAAGCTGGGTAGTCTGGCGGAATTCCTCGATACCTGCTGCCGTGAGAAGATCGATTATTTACACGACTTCCGCTTCTCCCAGCCGCAATGGGAGGACACGGAGCGGCCCTTCGCCCATGCCCTGCCGCAAACCGATGAGCCGCCGACGCCCCTGGACAGCGTGCAACTGACGGAGTGGGAACTAGGCGATGACCGGCGGCTGACCGAGGAACTGCGCCACAACCCCAACCTGCACGCCCAACTGGAGGCCCTGAGCCTGCTGACTTCCCGCCACGGGCTGGATTTCGACACCGGCCTGCGCGGCCAGGACGGACGTCCGGCCCGGGTGCGCGACCTGCTGGAAGAGGTCTATACCCGCGCCGGCGACCGCCACGCCTGGTACATCGTGCGCCGCTGCGCGGGCCTCCTGGGCAAGTACGACATCAATCTGGAACAGGCAGCCACCGAGATCCTGGTGCGCCAGCACGGCCTGACCGTGGGACGCGCCTACAGCGGCAAGGCCACCCTCCGGCGTCCCGCCGACTCCTGGGAAATCCTGCAGACCATCCGCAACTTCAACACCCAGGACACCAGCCAGCACATCATCATCCAGGAGCTGATCCTCAATCTGGGGCTGCTGATCAAGACCCGGCCGGAGCTGTTCACCGACATGAGCACCATCCGCGTCGGCCATATCCTGCAACTCCTCGTGGCCCGGCAGAAGCGGGCTTCGGGCGGCTCTCTGGACCAGGCCTTCAGCGAGGTGCTGACCATGCCCCCGCACCGTCTGGCGCAGGAGTTGGAGAAAACCCTTGAGGATTATGGCGACAGTCAGACCCAGTTGGGCCAGGTGGAGAGCCTGCACTACGAGGGCGCCCAGCGCGAACTGCATTCGGGCCGCTTCCCCGCCTCCATGGACCCCAGGGACCGCGGGCAGGCCGAGGACTGGTATGAATGGCGGGAGCGCCAGGGCACCGTGGGGCGGGAAAGCGACGCCTTCTACCGCGGCGTCTGGCTGCTGCTGGAGCGCTGCCATGGGTTGATGCTGGGCGAGAAGATTAACGGCAAGCGGCGCCTGGACAGCGAATCCATACGCGCGCAGATGACGCCGGGGGAGCAGACTTTCAAGCTGCACGTGAGCCATGTGCTCAACAAGATCGACGCCCCGGTCTACCGGCAACTGACGGTGGAAGCCCTGTCGGCGCTGGCTTCGGTGTTCCGTGACAATCCCAGCCTGCGAGTGGACGACACCCTGGTCACCGACATCCTCATCGGCCATGCGGTGCGGCTGTGCTGGCTGCAGAACCACCCAGAGCACGAGGGCCGCTACGAGGAATTCGTCTCCCTGGCCTGGCAGGCCTTCTACCAGATGCCGCCTCACGCCGTGGCTAACGGTATACTGGACGCTTTGATCCACTTGCTCGGCGGCTCCATCCGCACAACGTGAGGACATCCATGATTCTGGCTGGCGACATCGGCGGCACCAAAACGGTCTTGACTCTGGCGCAGCGGCAGGCGGACGGCAGCCTGCACTGTCTGCGCGAGGAAACCTTCGCCAGCGGCGAATATCCGAGCTTCGACGCGATCCTCGATCTCTTTCTGGCGCATCAGCCCGGTCTGTCCAGCGCCTGCTTCGGCGTGGCCGGGCCTGTGGTCCAGCAGCGCTGCGTCACAACCAACCTGCCCTGGGTGCTGGACGCCGAGGAACTCAAGGCCAAGCTGGGCACGCCCCAGGTGCGGCTGCTCAATGACCTGGAGGCCATGGCCTTAGGAATGCTGCACCTGGACGACGAGGACTTCGTCGACCTGAACCCGGATGCTGAGCCGCATCCGGGCAACATCGCCGTCATCGCCGCGGGCACGGGCCTGGGTGAGGCCATCCTCTACTGGGACGGTGAAAAACACCGGGCCATGGCCACCGAGGGCGGTCACAGCGATTTCGCGCCGCAGACCGAACAGCAGTTGCGGCTGCTGGGCTTTCTGCGCGGTCTCTACCCGGAGCATGTGAGCTGGGAGCGCCTCCTCTCGGGGCCGGGCTTCAGCCATCTATACGATTTCCTGGTGGAAAGCGGCTACGCGCCGCCCTGCCCGGCCGTGCCGGCAGCCTCCCAACCGTCTTCGGGCCTGGACCGCAATGCGCTGATCTCGCGACTGGGCGTGGGGGATGAAGACCCGGTGTGCCGCGAGGCGGTGCGCCTGTTCACGGAGCTATACGGAGCCGAAGCAGGCAACCTGGCCCTCAAATGCTTCGCCACGGGCGGCGTGTTCATCGGCGGGGGCATTGGCCCTAAGATCCGCCCCTTGCTGGAATCCGGCGAGTTCTTGCGCGCCTTCACCGCCAAGGGCCGCTTCGCGCCGGTGATGGCCAAGATGCCGGTCAAGCTGGCCCTGAACCCCCGCGCCCCGCTGCTGGGCGCCTTGCATTACTTCGGCTGAGACCACCTTCCTCGCGGCGGAGTGCGTCAGTCCTTCTTCAACAGGGACGCCAGATCGGCGAAGGGCTTGTGGGAGCCGCCGCCATCCGCCCGCGCGCCCGGCTTTTCGCGCCCGTAGCGGTCCGCGTTGAGGTAGCGGGAGTGCTCCTCGTCGTGGCAGTACAAGCACAATAGCTCCCAGTTGCTGCCGTCCGGCGGGTTGTTGTCATGGTTGTGGTCGCGGTGATGGACCGTGAGTTCGCGCAGGTTCTTGAGGTCGAACACCCGGGCGCAGCGTCCGCAGACCCAGGGATAGAGCTTGAGGGCCTGCTCGCGGTAGCCGCGCTCGCGTTCTTCCGCCGCCTTGCGGGCCTCGGCGACCACGCGGTCCAGTTTGGCTTGATCCGGTGTGGTTTTCTTCGGGGGCATGGCAAACACTCCTGGGCTTGAGCCGGCCGGTTTAAAGCACCGCCTCGAACCCTTCGAAATTGGGGTGGCCGATGTAGACGCCCTTCGCGCCGCCCGCATTGGCGTGGGCCTTGCGAAATGCCTCGGAGTGGGTCCAGGCCTCGAAAGCCTCGCGGGACTCCCAGACCGAATGGGAGGCAAACAGGGAATATTCCTCACTGGCCGGTCCCTGCAGCAGATGGAACTCCTTGAAACCGGGCACCTCGTCCAGATAGGTTTCGCGGTTCTTCCAGATTTCGACGAACTCGGTCTCCTTACCCGGGGTGATCTTGAAGCGGTTCATGGCAATGAACATGGCGTATCTCGTGCGTTGTCGACGGCAGGCGTCAAAGGCCCTAATTAAACCCATGCGGCAGGATTTCACAAGCCCGGCATCGCGCCGAAGGCGCCCGCCGTGCGAAACTTGAGCATTTTCATCGACCGGCCTCCAGCATGCCTTCCAACCCGAAAAAGCCACGACGACCCGCGAAAACCAACGCCAGACCCGCGCCGCGGCGCGAAGCCCCGCAAGCATCCCGGCGCGAGACGCCCACGGAAGCGGACGCCGGCGAGAAACTGGCCAAGATCGCCGGTCTCCCTGCCGTGAGTGCCCTGTTCCGGCACGAACCGCAGCGGATCATGCGGCTGTACTATGAAGAGCGCCTGAAGGCCGCCGTCGGCCCCATCTGCTCCGAACTGGCGCGGCTGCACCGGCCCTACCGGCTGGTAAGCCCCGAGGAACTGGCCAAGGTGGCCGGCACCGTTCTGCATGGCGGTGTGGTGGCGGCGGCGATTCCGCGCCCGGTTTACGATCTGCAGTTCACCGAGGCCGAACGCTGGGCCCAGCGCGCGGAGCCGATCCTGATCCTGGACGGGGTGGGCAATCCCCACAACCTGGGCGCCATCGCCCGCACCCTGGGGTTTTTTGGCATCAAGCACCTGGTGATCTCGGACCACCCGGAACAGGCCGCGCCCTCGGACGCCGCCTACCGCGTGGCCGAAGGCGGGCTGGACCTGATCGATGTGCACCGCCTGCGCCACCTGCCGCGCAGCCTCAAACGCCTGCAGCAACATTACCGCGTGGTGGGCACGGCCCTCACCGAAACAGCCCAGCCCTTGGACGAACTGCCTTTGGATGATCGCCCCCTGGCCCTGGTGCTGGGCAACGAAGAACATGGCCTGCCGCCGCAGACCCTCGCCGTATGCGAAGCGACGGTCATGCTCCAGGGCGCGGGCGAGATCCAGTCCCTCAACGTCTCCGCCACCGCCGCCATCCTGGTCTACGAACTGGCGCGCCGGCGGCCGGCGCCTCAGCAGCCGAAAAAGCGCGCCAGATAGTCGCGGCGAAAATCGAAGATGGCCTCCAGGCGCTGGCGCACGAACAGCGCGTGCACCAGACGTCCCAGCCAGCCCCAGGGCATGACGTAGTACACCCGGTCCTCCATCTCGATGCCGCCGGGTACCGGCTCGAAACGGTGCAGGTGGTGCCAGAAGCGGTAGGGACCGATGCGCTGCTCGTCGACGAATTGCCGCAGCGGAATCACATGCTTGATCTCCGTCACCCAGGTCATCGGGATCCCCGCCACGGCGGCGATGCGATAGGTGATGATCAGCCCCGGATAAATGTCTTCGGGCACCTCGGAGGTAATGCCAAAGCGCAGGAAGGCCGGCGTGATCTGCTCCAGGTTGCGCGGCGTGGAGAAAAACGGCCAGGCTTCCTCGGGCGTAATGGGCAGAAATTGCCGGCGGTGCAGACTGTAGATTTTCATGGATGCCAGTTCTTGGGATCAGTCGGTCCGGCCCGACGGGGAATTCAAGGCCTTCGACCGGCGCAATCCGCCGATGTTCGGCCGGGATTTTTCGTGGCCCCTCCGGGAACGCTCCGATATACTCACGGGTTGATCCGCCAACGCCAGACCGAGAGACACAAAGCCTTGAACGCCACGCCACAGGAGATGCCCCGCCGCCGTCAGGCCCGCACCGCCGGCCCCAGCGGCAACTATTGGTACGCGGTCGAACTGGAGCGCAACCTGAAGCCGGGGGAAGTGAGAAAGGTGCGGTTCTGGAAACAGGATATCGCCCTCTACCGCACCGCCGACGGCAGCCTGCACGCGGTCGAGGATCGCTGCGCCCACCGCCAGCTTGCCTTGTCCAAGGGCTTCGTGGAGGACGGCAACCTGGTCTGCAGCTATCACGGCTGGAAGTTCGACGGCTGCGGGCGCTGCGTGGAAATTTCCCACGAACTGGGCAGCGGCCGCTCGCAGTTGCCCAAGATCCGGCTGCGGCACTACCCGGTGCAAGTGCGCTGGGGCTTCATCTGGCTGTTTCCGGGCGACCCGGAACTGGCCGACAGCGTGAGCCTGCCCCACATCCCGCAGCTGGAATGCGCCGAACCCTGGCCCTTCTTTCCCATCGACGTCACCATCAAGGCACACTTTTCCATGATCGTGGAGAACGTGTGCGACTTCAATCACGAGTATCTGCACCGGCACAAGCGGCCCTTCGTCAAGCCGACGCTGCGCGACTGGAAGCGCGAGGGCGACGCCATCCGGGTCTACTACGACACCCGCTTCAACGAAGGAGCGGTGGCCAAGCTGTTCATGGAGAAGGGCGCGCGCGACCTCAAGGACATCGAGATATGGTACGACTATCCCTACCAGGGCTCGGACATCGGCGGCAAGTACATCCACTGGCTGTTCATGCTGCCAGAGGACGAGCGCACCACGCGTTGCTTCTTCGTGTTCCTGTTCGGTCCCATCCACATCCCCCTGGTGAACTGGAAAATGCCGGAAGTCCTGCGCAAGCCCATTCTGTGGATCACCAACAAGGCCTATATCGAGCCGCTGCTGGCGGAGGACCAGTGGGCCCTGGAACTGGAGCAGGAAGGCTTCGAGCGCCATCCGGACAGCGCCCAGATCGAACTGAACCCGGCCATCCGCCATTTCCAGAAGCTGACCCTGGAAAAATGGGAGGAATATTCGAACCCTCTCGCGGCCGAGGCCGGCTAGGCCAAAAGGTACGCCACCATGACGACGCTGGTCACCGGCGCCACCGGCCACCTGGGTGCCAATCTGGTGCGCAGCCTGCTGGCGCGCGGGGAGAAGGTCCGGGTATTCGTGCGTCCGCACACCCCGCAGACGGCGGTGGAAGGCCTGGCGGTGGAACGCGCCAGCGGCGATCTGCGGGATCGCGCCTCGATCCGCGCCGCCCTGGATGGCATCGAGAAGGTCTACCACACCGCCGCCTTCGTCAGCATCCGCGACGGCGACCGCCAGGAACTGTTCGACGTCAACGTTCTTGGCACCCGCAAGCTGATGCAGGAGGCGCGGCGCGCAGGCGTGCGGCGGGTGGTGCATACCAGTTCCTTCGGCGCGGTGGGCATCAATCCCGAAGGCGCCTCGGACGAATCTTGGAGCGTCAGCCCCTTCGAACTGGCCTCGGACTACGAGCGCACCAAGGCGGTGTCAGAGCATGACGTGCTGCTGGAAGCCCTTCGCGGCCTGGACGTGACCATCGTGAACCCGGCGGCCATCGTCGGCCCCTGGGACTTCCGGCCCAGCCTGGTCGGCCGCACCATTCTGGACTTTGCCCAGGGCCGCATGCCGGCCTACGTGCCGGGCGCCTTCGACTTCGTCCCGGCCCAGGACGTGGTGCAGGCCTTGCTGCTGGCCATGGAGAAAGGCGAGCGCGGCGAACGCTACCTGGTGACCGGCGAATATCACGGCCTCAAGCAGATACTCACCTGGCTGCACGAACTAACCGGGGCGCCCATGCCGAAGCTGGCCATCTCGCCTCGCGTGATGCAGCAGGTGGCGCGCATCAAGGACCCCATCGAAAAGCGCTTCTTCCCCCAAAAGGCACCGCGCTTCAACTACCACTCCATACGCCTGCTCAATTCCGGCAAGCGCGGCGACTCCTCGCGCATTCAGCAGGAGCTGGGCCTTGTGCCCACGCCAACACGCCAGGCTTTCGCCGACGCGGTGGCCTGGTTTCGCGAGCGAAAGCTGATCTAATCGAAGGCGCGGCCGTTCCGGGCCGTCAGCAGCACCACCGTGATATTGTCGTTCCCGCCCGCCTCCAGCGCTGCATCCACCAACCGGTCGACTCGCGCGCTCGTGTTCGGTGTGGACGACAGGATCCGTGCGATTTCCGCGTCCGGCACCTCCGAATTCAGGCCGTCGGAACACAGCAGCAGCGAATCGCCCGGCGACAGTTCGCCCGACACCACATCCACCTTGATCTCCTGGTGCTCGGAGCCCCCCAATGCCTGGGAGATGACGTTGCGCCCCGGGTGGCTGGCCATGTCCGCCTCTTCGATCAGGCCCGCCTCCCAGAGCAACTGGACATAGGAATGGTCGCGGGTCAACTGCCGAAGGGCCCCGTTCCAAAGATAGGCCCGGCTGTCCCCGACCCAGGCAATTTGGTAGGACAACCCGCGAAGTCGGGCCGCGACCACTGTGGAGCCCATGTCATGCCCGCCCTGCCCCAGCCCGGCCGCACGGTGAATGGCGCGGTGCGTGTCGAGTATCGCGCTGGCCAGTGCCTTGCCCTCACGAATCTGGCGCGGCAGCTCCTGCACAACCAGGCCGCTGGCCACCTCCCCCGAAGCATGTCCACCCATACCATCAGCCACGGCCCAGAGACTCAGCTCAGGCTCGATGCAAAGGCTGTCCTCGTTGAGGGAACGTTTTCGCCCCGGGTGCGTGGCATAGGCAAACTCGACGCTGGTCATCCCCGCGCTACCCCGGCAGGCTGGTTCATCGGCTCCCCTTGAAGTCGGGCCTCTCGGTGATGATGAAATCATTGAGAACACCCACCGCCCGGAGATTCTC